>NZ_JAUCML010000007.1:0-194407 GCF_030362955.1 Curtobacterium citri
GGCGCGCTGTGGCTGGACCTGCAGCTCTTCGTCCCGCGTCTGCTCGACTTCTGACGCGACCACACCGGACGGACCGCCGGACGGGAGGCGCGGTGCCAGCGGGCACCGCGCCTCCCGTCCGTCGTGTGGTGGCGTTCCGCGGTCAGCCGCGGAAGAAGTCCTGGTACGAGGGATCGCCGACGATCGGCGAGTGGCCCGGCTGGGCGAGGCGTTCCTCGACCATGGCCTGGAGGGTCCGGCGGGGTGAGCCCTCGGCGTCGCCACTCCATCGGGTTGGCCCGGAGCTGCATCAGGGTGCTCTGCGTTCGCATGTCGCAATGCTCGCACCCACTGCCTAGTTTGCCTAACTACATGTCCCCTTGACGCACACCGCTCGACGGTCCGCGCACCGGACACGACGAGAGCGGGCGGCCCGCGAAGGACCACCCGCTCCCGTGGTGGTGCTACTTGGTGATCGTCCCCGTCTGCGCGGAGGTGATCGAGGTGCTCTCGTACCCCGACTTCTTCGCGGTCACGACGACGGACAGCTTGTGGCCGATGTCCGACTTGGACGTCTTGTAGGTCGCGGCCGTGGAGCCGACCTTCTTCCCGTCACGGAGCCACTGGTACGAGAACGTGATGCCGTCCGTGTTCCAGGTGCCCACGTGCGACCGCAGGTTCGTGCCGACCTTCGTCGAGCCCGTGACCGTGACGTTGCCCGACACCAGCGCGAGCTTCGGGGTCACCGAGGTCGTGCTGAGCACGTCCGCCTGGTCGCCCGGGGCGTTGTGCAGGTGCAGGAGGAGGACCTTCGCGGCCGTCGAGGTCGCCGAGGAGCGGATGACCTTGATCGCCGTGTCCGGGTAGGTCAGGGCCGAGGCCCCGTTCTGCGTGAAGGACACCGCGGGCTGGAAGGCGTTGAACGTCGCCGTCTTCGTGTCGTCCACCACCGAGGAGGCGGCGGTCGGCAGCGTCGGCGAGTAGGCCGACTCGGTCACGACCGCGTAGTCGAAGACGCCCGAGGTCGACTTCGCCGTGTACCCGAGGGCACCGAGCGAGACCGGGAGCACCTTGACGGTGGAGTCGAAGGTGTTCGTGTCGACACCGGCGGCGGCGCCACCGAGGAGCTGCGTGTCGACGAGCTGCTTCTTCGGGTCCGTCTGGTTCAGGTCGATCGTGCGGACGAGGGTCACGTCGGCCGTCGTCGACTTGACGTCGTACGTCAGGAAGTCGGGCTCGCCGTCACGGTTCGTGTCGATGAGCACCTCGACGTTGTTCGAGACGCCGGGGTTCGCGTCCGGGCCGTCCGTCTGGACACCGAAGGACACGAGGCCCTTCGACTTGTCCTTGAGGCCGAGCGCCGTGGAGTTCGCCCCGAAGGCACGGATGTCCGCGGCCGCCAGGGTCTGCTTCGCGGTGCCGTCCGGGAACGACTCCTTCGGGTCGGTGCCGCCGAGCTGGAACGGTGCGACGAGCGCCTGGTACGCGGTCGAGCCGGTCCCCTGCGAGACGCCGGTGCCCTCGGGCGTGATCGTTGCGGTGCGGGCGCTGCCACCGAAGACGACGTCGTCGGCGTGCAGCGTGCTGACCGGCTCCGGTGCGGCGTAGACGCCGAGTCGGAGCGGCGAGACACCCTCGGTGGCCGGGGTGAACGTGACCAGACCGGTGGCGGCCGGCACGAACTCACGCTGCGTGCCGCCCTCGACCGCGGCCTGCGTCGGGTCGATGACCTTCCGGAGGAGCGTCGGGTCGGCGATCGTCATGGTGACGGTGACCGTGGCGGTCCCGCCGGCCGTGACGGTCACGGTGTCCGAGCTGAGGCCGAACACGACACCCGGCTGCGCGATCCGCGACTCGTACGCCACCTTGTAGGTCTGCGTCTGCGCCGTGGTGTTGCGCACCAGGAGCGTGCGCTTCTCGGTCGTCGGGGCGCTGACCTCCACGACACCGAACGAGGCGGTGACGAGCTGGTCGTTCTCCTGGCTGCGGACGGTGGTGCCGTCCTGCACGGCCTGCAGGGCGTCGACACGGCCGGTGCCCTGTCGGAGCTGCGTCGCCAGCTGGTCGCTGCCGGCCTGCTGCTTCACGTCGTGCGTGGCCGTGTTCATGAGCAGGGCCTTGATCTCCGGCGCGCTCCAACCCGGGTGGGTCTCGAACGCCAGGGCGGCGATGCCCGCGGTGTGCGGGGTGGCCATCGACGTTCCGCTGAGCGAGAGGCGACCGTTGCCGGTGCCGTTGTAGGCGGAGATGACGTTGACGCCCGGTGCGGCGATGTCCGGCTTGACGACGTCGCCGTACGCACCGTGGTCACCGCGGCTGGTGAACGGCGCCAGGGTGTTCGTGGTCTCGGCGTCCGTCGCGAGCTCGACGCCCTTCAGCTCGTTCGCGAAGCGCACGTGCAGGGTCCCGGCGGTGGCAGCGGCCTGGAGGCCCGTCACGCTGTCCCGGGTCAGCTCGGCACCCGGGATGGCCGCGTTCCCGGCGATGCCCGAGTCGAAGGTGTTGACCGTGCCCGCGAGGAGCACGCCGATGCCGCCGGCTGCCTGGACGTTGTTGAACCGGACACCGGAGCCGCACTCGAGCGCGCCGTCCGTCCACTTCAGCCAGGCCACCTTGCCCTTGAGCGCGGCGGCCTCGTCGCCGGTGAACGGCGTGCAGCCGTCCACGTCGACCGTCGGCACGAACACGTCGCCCTCGACCGGGAGCGTGCCCTGGAAGTTCTGCGAGTACTGCGCGCGCCAGTTCTTCGCGACGTCCGCCGGGGCGGTCGCCTCGACGGCGTCGAACAGGCTCTGACCGGTCGACGCGGCGGCGACGGTGAGGGCGCCCTCCGCGTTGCCCGGCGAGCCACCGACGTCGGTGAAGTCGTCGGCGTTGCCCGCTGCGATCACCGGGAGCACCCCGCGTGCCGTGAGCGCGTCGATCTTGGCGTTGTCGGGGTCGTCGGCCGCGCCGTAGTCGGAGCCGAGCGACAGGTTGATGACGTTGATGCTCCTGCCCTCGGTCAGGGACTGCCCGACCCAGTCGAGCGCGGCGCCGGTCAGGTCGGTCGAGCCGCCGCCGTCACCGAACACCTTGAGGGCGTAGAGCCCGGCCTGCGGGGCGCTGCCCGGGCCGACCCACATGTCCTGGACCTGCTGCGGGGTGAGCTTCGTGTAGTCGCCGCGGAAGGTGCTCTTGTCGGCGTTCAGGCCGAACCCGGCGGCGGTGCCGGCCACGTGCGTGCCGTGGTCACCGCCCTTGCCGTCGATCGGGTTCGCGTCCGGCTCGGGGACGGGCTGGTAGGCGTCCGGGTCGCTCGGGTCCGCGTTGTACGTGGGACCGGCGAAGTCGTAGCCGCCGAGGAACTTCGACGGGTCGTACGAGCCCGCGGTGGGCGTCCCGGTGCTGGCGAGGGCGTCCTGGTAGGCGGACGTGGTGCCCGGGCCGCCGAAGTCGGCCTGCGTGTAGTCGAGGCCGGTGTCGATGACGGCGACGTTGATGCCCTTGCCGGTGTGCCCGGTCTGGGTCCAGGCGTCGTAGGCCTTGGTGTAGAGGTCGCTCGCGGCGTTCTTCGGCGCGACGCCGTCGGCACCCGCCTTCGCCAGGCTGGGGTCGACGCCGGAGGGGGCCGCATCGGCCGAGGCGTTCCGCTGCGGCTCGACGACCTTCTTCGGTCGGAGCGGCACGATGCTCTCGACGTCCGAGCGCTTCGCGATCTCGGCGAACGCCGCGGCGTCGGCGACGACCGCGACGCCGGGGACGGTGTACTCGGTCGCGTAGAGCTCGGCGGCCTTGCCGTCGACGCCCTTGACGGCGTTCAGGACCTTCGCGTTGGTCGAGCGGATCGTCGCGATCCGGCTCTTCGCGGCGGACGAGGGCGCCTTGGAGCGGTTGAGGTTCCCGCCCTTCGCCTGCGCGTCCACCTCGAGCGCACCGGCACCGGTCGTCCGGACGAAGGCGCTGACCTTCTTGTCCGGCGAGGCCTTCCGCAACGATGCGGAGAGCTTCGAGTCGGCCGAGGCCGAGGTGCTGGCGGGTGCTGCGGAGGCGGTGCCGCCGACGGCGAGTCCGCCGCAGGCGAGGGCCGCGACGGCGACGATCGAGGTCAGCACGCGCTGGGCGCGGTACCGACGTGGTGGGTTGTTGGGCGGTGTTGCACGGGTCACGCAGCACACTCCTGGCTCGGTCAGTCTTCCGGTGAAGTTCTGATGAAGCTATGTGGTCCTTCTCAGGGCACGTAGTCGGCACTTCTGCGGACAGACAGCCTCGCCGTCCGATCTTGCACAGCGGTGTGCAAGTTATTACGATGGTGGCGTGAGCAACTCTGCACCCCCCGTTCGAGCGCCACGACGGGACGCCACCGCCAACCGCGCCGCGCTCGTCGAGGCCGCGAAGACCCTCCTGCAGCGCGACCAGGACGCCTCGCTCGAGGCGATCGCCGCCGCCGCGGGGCTGTCGCGGCGTGCGGTCTACGGACATTTCCCCTCCCGCGACGACCTCGTGCGCGAGGTCGTGACCGCCGGAGCGCAGCGGATCCTCGGCGCGATGCCGAGCACCGCGGACCTCGTCGACCTGCCGCCGGCCTCGCGGCTCGCCGTCATCGCGGTGACGCTGTGGTCGGAGGTCACCCACGTCCGCTCCATGGCGCGCATCGCGGTGCACGAGCCGTTCGTCGCCACCGTCGCCGCCGTGTTCGAACCCCTGCGCGCCCAGGTGCGCGAGGCGTGCGCGCTCGGGATCGCCGACGGGTCGATGCGCGACGACGTCGACGCAGCGACGCTCGGGCGACTCGTCGAGGGGGCCTGCCTGGCCGTGCTCGACGAGGCGACCCGCTCCGGCACGCCCGACGACGCCGGCCACCGCATGGTCGTCGTGTCCGCACTCGGCATGGCCGGCGTGGACTGGCGGACGGCACTGCTCGCCGAGCCCACCGTCACCACCACCGACACTGCTCCCGCGGCGCACCGCACCGGACCGGAGGACCGCGCATGACCCTCGAACTCGACCACGTCGGCATCGGCGAGGAGCCCGGCGCCGCGCTGCCCGTCGTCTCCGCCGTCGCCGCACCGGGACACCCTGGTGTCCTCGCCGTGGAGACCGAACAGGCACCGGTGCTCGCGTCGCTCATCGCCGGCGGCCGGATGCGGCCCGACACCGGACGGGTGCTGCTCGACGGGCACGAGGACGCCGCGGCGGTCCGCGCGTCCGTCGCGCTCGTGGACACCCCGGGCGTCGCCGAGCCGTTCCCGGTGACGACCGTGCGACGGATCGTGCGCGAGGAGCTCGCGTTCGCCTCGCGCCGGCCCTCCCGTGCCCACGTCGACACCGTGCTCGACGAGCTCGGTCTCCGACAGTGGGCCGACACGGCCGTGCAGCGGGTCCCGACCGACGTGCGGGTCCGACTGCTCGTGGAGCTCGCGCTGCTGCGGGACGGGGTCACGGGCGTCGTGCTCACCTCGCCCGAGCGGCACGGGGGCGCCGTGGGCGACTGGTTCGCGGTGGTGCGCGAGGTCGCCCGCCGCGGGGTCACCGTCGTCCTCGTGACATCGAAGGCCGCCGCCGAGACCGTCGAGCAGCTGCTCGACACCATCCAGACCGCGGGTCCCGAGGACGTGACCTTCCCCACTGGCTCGGCCGCCACACCGCTCCGCAAGCTCCGCGGTGCGTCGGAACCGGCCAGCGTGGGCCCAACCGACGGCGGCGACCCGCGCCTCCCGTCCGCCCCCGCATCATCCGCAACCGTCCCGACGGAGGCACCCGCATGACCGTCCCCTCGCTCGTCCGCGCCGAACTGGCGCGCCTCACCGCGACGCCGCTCGCCCGGCTGGCGTTCATCGCCCTCATGATCGTGCCGCTGCTCTACGGCGGCGCGTACCTCTGGGCGAACCGCGACCCGTACGCCAAGCTCGACCAGGTGCCCGCGGCGATCGTCGACCAGGACGCCGGCGCGACGCTCGACGGCGACCGGGTCGACTACGGCAAGGACGTCGCGAAGGAGGCGATCGACGGCGGCGACTTCGCGTGGAAGGAGACGACCGCGGCCGACGCGCGCTCCGGCGTCCGGAACGGCACCTACGACTTCGTCGTGACCATCCCGCACGACTTCTCCGAGTCGCTCGTCTCGGCGCAGTCGGACGACCCGAAGCGCGCCGAACTCGTCATGACGACCGCGGACACCAACTCGTACCTGGCGTCGACGATCGCCGAGCAGGCGGGCAAGACCATGCGGACCGCGGTCGCCGAGCGGGTCGGCAAGCAGGCCGCGTCGACGCTGCTCCTCGGGCTCGCCGACGTGCGGGACAGCCTCGGCGACGCCGTCGACGGGGCCGGACAGCTGGCGTCGGGGGCGACCTCGGCAGCGGACGGTGCGGCATCGCTCGCCGACGGCACCGCGAAGCTGTCCGCCGGGGCGTCGGAGCTCGCATCGGGTACGGCGTCGCTGCCGTCGCAGACCGCGCAGCTCGACAGCGGCGCGCAGCAGGTGGCGTCCGGGGCGTCGACCCTGGCATCCGGGCTGCAGACGGCACAGCAGCAGACGGCGGCGCTGCCGGAGCAGACGGCGCAGCTGGCCGACGGTGCATCGCGAGTGGCTGCGGGCAACGCCACGATCGCGGGCATCGTCGACTCGGCGAACCAGCAGGCATCGGCCGTGCAGCCGATCGACGCCGCCGCCCTGCTCGCGCAGATCAAGGCGAACCTGCCCGAGGGCGTCACCCTGACGCAGGAACAGCAGGACGCCATCACGGCCGAGGTCGGCAAGGCCAACGCGCTCGGTGCGCAGACGAAGGCCACGCTGGGCGACGCGCAGACGAAGGTCGACGAACTCGCCACCGGGTCGAAGCAGGTCTCCGACGGTGCAGCGCAGCTCGCGGCAGCAGCGCCGACGCTGTCGAACGGCATCGCGTCGGCGTCCACCGGGGCGTCGAAGCTGGCCTCGGGCTCGTCGCAGGTCGCGGCCGGCACGTCGAAGCTCGCCGCGGCAGCGCCCACGCTGTCCTCGGGCGCCGCGTCCCTCGCGGACGGGTCGGCATCGGCGGCGTCGGGGGCGGCCCGGCTGTCGACCGGGCTCGACGAGGTCGAGGACGGGTCGAAGCAGCTCGCGACGAAGCTCGACCAGGGCCGCACGAAGATCCCGGCGTCCACCGCGTCGCAGCGGAACGACCAGGCGTCCGTCATCTCCGATCCGGTGAAGGTCGGCGACGACAACATCGCCGCGGCCTCGAACTACGGAGCGGGCCTCGCGCCGTTCTTCATCTCGCTGGCGGCCTGGATCGGCATGTACGCGCTGTTCCTCATCCTCAAGCCGATCTCGAAGCGCGCGATCACCGCGGTGCGGAAGCCGCTCCGCGTGGTGCTCGGCGGGTGGCTGACGCCCGCGCTGCTCGGGGTCGTGCAGATGGCGGCGCTGTTCCTGATCGTGCGGTTCGCGCTCGACCTCGACGTCGTGCACGCCGGCTCGACGGTGGCGGTGATGGTGCTCGCGTCGGCGACCTTCGCGGCGATCATCATGGCGCTCAACGTGCTGCTCGGGTCGGTCGGGCAGTTCCTCGGCCTGGTGCTCATGCTCGTGCAGCTCGTCACCGCCGGCGGGACGTTCCCGTGGCAGACGCTGCCGGGACCGTTGGCGGCACTGCACTTCGCGCTCCCGATGACGTACTCGGTCGACGCCCTGCGGCAGACGATGTACGGCGGGTCGTTCGCGGCGGTGTGGTCGGACGCCGGGGTGCTCGCGTGCTGGCTGCTCGGCGCGCTGCTCGTGTCGTACGTCGTCACGTCGCGGCAGACCCGCTCGCGGACGCTGCGCGACCTGCGGCCGAGCCTGATCGGGTAGGGCTTGGCGGCCGGGCCGGCTGCGACGCACAACGGAAGGCACGTCGCGCCACGAGAACACGTGGCGCGACGTGCCTTCGGTTGTTCGCGAGCACGCTGCACCGTCGAACCGCCGCCGGACCGAACCGCCGCCGCGCGCCTCGCACGCGCCACCGCCGACGCGACCGCCAGGCGCGCCGACTACGATCGACGTACGCCACGACAGGTCGAGGGAGATCATGGGGAACGGCACGCCCGCCACCGCCGACGGCAAGCCCGCGACCATCTACGACGTCGCCGCCCGCGCCGGGGTGTCGAAGTCCCTCGTCTCCCTCGTGCTCCAGCGGTCGCCCAAGGTCAGCGAGCAGCGCCGCGAGGCCGTCCTCCGCGCCATCCAGGAGCTCGACTACCGCCCCTCGACCGCGGCCGTCTCCCTGGCGGGCACCCGCAGCCGCACGATCGGCGTCGTGCTCGACGACTTCCGCAACCAGTGGTTCGTCGACCTGCTGACCGGCCTCCGCGAGGCGCTGCAGGACCAGGGCCACCGCCTCGTCGTCGCCGACCGGTTCCTCAACACCGGCCTCGACGCCTCCCCCGTCGAGGGCTTCCTGTCCATGCGCGTCGAGGGCATCGTCATCGCCGGCGAGCCCGACACCGACCTCGCGATCCCGGCGAGCATGCCCGTCGTCGTCGCGGGCGGGCGCGCCGTGCTCCCCCGCGCCGACACCGTCGCCAACGACGACCGTGCCGGTGGTCGGATGGCGGCCGAGCACCTGCTCGCGCTCGGGCACACCCGCATCGGCTTCGTGGGCGGACGATCGGCGGCGTCCGCGGAACGGCTCGCCGGCCTGGAGGCACGGGTCGCCTCCGCCCCGTCGCCCGCCTCGCTCGTCACCCACGTCATGCCCGTGGAGCCCACCGAGGAGGCCGGTGCCGAGGCCGTCGGGCACCTGCTCGACGCCCACCCCGACGTGACGGCGGTGTTCGCCGCGAACGACGTCATGGCGCTCGGCGCGATGTCCGGCCTCGCCGCACGGGGGCTGCGCATCCCCGAGGACGTCTCGGTGATGGGCTACGACGACACCCCGCTCGCCGCGTCGTCGTACGTGGGGCTGACGAGCATCGACGACCGCAGTGTCGACATCGGCCGCGGCGCCGGCGAGCGGCTGCTCGCCCGCATCGCCGATCCCTCGGCCCCGGCCCACGAGACCCTGGTCGAACCGCGGCTCGTGACCCGACGGACGACCGCCCCGCGCTGACCCGCGCCCGCGCCCCGTGGCGCACGCGAGGCTCGCGCTGGCGGACACTTTCGCGGCTGCGGCCCCGCGAATGTGTCCGCGGAGCCGAGGCTCGCGCCCGCACCACCGCCCCGGCGGGCTCAGTCGGCGGGCAGCTCCGCGTGCTGCACGACCCACGCGTGCATGACGATCGCCGCGGCGGCCGACGCGTTGATGCTCCGCGTCGACCCGAACTGCGTGATCTCGAGGTGCGCGTCCGCGCCGGCGACGGCCTCTTCGGTGAGCCCGGGGCCCTCCTGTCCGAACAGGAACACGCACCGCTCCGGGATCGCCGCGGTCTCGATCCGCTCGGCACCCGGGGTGTTGTCGATCGCGACGACCGGCCGGTCGTCCTCCCGCATGGCCGCGAGGAACGCGGCGACGTCGGGGTGGTACCGGACGTGCTGGTAGCGGTCGGTGACCATCGCCCCGCGCTTGTTCCACCGCCGCCGACCGATCACGTGCACCGTCCCGGCGAGGAAGGCGTTGGCGCTCCGCACGATCGACCCGATGTTGAGGTCGTGCTGCCAGTTCTCGATCGCGACGTCGAACGCGTGCCGGCGGGTGTCGAGCTCGGCGACGATCGCGTCCATCGACCAGTACCGGAACCGGTCGACGACGTTCCGGGTGTCCCCGGCCGCGAGGAGCTCGGGGTCCAGCCGCGGGTCGTCCGGCCACGGCTCGGGGTGCGGTCCGACGCCGTTCGTGGTGGCCTCGTGCGTCGGCGGCAGTGTCGGGACCGCGCCCGGTCCCGACGGCTCGGCCACGGGGTCGGACGGGAGGCGCTCGGTCACGTGACCAGCGTAGGGCGCGTGCCCCGCGCCTCCCGTCCGGAGCACGTGGCACTCAGCCGAAGGGCAGCGGCCTGGTCGGGTCGGTGTGCGCGAGCACGACGACGGCGGCGGTGACCGCGACGGCGAGCAGCACGGCGACGACCCACCGCCGTCGGAGCAGCACGGGCACGATCGCGAGCACGCCGAGGAACACGACGGCGCCGAGGCCCGCGGCGACCGTGACCTGCGCGGCCTCGTGCGCCCGGCCGCCGGCGAACGCCTCGACCATCGTCACGAGGACGCCGACCGCGAGCCCGACCCCAGCGAGGCACCCGACCAGCGCGAGCGCGGGGTCGAACGCCGACGCGATGCGCTCGGCGCGACGACGGCTCCGCTCCCGTGCCGAGGGCAGGAGCGCGACGAGCTCGGCGGGGACGGTGCGCAGCGCGAGGTGACTACGCAGTGCGCCTTCGCCGTCACTCCGTCGGGCGATGCGGGCGAGGAGCACGCGTTCGCGGTCGGTCAGGACCTCCGGGACCGACGCGCCCCACCGCGCAGCCTGGTCCGGGTGGCCCGCCGCGCGGTAGGTCTCGACGAGCGCGAGCCGGTACGCGGGCTCGTCCGGGTCGCGGACGGCGTGCGTGCGGAGCGAGTCCCACGCAGCGCGACGGTCGCCGCGGGCGGAGGCCGCACGGGCGTCCGCGACGACCTGCTCCGGACTGCGACCCACGGGACGATCATGGCAGCAGTCCGTCGGGGCGCGAGGCCGTCAACCAGTCGCGGTGCCCGCCCCGGCCACCCGGGCCGCGAGTCCGTCGACGATGATGTCGAGGCCGATCGCGAACCGCTCGTCGTAGGAGTGCTCGCCGAGGACATCGGCGACGACCCGGTGCCGCTCCGGTCGCGCCGCGTCGGAGTCCCCGCGGCCGACCTGCACGCCGGCGTGCCCGACGACGAAGTCGTAGACGACGAAGAACGCGTACATGGCCTCGCGTTCGGGCAGGCCCGCCCGGTGCAGCGCGCCGACGACCTTCGCCACGACGGCGTCCGACTCGGTGGACGTCAGCGGACCCCGCCGGCTGTGCGACTCGAGCACCAGGGGGTGGGTGCGCATGAGGTCACGGAAGGTGCAGGCGAAGACCCGGACGACCGAGCGCCAGTCGTCCGGCCAGACGAAGGTGGCGGTGAACTCGTCGACGGTGCGCCGCACGAGTTCGGCGTGCAGGTCGTCGAGACCACCGATGGTCCGGTGCACGGTCATCGGGGCGACGCCGAGCCGCGCACCCAGGGCACGGAAGGACAGGCGGTCGAGGCCGTCCTCGTTCGCGATGGTCGTCGCCGCGTCGATGACCTGCTGGCGGTCGAGCACCCGCGGCCGTCCGCGACGGCGGGGTGCGGCGGACGGGGTGCCAGGGTCGACGAGCACGGGGGGCCTCCTTGATCCGGTACGTGTCCCGAAAACCGTAGCCGAAACCCGAGCGCCGTTCGGTGTCCGGTCGGCCAGGCCGCCTTGGTCACCCGGCCAGCGGCGTCCCGAGACCCCCCGGTACGCTGTGGCCATGGCGACCCGCGACGACGTCGAGTGCTGGCTGACCGACATGGACGGCGTGCTCGTCCACGAGAACCAGGCGCTGCCGGGCGCCCCCGAGCTCATCCAGCAGTGGCTCGACGAGGGCACCGAGTTCCTCGTCCTGACGAACAACTCGATCTTCACGCCGCGTGACCTCAGCGCCCGGCTCCGCGGCTCGGGGCTGCACGTGCCCGAGGAGCGGATCTGGACGTCGGCGCTTGCGACGGCGGACTTCTGCCGCTCGCAGATGCCCGGCGGCTCGGCGTTCGTGATCGGCGAGGCGGGCATGACGACGGCGCTGCACGAGGCCGGGTTCATCATGACCGAGACCGCACCCGACTACGTCGTCGTCGGCGAGACGCGGAACTACTCGTTCGAGGCGATCACGAAGGCCGTCCGGCTGATCCGCGACGGTGCCCGGTTCATCGTGACGAACCCCGACGCGACGGGCCCGAGCGCCGAGGGCGTGCTGCCCGCGACCGGTGCGATCGCCGCGATGATCGAGAAGGCCACGGGCAAGCAGCCGTACGTCGTCGGCAAGCCGAACCCGATGATGTTCCGGTCGGCGATGAACCGCATCGGTGCGCACTCCGAGAACACGGGCATGATCGGCGACCGCATGGACACCGACGTGCAGGCCGGGATCGAGGCGGGGCTCCACACCGTGCTCGTGCTGACCGGCATCAGCGACCAGGCCGAGATCGACCGCTACCCGTTCCGCCCGAGCGAGGTCATCCAGGGCGTGCACGAGCTCGTCCGCCCCGAGCCGATCGAGGTCGAGCTCTAGCGGACCCCCCGCGGAGACGCCGGACGGGAGGCGCGTGGCGGCCTGGCCACGCGCCTCCCGTCCGGCGGGGTGTCCCGTCAGGACGTCGCGACGATCAGCCGCTGACGACGGGCAGGTGCACGCCGGCCGGCACGGTGCCGGTGCTGCCGGCCCCGGTGCTGGTGCCGGACCCGCCGGTCCCGGTGCTGCCGGTCCCGGTGCCTCCCGTGGCGGGCGCGGCCGTCACGGTGATCGCGAGCGGCGACACGAGCACCGAGGCGCCCGACGCGTCGACCAGGTCGAGCGTGTGCGCGCCCGCGGTGGTGCCCGCGGGCACCGTGACCGAGCCGGTCGCGGTGCCGTCGGCCCCGACGGTCAGCGTGCCGACCACGACCGGGTCGGAGCGCAGCACGACCTGCAGGGTCGAACCGGCGGGCAGACCGGTGCCGGCGAGGGCGATCGGCTTCCCCGCCTCGACGGAGGTGCCCTCGGGGGCGGTCAGCACACCCGAGACGACGCGGGCGTCACCACCGGTGGACACCACGGTGGCGGTGCCGTCCGCGGCGACCGCGACGGTCGCGCTCGTGGCGGCGGCCAGGTCGAGACGCTCCCACGAGCCGTTCGCGGTACCGGACTGGTCGAGGGGGTACCCCGACGCGATCTCGGTCTGCGCGAGCACCGCGGTGCGCTGCGCGTCGGTCAGGGTCGGGAAGGTCGAGAGCAGCAGGTTCGACGCGCCGGTCGGGACCGACGGCGCCAGGCCGGCGGTGCCGGTCTTCGCGAAGCCGTAGGTCATGCGCTCGCGGTAGACCTTCGCGGCCGAGGCGCGGTCGGTGACGACCTGGGTCGTGCCGCCGGGCATCGCCTGGCCGCCGTACGGGTCGTCCGTGTAGGGCTTCTCCGCCGCGATGCAGTCGGCGAGGGTGCCACCGCACTTCGCCTCGAGGTACCCCGTCAGCTCGGCGCGGGCCGGCTCGAGGACCTCGGTGCGGTACTGGGTGTCGGACCACCGGGCAGCCAGGGCCGCCTCGCCGTCGATGCGGCCGCCCATGATGTCGAGCGGGTAGTGCACGCCGAGGACGATCCGGTCGTTGCCGGCCTCGGAGGCACGCGCGAGGATCTCCGGCGCGAGCTCCGGCACGAGCGTGGCGAGGGTGATGCCCGCCTGGTACGCCGTCGTCGTGTGGCCCGAGGGGTACGAGCCGCCGGTGCAGATGCCCTTCTGGCCGTAGCCGGCGTCGAGCACGACGTCGTTCGGCGAGAACTGGTGCGTGGTGTCGGTCACCGCGGGCACGCGCGTGATCGTGAGGTTGCCCTTCGCGTCCGCCCAGGCCTTGCCGGTGCGGTTCGCGGCGAGCGACGACGCGTTCACGGTCGCCGGGTTGCAGCTGGCCGTGTCGTCACCGGCGGGCAGCGTCGCCGCGGTGTCGGTCGGCAGGTACGGCCGCGGGTAGCTGTAGTGGGCCTTCGCGTCGCCGGTGCCGACGTAGGCGCCGCTCGTGCCGTTCGACGAGTTGATGAGCGCGTTGACGAGCGGCAGGTCGCCGTCGTTGCGTCCCTGCACGAACAGCTTGCTGAGCGCATCACCGAGGCCCTCGGAGACCGTGAAGGACTGGTCGTAGGCGGTGTTCGTCGCGTTGTCGTACTCGGCGTCCTGCAGGGCCGTGAACTGCTGCGCCTTCGTCGCGTGCTGGTTGATCCACGACGTGAGCCGGTCGTTCGTCGCCAGGGTCGCCGGGTCGTTCACGGTGCCGTGCAGGTCGTTCTTCCCGGTCGACGTCCAGTACTGGTCGTAGCCGTTCAGCAGCGACACGAGGTCGGGCTTGGTGGAGTCGCTCGGGTACGTCGCGGCCTGTGCGGCGAGCGGCGACCCGACGACGAGTGCGGTCGCGACGGCGGCGACGGTCACTCCGCGGAGGGCGGATCTGCGCATGTGTGGTGGTCGCCCGGCGGGCGACGCCCCTTCCTGTAGTTCCGGTCTGGAAACAGGCTGAACCTAGGGAGGGGTGGTTGCCGGACGGCGAACAGTCCCCCACGCGGGGGTGAACCGGGGCGCAGGCTGTGGGCATTCGCAGCGCCGCCGTCGCCTGAGCGATCAGACGGCGGACGGGAGGCGCGGCTCGCCCGCCGACACCGCGACCGCCCCCATGGGCGGTACCGTCCGCCACCGGCGTCGCAGGCGACGGGGCCGGTCGTCCCGCCAGGCGACCACGCCGCCGGCGACGACCCCGAGCGCCAGCACCGCGAAGGCGAACAGCCCGATGACACCGGCGGGCACCAGGCGCGCCAGGTCCTGCGTCTGCACGGTGCCCGAGACCGCGATGGACCCGAAGTCCCAGAACGCGTGGAGCAGCACCGGCGCGAGCAGGTTCCCGGTGAGGCGTCGGGCGAGGTACAGCGTCGAGCCGAACGAGGCCGCGAAGACCACCTGCACGACCGTGACGCCGACACCCGCCCCGGCCAGGACGTTGAGGAAGTGCAGGAGCCCGAACAGCACGCACGAGGCGATCCACACCCCGAACTCGGGCAGCCGGCGACGGAGCCCGACGACGAGGACCCCGCGGGTCAGCAGCTCCTCGAACACCCCGACGAACAGCACCCCGACGGTGAGCAGCAGGAAGTAGCGGACCGGCTGCGCGCCCCAGTCGACGAGCGGCAACCGCGCGACGCAGACGACGGCGATCAGGACCGGCGCGGTCAGCGTCCACCGCAGCGCCGTGCGGCCGCGGTCGACGGTCGCGATCGGCCACCAGCCCAGCGCGGTCACGTAGGCGCAGAGCACGAGGACCGCGATCCCCTCCGGCAGCACGAGCGCCCGGACGACGCTGTCGACGGTCTGCCCGAGCGCGCCGTAGTCGTCGCTCGGCCGGGAGCGCCAGGCGCTGACGGCGGCGAAGGCGACGAGCGGGGCGAGGCCGAGCAGGAGCGACGGCGGCACCGGCCAGCGGCGACGCCGGACGGGGGCTGTCGTGGTCACGTGCCGTTTGTACCATTGACGCATGCGCCTGCCCTCCCTGTCCGTCATGGCGGAGGACTACGTGAAGCTCGTCTGGAAGTCGACCGAGCGCGGCGGGCAGGGGCTCGCGACGCGGGACATCGCCGCAGCCCTCGGCGTCTCGGCGTCCACGGTGTCGGGCAACCTCCGGAAGCTCGACCGCGACGGCCTCATCGAGCACACCCCGTACTACGGCGTGGTGCTCACCCCGCTCGGGCAGCAGGTCGCCGTGGCGATGGTCCGGCGGCACCGGCTCATCGAGACGTTCCTGGTGCAGCGCCTCGGGTACTCGTGGGACGAGGTGCACACCGAGGCCGAGGCACTCGAGCACACCGTGTCGGAGACGTTCCTCGACCGGGTCGACGCCGACCTCGGCCACCCGACGCACGACCCCCACGGCGATCCGATCCCGGCCGCCGACGGCACCGTGCCCGCGTCACCGGGGACCCTGCTCGCGGCGATCGAGCCCGGCGCCTGCGGGGTCGTCGACCGGGTGTCCGACGACGACCCGGCGCTCCTGCGCTACTTCGACGAGCTCGGGGTCGGGCTGGGGACGCACCTGCGCGTCGAGCGGGTCCGCGACTACGCCGGGGTGGTCGCCGTCGCCCGGCGGGACCCGGCCGGCGAGGAGTCCCTCGTCGACCTGCCCGCCGCCGCGGCCGCCGCAATCTGGCTCGCCCCCGACGACGACTGACCCGGGTCCGGAGACGCTCCACGCCGCGCGCCCGCCGGCAGCACCGCACCCGCCGCTGCGCTCGTCCTCACCCACTCGCCGAGGTCCCACGACTTGCCGCGCGCGTTGCGTCCGGGTTCCACATCGTGCCCGTGGTGACGCCGAGGATGCAGAATTGTGCGACCTCGGCGCAGTCCAACCGCGCGCGCCGAGTCCCGCCGACGACCGCCGTCAGACGGCCTGCCGGCGGAACGGCGCCCGGAGCGTCGGCACGATGTCCCGGCGGTGGACCCAGGCCACGACGACGGCGACGACGAGGTGCACGATGCTGAGCACCCACCGCCCGCTCGTGTCGGTCACGACGAACTGCACGGCGAACAGCGCCACGAGCGCGATCGCCGACCACCGGTGGAACCGCAGCGCGATGATGATCGCCACGCCGAGCACGGTCTGCGACGCGGTGAGCACGAACTCCTCGACCTGCCGCCCGTCGAGCGGCAGGCCGCCCGTGGTCCCGCCGCCGAGCACGTGCGCGATCGGCAGCGAGCCGACGAGCAGCGACCACTGGTTGACCTTCGACGCGATGAGCGTCCCGATCGCGGCCCCACCCATCCCCCGCAGCGCGAACAGCGCGGCGACGATGAACTCGGGGGCCTCGGTCGCGAGCGGCGCGAGCCACTGCACGAGGAAGTAGCTGTCGATGCCGAGCGCGCTGCCGGACTCGACGAGCGCGTCGGCGAACGGCTCCGCCGACGACAGGATGACCGCGGCCGCCACGACGAAGAGCGCGACGATCGTCCAGCGGCGCGCACGCTGCGGCATCGAGGCGATGTTCCCCGCCATGCCGACCATCTCCTCGTCGTCACCGTCGTCGTCCGACACCTTGGACGCACGCCACAGGTACGCCACGAAGGCGGCGAGCAGCACGAACCCGAACCAGAGCGGGATCGAGCCCATCAGCGGGATGAGGAACGCGACGACCGCGAGCAGGGCGAGGAAGCCGATGTCCAGCCGCGAGGACTGCTCGAGCTGCAGCACCTTCGTCGCCGACGCCGGCAGGGAACCGGCTCGGACGTACCGACGGGCGACGAGCAGCGAGATGATCACGACGAGCGGCCAGCCGAACCCGAGCAGCAACCGGTTCGAGCCGGTCATGTTGGCGGCGGCGAACTGCTCGTACGCCGGGTCGGAGCCGGACCGGAACGCGTAGTACAGGTCGACCGCGTACTCGGGCAGCACCGCGATGAGCGCGAGGATCGCGATGGCGAGCGCACCGGAGATGTCCTTCTGCGCGGCCTCGGCCGCCCAGGCGAGCAGGAACGAGGCGGCGACGACCGCGCCGCCGAACACGAGCAGGTCGACGAGCGGGTCCGGCGCGAAGCCGCCGATGCGGAAGACCACGGCGGGCAGCGCGAGCACGATGCAGATGGCGATGCGGCCCCAGGCGCTGCGGCCCATGCGGGGCGGCGGCGCCGTCACGGCGGTGGGGGTGGATGCGGTGTCGATCACGGGATGGTCCCTTGGTCGGGCCGCACCGATCGCGCAGGGGTGGGGAGCGCTTCGGCACGGCAGGACGGCCGAAGGTCTCGCTCGCCCGGCGGGTGGGACCGCACGGGTGGTGCACCGGGCCGATCGTCGTGATGGCCAGTGTGTCGATGCACGCGCTGGGAGCTACTCCCCTTCGGCACCCACCCTGCCGTGCCGCGATCCGCGCACGCAAGCCGATCCGGCCTGTTCGGCGGCCCGAATCCGGGTCTTCCGCGGCCCGCCCCGGAACCGTCCGCGCGTGGTCGGCGTGACCCACCGACGGACGGGAGGCCCGTGGCGGCGTCGCCACGGGCCTCCCGTCCGTCGGGTGGTCACCCGGAGGCGCGCTTCCCGCGTCCCAGCGCCATCTCGCGTCGTGCGCGTTCCAGCGCGAGCGCCGATCCGGCGTCCGGGTCGGCGAGGAGCCGCTCGGTCTCGGCGACGTGCTCGCGGACGGCCTCGCCGCGACGGTCCGACGCGTCGGTCAGGACCGGGGCGACCACGTCCTCGCCGAGGGTGACGAGTGCGCGGCTCAGCGCCAGCCGGGTCTCGCGGTCCCCCTGCCCGAGCTCGCGGGCCAACCGTCGGGCGAGGGCGGGACGCTCCTCGTCGGGTGCGAGCAGCACCGCGGCGCGCCAGGCGGTCCGGCGGACGCCCGGGTCGTCGTCACCGAGCCGGTCCGCGACCTCCGGGTACACGGAGCCGTCGCGGATCTTCGACAGCGTGTGGAGGGCCTGCGACCGCGCCTGCGCCTCCGGTCGCCCGAGCTCGCCGACCAGGCGCGGGACGACGACCTCGGCGGGCAGGCGGACGAGGGACCACGTCAGTGCCTCGCGCACCTGCAGGTCCGGCTCGACCGCGCACCGTTCGACGAGCACGTCGAGGTCGGACGGGTCCGCCTCGGTGCCGGCGGCCATCACGGCACGGAGTCGGGCGGACGAGCGGGGGTCGGTGAGGGCGTCGGCGAGGGCGGTCATCCGTCCATCGAAACCCCTCAGCCTGCACGGCACCCGCAGGCATAGCGTGGACGGGATCCGTACCGCAGTGAAAGGAATCGCCATGCCCCGCATCGGAACCAGCGACCTGCACGTGTTCCCCCTCGCCCTCGGCGGCAACGTCTTCGGCTGGACCGCCGACGAGCAGACCTCGCACCGGGTGCTCGACGCGTACGCCGGTGCCGGCGGCGACTTCGTCGACACCGCCGACGTGTACTCCGCCTGGGCCCCCGGCAACGAGGGCGGCGAGTCCGAGCGCGTCATCGGCTCGTGGCTCCGGGCGTCGGGCAAGCGCGACGACGTCGTGGTCGCGACGAAGGTCTCGCAGCACCCGCAGTACAGCGGCCTGTCCGCCGCGAACGTCGCCGCGGCGGCCCGCGCGAGCCTGGAGCGTCTCGGCACCGACCGGATCGACCTGTACTACGCGCACTTCGACGACCAGGACACCCCGCTCGAGGAGACCGTGCGCGCGTTCGACCAGCTCGTGCAGGAGGGCCTCGTCCGCTACACGGCGATCTCGAACTACTCCCGCGCCCGGGCCGAGGAGTGGATCCGCATCGCGAAGGAGGCCGGCCTGGCGCTGCCCGTCGCGATCCAGCCGCACTACAACCTCGTCACCCGCGAGCCGTACGAGTCGGACATCGCCCCGCTCGCCGCTTCCGAGGGGCTCGGGGTCGTGCCGTACTTCGCCCTGGCCGCCGGGTTCCTCACCGGCAAGTACCGCACGAAGGAGGACTTCGCCGGCAAGGACCGCGAGGGACAGGTGTCGGGGTACTTCTCGGACGAGGGGCTCGCGGTCGTCGACGCCCTCTCCCGCATCGCCGAGGCGCACGAGGCCGAGATCGCCTCGGTCGCCCTCGCCTGGCTGCAGGCGCAGCCGGACGTCGTGGCACCGATCGCCAGCGCCCGGAACACCGAGCAGCTCCCGGCGCTCCTGGCGTCGGCCGACCTCGAGCTCAGCGCCGAGGAGCTCCGGACGCTCGACGAGGCATCCGCCGCGGTCCCCGCCGCGTCCTGACCCGCGCGGGCCTCGCGCGGGTCAGGCTCGCGCGGGGCTCGGAGGGAGGGAGCCCGGTCAGGTGCCGGTCAGGTGCCGGTCGGGGCGAGGGAGCCGGTCAGGGGCTGCCCCGACGAGCGGGTGGCGAAGCACGAGATGAAGGTGTTGCCGCGGTCCCACGTGCTCTGGTCCGGCGCGTACGAGCCCTGCACCTGCACGTCGCCGAACCCGGCAGCGGCGGCGGTGTCGATCGCCTGCGAGCTCTGGCACAGCTGGGAGGCCTGGGCGGCGAGCGCCTCCGGGCCGGGCCACTGCCCCGCCTCCACCTGCACCCGGGCCGTCAGCTGGGCGGCGTGCGCGGCCGAGCAGTCGACGACCGTGAAGGTCTGCGCCCACGCGTCCGTGAAGGGCGACAGGCACTCCCCGCCGGCCAGCTCGGTCCACGCGTGCTCGCCGGGCGTCGCCGGGGTCGTCGCGAACTGCAGTGTCTGCGACGGCGCCGACGGTGCCGCGGCCTCCTGCGTCGGAGACGGGGTCGTCGACTCGGCGGGAGCGGACGCGGCCGAGGTCGCGGTCGCGGTCGGTGCGGCAGCGCGCTCCTCGCTGATCGAGCTGCCGAGGATCCACTTCGTCAGGCCGAAGACGGCGACGAGCAGCACGACGATGAGCACGACCGCCGCGACGACGAGCAGCTGCTTGCCGCGCCTGCCCTCGTTCCGCAGACGGCCGAAGCCCTCGTTGATGAAGTTGTCGCGGTCCGGGCCGGGAGTCGAGCCGCTGGAGGCGCCGTCCGGGTCCGCAACGCGGGCGACGGCCGGGTCACGGTGCTGGTCGGCACCGACGGCGGGCATCATGCGCGTCCCGGAGTCGTGCGGGTCGTAGCCGGTCTCGCCGAGCTGCCCGACGGCCTCGGTGCCGAACAGGTCCTTGATCGCGCTCGTGTCGCTCGTCTCGCGCCCGTCCCACTCGGACTGGTCGAGGTCCTCCGGCGCCGCGGCCGGCAGTCGCTCGGCGGCCGGTCCCTCGGCGGTGGCGCCCGCGGCAGCAGTGGGCTCGACGGACGGCGGTGCGGCGGTCGGCGGCACGGCGGCGGTGGCAGGCTCGGCCCACCACGGGGTCGCCGCTGCCGAGACGGGGGCGGGGGTCGCCTGGTCGGTCACCGAGGACGACGGCGACTCGGACGTCCGGGTCGCAGCGACAGCTGTGTCAGCAGCGTCGGCGGTCTCCCCGGGAACGACGTCGTCCTCCGGATCCGCCTCCGCGGACAGCGACCACGACCCGGCCCCGCCGGCCGCAGCCCCGGCGGCCGCAGCCCCGAGGGCCGTCGTGTCGAAGCGATCGGTGGTGAGCGCCGTGGGGACCTCGCCGGCCTCGTCGTCCCGGACCGCCCAGTCGAACGGCCGATCCGTCCCGCCCGCCGCGGCGGGGTCGTCCTCGCCCTGCAGTCGCAGCAGCTCGGTGAAGCTCGGCGGCTCGTTCGTCGGCGCGGCGGGCGTCGGCGGCAGCACGTTCCCGACGCCGATCGGCTGCGCCACCGGTCCGGTCGGGGTGGGGGTCGGCGCCGCCGGCCCCGGTCCGGTTGCCCGGCCGAGCCAGTCGACGTCCGTGCGTCCCTGCCCGAACGGGTCGAGGCGGCGGCGTTCCTCGTCGACCGCGCGGTTCTCCGCGGCGCGCTGGTCGCGGCTGTGCATCGCGGTCGGCAGCGAGATCGACGACGGGTGCGACGCCGTGGTCGACGGCGGCACGGGGGCGGCGGGCGGGATGCGCTCGCCGAGGGTCTCGCGCTCGTGCTCGGCCGCGGCCTGCGGGTTGAGCGAGGCCTCGCGGAGCTCGTCGCTCATCGGGATAGCCTGGGTGGCACCGGCGTCCTCGGGGTCGGACGCACCCGGGGCGGCCGGCGCAACCCCGACCCCGACCGCAGCCTCGTCGCCAGCCGCAGGCGCAGCGGCGGCCTCGTCGGCCACCGGCTCGAACGGCTCCGGCAGCGGTGCACCCGTCTCGCGGGCGGCCCGCTCCGCCTCGCGCCGCTCGCGGCGCGAGGGCCACTCGTCGGCACCGCGCGGCGCACCGAAGATGTCGGCTGCGCTGCGCAGTCCGCGGAACGGAGCGTCCGGGGCGGACGTGCCACGGGCCTCCCGGCCGTCGTCGGACCCGTCTGCCGGTCCGGCGCCGTCCTCGGGCCCGCGCGCGTCCTCCGGACGCTCCCCGGTCACGCGCTCAGCCCCAGGTCGGCCAGTCCGATCGCTGCGAAGTAGGGGTAGCCGGCCGCCTCGATGCGCTCCTTCGCGCCCGTGTCGCGGTCAACGACGACGGCGACGGCCGCGATGACCGCCCCCTCGCGCTCGAGCGCCTCGGCGGCCTTGAGCGGCGAGCCGCCGGTGGTGGAGGTGTCCTCGAGCACGACGACGCGCTTGCCGCGGACGTCCGGGCCCTCGACCTGCCGACCGCGACCGTGGTCCTTCGGCTCCTTGCGCACGACGAAGGCGTCGTAGGACAGCCCGCGCGCGGCGGCCTGGTGCAGCACGGCGCTCGCGATCGGGTCCGCGCCCATGGTGAGCCCGCCGACGGCGTCGACGTCGGGCACCTGCTGGAGCAGGTCCGTCATGACCTGGCCGATGAGCGGTGCGACGCGGTGGTCGAGGCTCACCTTGCGGAGGTCGATGTAGTACGACGCCTGCTTGCCACTGGTCAGCGTGAAGTCGCCGTGGAACACCGCATCGTCGGAGATGTGCTGGATCAGCTGGTCGCGCGTGTCGGTCACAGCGCACAAGGGTAGTCGGTCGGCCTCGGATCGCACCCGAGGGCCCCGCAGCGCCACCCGCAGGCAGCGCTCCGGCACGCTCGGTACGCTCCGGGCATGCCACCAGTCGTGCCCGGAGCGACCGGCCACGACACCGCCGTGGTCCCGTCGGACGGCCGGCCCGCGCACCGTGCGTGGCCCGCGATCGGACGGGAGGCACTGGGCGCCGCCGTCGCGCTGGCCCTGTCCGTCATCGCCCTCGGACACGTCATGGCCACCGACCGGGTCGCCCTGCTCTGGTACGACGGCGACTCGGTGCTGCTGCCGCTCGTCGAACGCTCGATCCGGCTCGGGCAGCCGTTCGAGTGGGCGATGTCCCCGGCACTGTTCTTCTTCCCGGAACTGCCGGTCTACCTGCTCTGCTCCCTGGTGACGGGGACGCCCCAGCAGGCCCTGGCACTCAACGGCGTCCTCGTGCTGCTCGCCGTCTACGCCCTGGTCCGCGCCGCCGCGAACGAGCTCATGCCGGCCGCCCGACGGTCCGCCCGGATCACGGTGTCCGCCCTCGCGCTCGGGTTCGTGACGGCGCTCGTGCTCACGGAGTACACCGCGACCGCGACCTCGCTCGAGCTCGGGTCGCTGCTGCTCACCACGACCTACTACTACGGCGCCCTGCTCGCGATGCTCGGCACGGCCGTGCTCGTGCTGCGGACGGTGCGGACCGGTCGCGCGACGGTGACCGTCCTCGTCGTCCTCGGACTCGTCGCGGCCTGCACGACGGCGTCGAACCCGCTGTACGTCCCGTGGTCGGCGGCCCCGGTGGTCGTGACCCTCGCGCTGCTCTCCCTCGCCCGTCGGGTGCCGTGGCGGCCGGCGGCGTGGACCTCCGGCGTGCTCGTCGCCGGCGCCGTCGTCGGCTACCTGCTCCGGATCCCGCTCGCCCCGTTCGTCTCGCTGGACCCGTCGACGTACGTGCACCCGGACCAGGCGGGACGGACGCTGGCGTTCTTCGCGGCGCTCACCGACGACCGGGCGGGGTCGGCCCGGGGCGACGCCGAACTGCTGCTGCTCTTCGCGGGCCTGGTGCTCGCGGTGGGCGGGACGGTCTGGGCCTGGCGGGTCCGGACCGCGCGGACCGTCCTCGTGGCGACCGTGCTGCCGCTCGTGACGGTCGTGGCGGTGTCGGTCGGCGTGGTCGTCGCCGGGTCGCAGACGCCGCGCTACCTCGAGCCGATCGTGACCGCGCCGCTGCTCGCGCTCGTCGCGGTCGCCGAGCTCGTCCGCTCGGCCGTGCGCCGGACCCGGGTGCACCGACCCCGACGGGGCGTGCGGCTCGTCGTGGCGGTCGCGGCCGCCGTCGTCCTGGTCGCCGGGGTCGCGGTCGCCCCGGGCACCGTCGCGGCCGTCGCGAGCGCCCGGTACGCGCCCGCCGCGTGCCTGGACCGCTGGGCCGACGGACGGCACGTCACCGGGGTCGGGCAGTTCTGGACCGTCCGCCCCCTCGCCGCCTACGCCGAGAGCGACGTCGACCTGCTGCAGGTGCGGGACACCTTCGAGACGTACCCGTGGCTCGTCGACCTCGGTGCCTACCGGGACGCGACGCCGACCTTCGTCGTGATCGGCGCGAACGACCTCTGGACCACCGCGGTGGAGGACTCCCTCGGCGCCCCGGCGTCGATCACCCACTGCACGGGCTTCGACGTCTACGACTACGCCGGGACCGCCGGCGCCGCCGTCCTGCAGCGCGACGTGGTGGGCAGCGCCGACCGGATCCGGCGCGAGCGCGGCTTCTGAACCGGACGGGAGTTCTCCACAGTCGGCGCGGCGGCGTGTCGGACCGCCTGTACGGATGTATAGGCTCGTGCCCGTGACTCGTCCCACAAGCCACAGCGCCCCGCGTCCGACCGTCCGTCTCCGTCTGCTCGCCACCGGGCTCGCCCTGACCGGTCTGCTCGCGACGGTGCTCGTCGACGCCCCGAGCGCGAGCGCCGCGAAGTACCCCTCGTGGGACGACGTCATGGCCGCTCGCGGTCAGGAGTCGGCGAAGCAGGAGCAGATCACCGAGATCCGGGGCATCATCTCCGGACTCGAGGACGAGGTCGCAGCGGCCGAGGCCGAGGCGAAGCGCCTCGGCGACGAGTTCTTCGCCGCCCAGGGCAAGGCACAGGACGCCGCCGCGAAGGAGCAGCGCCTCCGCTCCGACGCCGACGAGCACGCCGAGGTCGCCGAGCGCAGTGCCGCCCAGGCCGGGCAGTTCGCCGCGCAGATGGCACGGCACGGCGGCGCGGACGTCACCGCGTCCGTGCTGGCCGAGGGCGAGGACGCCCGTGACCTGCTGTACGACCTCGGCGCCCTCAGCAAGCTCTCCGAGCAGGCCGAGCGCGTGGAGACGGCGGCGACGGCCGACGCGGCGGTGGCCCGCTCCCTGACGGCGCAGGCGGACCGGGCGAGCGTGGCGCTCAAGGACCTCGCCGCCGAGGCCCAGGAGAAGATGCAGGCGTCCCAGGCGGCTGCCGACCAGGTGCAGGACGCCTACGCCGAGCAGCAGGCCAACAAGGCGCGGCTCGACGCCCAGCTCGCGACGCTGACCTCGGGTCGGGTCCGGACCGAGGCCGAGTTCGCCAAGGGCGAGGCCGAGCGCAAGGCGGCGGAGGAGAAGCAGCGGCGCGAGGCCGAGGCGGCCCGCCAGCGTGAGCTCGAGCGGCAGCGCCAGGCGGCTGCCGCGGCCAACTCCGGTGGTGGCGGTGGCGGCGGCGGTGGCGGCGGCACGAGCGCCCCGGTCGGTGGCACAGGCGGTGGTGGCGGCGGTGGCGTCGGATCCGGTTCGGGTACCGGCTGGGTCCGTCCCGGCGGCGGCTACGTCATCAGCCCGTACGGCTACCGCATCCACCCCATCACCGGCGTCGGGACGATGCACGACGGCCTCGACCTCACGAGCGGCTGCTCGACGGCGATCGTCGCCGCCTCGGCCGGCACGGTCGAGTACGCGGGCTGGTACGGCGGCTACGGCAACTACGTGCGGATCAACCACGGCGGCGGTGTCGCGACGGCGTACGGGCACATCGTCAACGGCGGCTTCCGGGTGACGCCGGGGCAGCGCGTGTCGGCGGGGCAGCTGATCGCACTGGTCGGCTCGACCGGCAACTCGACCGGCTGCCACCTGCACTACGAGGTGCACATCAACGGCGCGACCACCGACCCGGCGCCATTCATGGCGGTGCGCGGCGTCCGCTTCTAGCCCGGCGGCGCGCGGGACGACGGCGGCTCGGGGTCGCTCCGCGATCACGACACTCCGCGCGTCGATCGACACGTGCGGTGTCGCACGACGCCACGGGCCACGGCGCCGACCCCCGTGCCAGCCGCCACCGGTAGGTTCGATCCCATGCGCGTGGCGACCTGGAACGTGAACTCCGTCCGCACCCGAGTGGGCCGGATCGTCGACTGGCTGGTGCGCGAGGACGTCGACGTCCTCGGCATGCAGGAGATCAAGTGCAAGCCGGAGCAGTTCCCGGTGGACGCCTTCGAGGCCGCCGGCTACCAGGTCGAGGCCCACGGGCTGAACCAGTGGAACGGCGTCGCGTTCGCCAGCCGGCTGCCGATGGAGGACGTCACCCGCGACTTCCCCGGCCAGCCGGGCTTCCTCAAGGGCCACGAGGGCCGGGACCTGCCGGTCGAGGCCCGCGCGATGGGCGTCACCGTCGACGGCGTCCGGCTGTGGAGCCTCTACGTGCCGAACGGCCGCGAGCTCGGCGACCCGCACTACACGTACAAGCTCGACTGGCTGGCCGAGCTGGCCGACCGTACGACGGAGTGGCTCGACGCGGAGCCGGAGACGCCGCTCGCGCTCATGGGCGACTGGAACGTCGCGCCGCTCGACCGCGACGTGTGGGACGTCCGGGCGTTCGAGGGTTCGACGCACGTCAGCGAGCCCGAGCGTGCGGCCTTCCGCGAGTTCGAGGCCCGCGGGCTGCAGGACGTCGTCCGTCCGATCGTCCCCGAGGGCTACACGTACTGGGACTACAAGCAGCTCCGCTTCCCCCGCAACGAGGGCATGCGGATCGACTTCGTCCTCGGGTCCCAGGCCTTCGCCGACGTCACCGTGGCGGCGACGATCCACCGCGACGAGCGGAAGGGCGACGCGCCGAGCGACCACGTGCCGGTGTCGGTCGACCTCGACCTCGAGACCTCGCTCGACGACGACCGCCCCATGATCTTCTGACCCGGCGGCCGGTCACACGGCCGCCGGTCGCACGACCGCCGCGAACGGGCACGACATGCCGTGCGTCGATCGCCGAGCGGGCTCGATCCGTCGCGCGGGGTTGTCGAACGTTGCAGATCTGGCCCGCTCGGTCAGCCCACCAGCCAGCCCGCCCGGCCCCGGCCAGCCCTGGGCCACGCGCCGCTACGGGTGCAGCAGCGCCGCGACGAGCACCAGCACGGGCACCGACCCCACGGTCGTGATGAGGACCACGTCCCGCGCCACCGGCACCGCCGCCCGGTACCGCTGCGCGTAGTTGAAGACGTTCTGTGCCGCCGGCAGCGCCCCGAGCGTCGTGAGCACGAGGACGTCCTCGTCGTCGAGCCCGAAGACGAACCGGGCGAACACGTACGCCACCGCGGGCATCAGGATCAGCTTGAGCCCCGAGGCGACGAGCACATCCGGCCGGGTCGAACGGTCCCGCAGCGGTGCGGCGCCGTGCAGGCTCATGCCGAAGGACAGCAGCACGAGGGGCACCGCCGCTGCGCCGACGAGCGCGAACGGCTCGAGCACCGGGGTCGGGATCTCGAGGCGGAGCGCCGAGCAGACGAGCCCCACGAGCGAGGCGATGATGATCGGGTTGCGGAACGGTCCGACCACACGCGCCCGCCACCCACCACCGTTCGCCGTCGCCGCATCGAGCACGGTGAGCGCGAGCGGTGCCAGCACGACGAGCTGCAGCAGGATCACCGGCACGACGGCCGTCGCCTGGCCGAGCACGTAGACGGCGACCGGCAGACCGATGTTGTTCGCGTTCACGTAGCCGGACGCCAGGGCACCGACCGTCGTCGTGGCCAGGGACCGGCGCAGCACCAGGCGGAAGACCAGCACCGCGACGACCGCCACGGTCACGGCGCTGACGAGCGAGACCCAGAGCATCGGTGACAGCAGCGTCTCGATGTGCGCCGTCGCGATGGTGTGGAACAGCAGGCACGGCATGAGGACGAAGAACGCCAGGCGGCTCATCACGAACTGCGCGTGCGGGCCGAGCAGGCCGGTGCGCCCGACGACGTACCCGGCGGCGATGATCGCGCCGATGATCGCGAACCCGGTCAACACGCCACCCATCGGGTCCATCCTCGCACCCCGGCCGCGGACCCGAGGCCGTTTCATGTGAACGCACTCAGCCCCGAAATGCGTTCGCATCGAACACCGTTGCACGCACCATGACCTCGATGCCTGCCACGCTCAGCCGTTCGACCGATTCCAGCCAGCCGCTCGTGCCGCTGCTCGAGGAGCGCTGGAGCCCGCGTTCCTACGACGAGTCCGCGACGATCTCGGACGCGCAGTTCGACGCCGTCCTCGAGGCCGCACGCTGGGCCGCGTCCGCCATGAACCACCAGCCGCGCCGATTCATCGCCGGCCGCCGTGGCACCGAGACCTTCGCCAAGATCAACGAACACCTGCTCGGCTTCAACGCCGCGTGGGCATTCCGCGCCAGCGCGCTGGTCGTCGGGATCCTCGAGACCGCGACCGAAAACGGCGACGAGCGCCCCTTCGCGCAGTACGACCTCGGTCAGTCGCTGACGGCGCTCACCGTGCAGGCGCACGCCGAGGGCCTCCACGTGCACCAGATGGCCGGCATCGACGCCCAGGGCCTCCGCGCCGCGTTCGACCTGCCCGAGCGGTTCGTGCCCTACACCGTGACCGCGATCGGCACCGTGGCGGACCCGTCGCAGCTCGACGAGAAGGCCGCCGAGCGCGAGGTCGCCCCGCGCACCCGCCTCCCCCTCGACGAGGTCGTGCTCGTCAAGGAGTAGTCCCCCGCAGCGAGGAGTCTCCCGCAGCAGCACGACGGCCGGGTCCCGACGGGGCCCGGCCGCCTCTGCACGGGCGTCTGGCAGGATCGACCCATGACCACGCCCCGCCTCGTCGCCTTCGACCTCGACGACACGCTCGCGCCGTCGAAGTCCCCGCTCGACCCGCGCATGCTCGAGACCTTCGCCGCCCTGCTCGCCACCGTGCCGGTCGCGGTGATCTCGGGCGGCAACTTCCAGCAGTTCGAGCAGCAGCTCGTCCACCCGCTGCGCGACCGCGACGGACTCCCGCTCGACGACCTGCACCTGCTGCCGACCTGCGGCACCGCGTACTACCGCTGGTCCGGGTCGGACTGGGCGCTGCAGTACGCCGAGGACCTCACCGACGACGAGAAGACCCGCGCGCTCGCCGCCGTGGAGACGCAGGCGAAGGCCGCCGGCTACTGGGAGTCCGAGACCTGGGGCCCGATCCTCGAGGACCGTGGCTCGCAGGTGACCTTCTCCGCGCTCGGGCAGTCCGCCCCCGTCGACGTCAAGAAGCGCTGGGACCCGACCGGCGAGAAGAAGGACCACCTGCGCCGGCTCGTGCAGGCGGAGCTCCCCGACCTCGAGGTGCGCTCGGGCGGCTCGACCAGCGTCGACATCACCCGGAAGGGCATCGACAAGGCGTACGGCATGCGCCGCCTCGCCGAGCTCACGGGCATCGACCTCGACGACATGCTGTTCGTCGGCGACCGCCTCGATCCCGAGGGCAACGACTACCCGGTGAAGGCCCTCGGCGTGCCCTGCCACGCGGTGGAGGGCTGGGAGGACACCGACGCGTTCCTGACGGAGCTCATCCCCACCCTGCGCTGACGCACACCTGACGGACGGGAGGCGCGTGGCGGGCTCGACACGCGCCTCCCGTCCGTCGCGTGGTGCATCGCGTCGTCCGTCAGGGGATGCTGCGGACCGCCTCGACGAACGACCGGATGCGTGCGACGTCCTTGACCCCGCGCTCGGACTCCACCCCGCTCGACACGTCGACCCCGTCGGGGTCGAGCGCCTGCACCGCGGCGACGACGTTGGCGGGCGTCAGCCCACCCGCGAGGATCCATGCCTCGTCGATCCTGCCCGCGATCGTCGCCGGGTCGACGAGCTGTCCGCTCCCCGGCACGGCGGCGTCGAGCAGGAGCAGGTCGTGGTCGAAGGCCGCCCGCTGCTCCGGGGTCTCGCGGAGGTAGTCGTCGGTCGAGACGGCACGGATGGTGAAGAACCCGGCGTCCCGCGCGCGGGCGAAGTCGCTCGCGGACTCTCGGCCGTGCAGCTGGAGGGTGGTGAGCCCGACCTCGGACGCGATGCCGACCACCTCGTCGATCTGCTGGTCCCGGAACACCCCGACGGCGTCGATCCCCTCGGGGATGCGCTCGACGAGCTCCTTCGCGAGGTCCGCGGTCACGGTGCGGGGGCTGCCGGCGGCGAAGACGAAGCCGACCGCGTCCGCGCCGGCGTCCACGGCGGCGTCCACGGTCTCGGGCGTCGACAGGCCGCAGATCTTGATCCAGCGCTGATCGCTCATGCGTCCATCCTGCCAGGGCCGGCGGCCGCTCGGACCCGGTCCGCGCACGGCGGGACCGACGTCAGTGCAGGGTGCCCGCGACGTACGCGGCGGCGCAGGCAGCCAGCACACCGAAGGTCGCGAAGGACCCCACCAGGACGTTCCGTCGACGCCAGCGGCGGACCGCGCTGAACGTGCCCCGCTTGGCGTGCCGGTGCGCGGCGCGGTGCATCTTCGTGTCCCGCTTGTGCTTGATGCGCTCGGGACCGAGCGGCACCGGACCGGTGACCTGCGTCGACCCGCCGCGGAGCGCGCTCGCGACCGCCACCGCCGTCGGCCGCTTGGCCGGGTCGCGGTGCGTCATCTTGGCGAGCAGGTCCTTCCAGTCCGGACCGACCTCCTCGGGGACGTGCGGGTCGTTGCGGAGCCGCGCGAGCGCCGCCTCGATCAGGGTGCCGGAGTACTCCTGCTTGCCGGTCAGCGACTCGAGCAGCACCAGGCCGAGCGAGTACACGTCGGTGGCGAAGCCGATCGGTTCGCCGGCGACCTGCTCGGGGCTGAGGTAGGCGGCGGTGCCGATGATCGTGCCGTCGTTGGTCAGGCGCGAGCCGTCGACGAAGTGGGCGACGCCGAAGTCCGTCAGCTTGACCGACCGGGCGAACCCGGAGGCACCCTCGTCGTTGATGAGGATGTTCGCCGGCTTGACGTCCCGGTGGACGATGCCACGGGAGTGCACGTAGGCCAGGGCGTCGGCTAGCTGGGCGCCGAGGTCGGCCACCTCGTAGTTGTGCAGGGCTCCACCGGCGAGACGACGCAGCAGCGTGGTGTCGGCGATGAGCTCCATCACGATGAAGCGGTGCGGGCCGTCCTCGAACTCGTGGGTGCCCGCGTCGTAGAGCGGCACGAGGCCGGGGTGCGAGAGCATGCTCAGCAACCGGATCTCGCGCTCCTGGCGGACGCGGTCGGCCGTCGTCATCGAGTCCGGCGTCGCGAAGAGCTTCACGGCGACGGCGCGGTAGGTGTGCTCGTCCCGGGCCTCGTACACGGACCCCATCCCACCGGTTCCGATGAGCTTGACGAGGCGGTACCGGGCCGCGAGGACCGTGTCCGCTCGTGCGCCGTCGACCAGGGTCATGGGGTACATCGTTCCGTCCGGAGCCATCGGGACCGCGGCAGGCGCCTGCGTGGTGACTCACGGGCAACGGTACGCGTCCCACCTCGATCCCGCAGGGGCGTTACGACATCGTGATGGGGGACAGATCGCCGGAGATCCGCGGATGCGTGCGGGTAGCGTCCGGTCTCCGCGATCTCGAGGACTACGCAAGGAGGACATCATGGCGCTGTCGAAGGGCGACGAGGTGCACTGGAACACCTCGCAGGGCAAGACGACCGGGACCGTCGTCGAGAAGAAGACGAAGGACTTCACGTTCGACGGGCAGCACTTCAAGCCCACCGACGACGACCCGTACTGGATCGTCGAGTCGGAGAAGTCCGGCAACAAGGCCGCCCACAAGGAGTCGGCCCTCACGAAGAAGTGACCGTCAGTCGTTCGCGGGTGTCGCACGTCGGCGCCCGCGAGCGGCCTCGGTCGGTGCCTCGCTCCGCCGCTGCGCACGGTCGGCTCGTGCGCGGCGGACCCGGCGGACGACGAACGTCACGACGACCACGGCGATCGCGACGTACAGCACCCGGTCGATCCACTCCGTGTACTGCTCGACCTTGTCGTACTGCGTGCCGAACGCCGCTCCCAGCAGGATGAGCGCGCTGTTCCAGATGCCGCTCGCGATGATCGTGAAGAGCGAGAACGTCGCCAGGTGCATCCGGTCCGCGCCGGCCGGCAGCGAGATGAGGCTCCGGACGATCGGCACGAACCGGCCGAAGAACACCGCGCTCTTCCCGTGCCGGTGGAACCAGTCCGCGGCCTTCCGGAAGTCGTCCTCGTCGACGAGCGGCAGCCGGCCGAGCCAGCGCACGGTCCGCTCGAAGCCGATCGCCGCCCCGAGCCAGTAGAGCACGAGCGCCCCGAGGTACGACCCGAGCGTGGCGAGCAGCAGCACGAGGACGAGGTTCATCCGCCCGGCGCCGGCGAGGAAGCCCGCGAGCGGCAGGATCACCTCGGACGGGATCGGCGGGAACACGGTCTCGACGAAGAGCATGAGTGCGACGCCCCACTCCCCCAGGGCGTCGATGAGCTGGAGCACCAGGCCGGACAGCCCGCCGAGGTCCTCCGTCCCCTCCGTCCGGGACCCCGCCGTGATCGTGGCGGGCAGGGTCGGCGGCAGCGTCAGGGCGGTCGTCATGCCGCCAGTGTCCCTGAGTGTCCTGACAGACCGCGGTGCGTGCGCCCGACCGTCTCCAGGTGCCGACGTCGCCTCGAGACGCCGGTGTCGACCCGAGACGCCTCCGACGTGCCCGGCCGTGGGTCGCCGAGGTTCCGAGACTCGCCGTTCCAGGGCCGTCGAGGTTGCACGGGTGGGTGTGCAGGCGCTCGAGGTTCCGACATTGCGGAACCTCGACGACCAGTCACGGGCGCTGCGCGCGCACACGACGGACGGGAGGCCCGTGGCGGATCCGCCACGGGCCTCCCGTCCGTCAGGTGGTGACGACCGCTACACGGCGGCCGGTGCGCGCTGGCCGACCGTCTCGCCGGCCACGGCGGCCTGCTCGGCCGACGCCGCCTCGGCGGCGGGCGCCCGACGCACCCACTTCTTCAGCCCGACCAGGACGAGCGCGGAGACGACCGTGCCGGCCAGGATCGCGACGATGAACATCGCGATGTCCCCGATCGCGAAGAACACGAAGATGCCACCGTGCGGAGCGCGCGACGTGACGCCGGCACCCATCGAGATCGCACCCGTGACCGCGGCACCGATCATCGAGGCGGGGATGACGCGCAGCGGGTCGGCCGCCGCGAACGGGATCGCCCCCTCGGAGATGAAGGACGCGCCGAGCAGCCAGGCGGCCTTGCCGTTCTCGCGCTCCGGCTTCGTGAAGCCGTTGCGGTACAGCACGGTCGAGGCGAGCGCCAGGGCCAGCGGCGGGACCATGCCCGCGGCCATCACGGCCGCCATGATCTCGAACGGCACCACGTTCGTGGCGGTGCCCGCACCGAGGCCGGCGACGGCGAACGCGTAGGCGACCTTGTTGACCGGGCCACCGAGGTCGAAGGCCATCATCAGGCCGAGGATGATGCCGAGCAGGATCGCCGAGGCACCGGAGAGCGAGTTGAGGAACCCGGTCAGCTGGGTCATCAGCCACGCGATCGGGCCGCCGAGCACGAGGAGCATGAGGCCCGAGGCGATGATCGACGCGAACAGCGGGATGATCACGACCGGCATGAGGCCACGGAGCCAGCGCCAGGTGGGGATGCGTCCGATCCAGTAGGCGGCGGCACCGGCGATGAGACCGCCGACGAGCCCGCCGAGGAAGCCGGCGTTCATGAAGACGGCGATCGACCCGGCGACGAAGCCCGGCGCGATGCCCGGCCGGTCGGCGATCGCGTAGGCGATGTACCCGGCGAGGGCGGCGACGAGGAACCCGAGGGACACCCCACCGATCTGGAACGCGGCGGCGCCGAGGTAGTAGCCGAGGCCCTCCGGCGGCAGGTTGAGCAACGTGTAGTTCGTCAGCGTGTAGACGGCGTTGTTCTGCCCGGAGTCGCCGTGCGGCAGCGCGATCGCGTAGCCGGAGAGCAGGAAGCCGAGCGCGATGAGCAGCCCGCCGCCCGCGACGAACGGGATCATGTAGCTCACACCGGTGAGCAGCCAGCGCTTGAGCGCCTGGCCGAAGTGCTCGTCGGTCTTGGTGGACTCCGACGTGCTCGCGGCGCCGCCCTGCACGCGTGCGGCGTGCGGGTCGTCGGCCGCGCGGATGGCCTCGGCGATCATCGCGTCGGGCTCGTCGACACCGCGCTTGACCGGTCCGGAGACGAGCGGCTTGCCGGCGAAGCGCCCGCGGTCGCGGACGTCCACGTCGACCGCGAAGACGACGGCGTCGGCACGGGCGATGATCGCCGGGTCGAGGGGCTCGACCTGCGAGGACCCCTGCGTCTCGACGTGCATCTCGGCACCGGCGCGCTCGGCCGCGGCGACGAGGGCGTCGGCGGCCATGTAGGTGTGCGCGATGCCGGTCGGGCACGCGGTGACGCCGACGATGACCTTGCGCGCGCCGGTGGCGCCGCCGGTCGCACCGCCGGCTGCGGCTGCCTGCGCGGGCTGCGTCGTGGTCGGACGGGCGGCACTGCTCGCGTTCCCGACGCCGGCTGCGGCGACCTCGCCACCCACCTCGCGCTGGACGAGGTCGACGACCTCCTGCGGGGTGGACGCGGCACGCAGCGCGGCGGTGAAGTCCTCGCGGATGAGCGCTCGGGCCAGGGTCGACAGGACCGTGAGGTGGTCCTTGTCGGCCCCCTCGGGCACGGCGATCATGAAGACGACGTCGGCGTCGCCGTCCGGGGCGCCGAACGGCACCTTCCGGGCGAGGCGCGAGAACGCCAGCGTCGGGCTCGACACCGAGGCCGACCGGGCGTGCGGGATCGCGATGCCGCCGGGCACGCCGGTGCCCACGCTCGCCTCGCGCTTGAGGGCGTCCTCGGCCAGGGTGGCGCCGTCGGCCGCGCGGCCGGTCGCGGCGACGCGGTCGGCGAGCACGCGGATGACGTCGGACGACGTCCCGCCGAGGTCCTCGTCGAGGCCGACGAGCTCGGCGCTGATGAGGCGCTGCGTCGTGTCTGCGGACATGGGGTTGCTCCTTTGCAAGGGCGCCGTGGCGCGGGCAGTACGGGTGGTGGGGTGGCGCAGGGGTGGGTGTCCGGTCAGGCGATCGGTGCCGGGACCTGCGTCGTGTGCAGGGTCCGGACGGTCACGCCGCCGGGGTCGGTGTGGTCGAGTGCGGGGACGTCGCTGCCGGGGAGGGCCGCGGCGGCAGCTCCCGTGGCGACGGCCTGGGCGAGGCGGTCGGCGGCGGACGCCCCGGCGACCTCGGCCAGCAGGTAGCCGGCGAGGGAGGAGTCCCCCGCGCCGACCGTCGAACGGGCGACGATCCGGGGTGCGGCGGCGGCGAAGGCGCCCTCGTCCGACACCAGGACGGCGCCGGCGCTGCCGAGCGTCAGCAGCACCGTGTCGACGTGCTTGTCGCGAAGCCGGTGCGCCGCGGCGACGGCGGCCTCGAGGTCCCGCTCGTAGACCTCCGGGTCACCACCGACGACCTCGGCGAGCTCCTCGGCGTTCGGCTTCACCAGGTCGATCCGCTCGCCGGACTGCAGCAGCGCGGTGAACGGGACGCCCGACGAGTCGACCGCGATCCGGACGTCGTCGCCGTGCCGCCGGCGGACCGCGCGGACGAGCACGGCGAGGGCGTCGTCGGGCAGACCGGGCGGGAGCGAACCGGCGAGGACGACCCAGCGGGCGGCCGGTCCGGTCGGCGTCGGGCCCGCGGCGTCGGCCACGAGCGCGGCGAGGTCGTCGAGCCGTCCGGCCAGCGAGGGGCCGGGCTCGTTGAGCTTCGTCGTCGTGCCGGTCGGCTCGGTGACGGTCACGTTCGACCGCAGCGGCGCACCGATCGGCAGCGCGAGGGTGGGGATGCCCCGGGTCGCCAGGCCGAGCAGGACGGGGTCGAGCTCGTCGCCCGGCAGGACGGCGAGGGTGTCGCCCCCGCTCGCGACGACCACGCGGGACACGTTGACGCCCTTGCCGCCGGGCTCGGCCGTCGTGCGCACGGCACGCTGGACGGCGCCGCGCTGCAGCTCGCCGCCGAGCTCGATCGTGCGGTCGAGGGACGGGTTGGGCGTCACGGTGACGATGCGGGTGCTGTGCTGGACGGTGCCGTTCTCGGGCCTCATGCGACCACGACCTCCACATCGGCGTCGGCGAGCGCGACGGCGAGGTCCGCCGGGGGCTCCTGGTCGGTGACGAGCGTGTCGATCTCGTCGAGGCGTGCGAAGCGCATGAGCGCCTCCACCCCGTGCTTCGCGGCGTCGGCGAGCACGACGCTCCGGCGCGCGGCGAGGACGTACGCGCCCTTCACGCCGGCCTCGTACTCGTCGGGCGTGCTCAGCCCGAAGCCCGCGGACAGGCCGTTCGTGCCGACGAAGGCGACGTCGGGACGCAGACCGGCGATCTGCTCGACGGTCGCGGTGCCGACGGCGGCGCTCGTCACCCCGCGGACCCGGCCGCCGAGCAGGTGGAGTTCGACGTGGGCGCTGTGCTGCAGGACCGCGGCGATCGGCACCGAGTTGGTGACGACGGTCAGGGTCGCCCCGGGCGTCGCGGGCTCCCACCGTGCGAGCTCGGCGGCGACGGCGGCGCAGGTCGTGCCCGCGTCGAGGGCGATCGAGCCGGTGAAGGTCGACGGCACGAGCCGCATCGCGGCGCGCGCGATCGCGGTCTTCGCGGTGCCGTGCTGTCCCTCGCGCTCGGCGACGCTGAGCTCGACGACGCTCGACCGACCGACGGGGACCGCCCCGCCGTGCACCCGGCGCAGGACACCGGCGGTCTCGAGGGCGTCGAGGTCGCGCCGGACGGTCTCGGTGGTCACGTCGAAGTGCTCGGCGAGGTCGGCGACCGACACCCGCCCGGCCGACTGCAGCGCGGCGGCGATGGCGTCCTGCCGCTCCGTTGCGTACATGCCCGAACTCCTTCGTTCCCGTTGGTTTCAGGAACTGTACGCCCAGAAGCAACACGAACGCAACTGTTCCGCAGGTGAACCAACACGAACGCAACGAACGCCCGATCCGCAGCAGCGGATCGGGCGTCCGGGGTCCGGCGGGTCAGGCGTACGGCGGGTCAGGCGTCGAACGGCACGCGGTCGCTCGACCCGACACCGGCGCGCTGGCGGTACGACAGGTGGCCGCCGAGGTAGCCGCCGACGCCGACGACGGTCAGCCCGACGAAGCCGAGCGCCTTGCCCGCGGCGGTGTTGCCCTTCCGGCGCTGCCACCACGACAGCCCGAAGAACGTGATGCCGACCCAGTTCACGGCCTGGTGCACCCACCCGGTCCGACGCTGCTCGAGGGAGAGTTCCGCCCAGTCGACGTAGCCGGCGATCGAGGCGCTGCCGGCCGAGGCGATCCCGACCCCGGTCAGCGTCTGCGCGGCCCGCGCGTTGCCCTTCCCGCCGATCGTGTCGAGGACGGCCGCCGAGATCCAGGCGCCCAGCGGCACCTGCACCATCAGCGGGTGCAGGGGGTGACCGAACGGCACGCCGTGCAGCAGCTGCCGCAGGGCCTTCGGCTTCGCGACGGCACGGACGACGCGCGTGTCGAGGTCGACGGCCTTGTCGAGCACGCTCGCGTGCTCGATGGAGTCGGTCAGGCGGCGGATGATCGGCAGCTCAGGCATGCCCTGGACGCTAGGCCGGGAGGCCCGGTGCCGGTTCCAGGAACCGGCACCGGGCCTCCAGACCGGTGCGCTGCGCGGATCACGCGTCGCCGCTCAGACGGCCGCCAGTGCCGACGTGGGTGGGATGCGCGCAGCGCGCGCAGCGGGGTAGAGCCCGGAGACGCCGCCGATCACCACGGTCGCCGCGAGGCCACCACCGACCGCCCAGAGCGGGATCGCCACCGGCCAGCCCTGACCGACCGCGAAGGTGATGGTCACCGCGAGCCCGATGACGACGCCGGCCACGCCCCCGAGGAACGACAGCAAGAGCGACTCCACCAGGAACTGGTCGCGGATGTTCCGTCGACGGGCACCGAGCGCGCGACGGACGCCGACCTCGGCCCGGCGTTCGAGGACGGTGATCACCATCGTGTTCGCCACGCCGATGCCCCCGACCAGCAGGGCGACCCCGCCGATGCCGACGAGGAGGCCCGTGAAGGAGTCGTCCGTCGCGTTCTTCGCCGCGAGGGCGTCGGACGGACGGGTCACGCCGACCTCCTGCGGCCGATCGGGCCGGACCGCGTTCGCGAGGACGTCGCGCGCCGCCGCCACGCGCTCCGGGTCCACGCGGGTGTAGACCGCCGTCGGGTGCCCGTCGAAGCCGAGGGACGCCGCGAACCCCCGCGGGACGAAGACCTGGTTGTCCAGGTCCTCCGCGAGCTGCATCGGCGCGAGGATCCCGACGACCTGCACCCGCTGCCCGCCGATCCACACCGCGGTGTCCGGGCGGAGCCGGTCGATCCCGAGGTTCTCGGCCGCCGCCGCACCGAGCACGGCCTGCGCGGGAGCGTCCGGTGACGGGTCGACCCAGCGGCCGGCCGCGAGCGACCCGCCGAGCACCGCGGGGACGTCGCCCCACGTCGTCATCACGCCGACGCCCTTCGTCTCCGCGGCCGGCACGAAGGGGCTGCGGTAGACCCGGCCGTCCTTCGCCTCGCCGACGCCCGCGGCGGCCTGCACGTCGGGCTGGCGGAGGACGGACTCGACGGCGGTCGTGGGCAGGGGCGCGACCTCCCCGAACCCCTGCGCCTTCGTCACGGTCAGGACGTTCGTCCCGAGCGCGTCGAGCACCCGGTCGAGCGCCGCCTTGCTCGACGACGAGATCCCGACGACGGCGATCATCGCGGCGATGCCGATCGCGATGCCGAGCGCCGACAGCACGACCCGGCCCGGCCGCGTCCGGAGGCCGAAGACCCCGAGCCGGAGGAGGTCACCCGGACCGACCGTCCGTGTCCGCGGCCCCGCTGGGCGCACCGTGTGCGCGCTCGTCGTGCGCGGGCTCGTCGAGTGCGCGCTCACCGGGCGACCCCGGCGATCGCGTCGGCGAGCGCCCCGGCGTCCGACGTGCTGGAGTCCTCCTCGACGGCGCCGTCCCGCATGCGCACCTGCCGCGGCAGCGAGGCCGCCAGGGCGAGGTCGTGCGTGATGACGAGCACCGTCGTCCCGCCGTCGTTCAGCTCGCGGAGCAGTGCCAGGATCCGCTGCCCGCTCGCGCTGTCCAGCGCTCCGGTGGGTTCGTCGGCCAGCAGGATCGTGGGGTCGCCGACGATGGCGCGGGCGATCGCGACGCGCTGTTTCTCGCCGCCGGACAGCTCGGTCGGGCGGTGACCGACACGGTGGCCGAGACCGACCCGTCCGAGGGCGTCCTCCGCGCGCTCCAGGCGGGTGCGCCGCGGGACCCCGGCGTAGAGGAGCCCGTCGGCGACGTTCTCCGCCGCCGTCGCGCCCGCCTGCAGGTGGAAGTGCTGGAAGACGAACCCGATGTGCTCGGCGCGGAGCCGCGAGAGGTCGTCGTCGCGCATCGACCCGACGTCGTGCCCGGCGATCCGCACGGTGCCGGACGTCGGTCGGTCGAGCGTGCCCACCGTGTTGAGCATCGTGGACTTGCCCGACCCGGAGGGGCCGACGACCGCCACGAGCTCCCCCGCGGTGACGTCCAGCGAGACGCCGCGGAGTGCCTGGACGTCGCCGTAGGTCTTCACGACGTCACGGAGGTGGACCACCGTCGCCGCCGCGGTCGGCCCGGCGGTGGGCCCGGCGGCTGTTCCCTCGGCGAGGGACGCGACGCTCACGAGGGCACCACGACCTCGTCGCCCTCGTGCACGGCACCGGTGACCGCCGCGCGTCCGTCGGCGACGAGTCCGACCTCGACGCGGACGCGCTTCGTGGTGCCGTCACGTCGGACGACCTCGACGCTGTACTCGCCGCCGCGGCCGCCGGCGGCGAGCGCCTGCACCGGCACGGACAGCACGTCCGTCGCGGTCTGACCGGGCGCCTCGACCTGCACGGACGCCGCAGCCGGCAGCTGTCGGTCGCCGGCGTCGAACGCGATCGTGGTGACCACGGTCTTCCCATCGCCGTCCGCCTCGCTCGTCTCGGCGTCGACCACCTCGCCGTCGACCGGGGCACCGCCACCGTTGATCCGGACGCGCACCTTCGCCCCGACGGGCAGGCGCTCCGCGTCGGTCTGCGACACCGAGGCGTTCACGACCCGCTTGGTGCTGGTCACCTCGAGGACGTCGCCGGCGGCCGGCTGCCCGAGCTTCGCGACCACCGAGTCGACCCGCACGGCCCCGTCGACGAACACGACGTCGTTCGCCGTGATCGTCCCCGTGCGCTCCAGGCCCCGGTCCCGCTGCCACCGCTTCACGGCGGCGAGCGTGCGCTTCCCGAAGACCTCGTCGACGGAGACGTCGTACCCGAGCGCAGCGAGGTCCTCGTTGAGCTGCCGGACGTCGGCACCCTTGTCGCCGTACTCGAGCGTCCGCCAGAGCGGCGTCGTGCCGTACATCGCGCGGACGGGCCGCTCGTCGACCGCGTAGAGCGGCTGGTCCTGCTCGACGACCTGCCCGGGTTCCGGCAACCAGGTCACGGTGCCGGATGCTGCGCCGGGCACACCGGTCGGGGCGCCGTACCCGAGGGTGCCGGCGAACACCTTCGAGTCGGTGAGGTCGCCCTTCGTGACGGGGGCCGTGGCGTGGTGCGTCCGGCCCTGGGCGGCGGTCGACTCCTGCGGCGCACCGCCGACGACCGCCCACGTGCCGAGGCCAGCGGCCAGCACGGCGACCAGGCATGCCGAGAGGACGGCCGTGCGCTTCGTCGTGGTGCTGTTCACTGCGTCACCACGCTCGCGCCGGCCCCTTCGTAGCACTTCCGGAGCACCTCCCCGAACTCCGGGTCACCCGCGGGCGGGGAGTACGCGTCGGCGTCGCGGGAATCGTCCGGGTAGTCGGCGTACCCCGCCTTCCGCATGCACTTCCCGACCTTCGTCTGGATCGCCAGGAACTCCGGATCGTTCTGGGCCTCCTCGGCCTGACGCGCGGTCTCGGGATCGTGCTCCTTCGTGCACTTCTCCAACACCTCCTGCCGATCGGAGATGTCCCCGTCGGTCGGGAAGCGCTGGTAGTCGTCGTCGGTCACGTCGTAGCCCGCGTCGCGCATGCAGGACGCGACGGCGTGAGCGACGCTCGACCGGGCAGGTCCGGACGACGAGGATGCAGGGCCCGGTCCGGCTGCGGAACAGCCGGCGAGGACGCCGGCGAGGACGAGGATCGCGGCGGCGATCCCGGTGCGGGTGGCGATGGTGGTCATGGTGGTGTCTCCGATGCTCGTCGTGCTGGTGGTCAGGTGCCGGTGGTCAGGTGCCGACGATCACCGGCCCAGCTGCTGGGTGTCCGGGGCGTGCTTGCTCAGGCAGGACGAGAGGGTGTCCTGGAACTCCGGCTCCTGTGCGCGCGGGTAGTCGCTGTAGTTGATGAGGCCCGGTTCCTGCTCCGGCGCATCCGGGTACTGCTCACGGACGCAGGAGTCGACCGCGGCGTACTGGCGCTTCCACTTGTCCTTCTGCGCCGAGTCGGCACCCGTGACGCCGAGGTCCGATGCGCACTTGCCGGACGCCTCGGTGAAGCGCTGCGCGTCCACGCCGGCCGGCGAGGTCACCGCCCCGCTCCGGACCTGGTCGTCCGACGGGTCCTCGACCTGGAAGCCGGCGGTACGCATGCAGTCGCCCCACTTCGCGCCGACCGATGCCGCAGCGTTTCCGGTGGACGGCGAGGTCGGCGTCGAGGAGCAGGCGGCGAGGGCGGTCGGCCCGACGAGCGCGAGGGCGAGGACGGCGGCGGCGCGGACCAGTCGGGGGGTTCGTGTGGTGTCGTTCATGTGCTCCAGCACATCGCACACGGTGTTTCGCCAGCGTGTGGCGGAGGGTTACACCGACGAAACAGCGGGCGGGCGGACGAGCACGGCGACACGCAGCCCGCCACCGGGACGCGGTTCGATGCGGACGTCCCAGCCGTGCGCATCGGCGATCGCGACGACGATCGACAGCCCCAGACCGCTGTGCCGCTTCGATCCGGCGTGCCCACCGCGGTGGAACGGCTCGGTCAGCGTCGCGACGTCTGCCGGCGGGACGAGCGGCCCGGTGTTCTCCACGGTGACACCGCACGGCCCGGTCCGGACCAGCACCGCGCCGCCGTCGTGGTTGTACTCGACGGCGTTGTCGACGAGGTTGGCGACGAGCTGCCGCGCCAGGAGCGCCTCGCCGGTCAGCCCGACCGGAGCGGAGGCGCTCTCGGTGTGGATCGTCACCCCGACTCCCTCGGCCTGGGGTCGGGCCTGGGCGACGACGTCGCGGACGATCGTGTCGAGGTCCATCGGCGCGCCGCGGTCCTCGAGCCCGCGCTCGGCCTCGGCGAGCACGAGCAGCGACTCGACGAGGTGCTCGGTCCTCCGGTTCTGCTCCAGCAGCTCGCTCCGGACCGACGCGACCTCCCCCGGCGAGGCGTCGTCGGGCAGGCCGATCTGCAGGGAGGCCCGCTGGACCGCGAGCGGGGTCCGGAGCTCGTGCGCCGCCTGCGCCACGAACCGCCGCTGGCTCGCGAACGCCGCCTCGAGCCGGTCGAGCAGGGCGTCGATCGTCGCCGAGAGCCGTCGGAGCTCGTCGTCGGGTCCGTCCAGGGCGACCCGCTCGTGCAGCGTCGACGCCGAGATGCGGTTCGTGGTGGCCGTGATGCGGTCGATCGGGCGCAGCACCCTGCGGCTGAGGACCCAGCCGAGCACGCCGGCGAGCACGCCGGCCGCGACGATGCCGACGGCGGACCACTGCCACTGCTGGGCGGCGACCACGCGGACGAACGCGGCACTGCCGCTCACGCCGGTGGACACGCGGGCGGTCGCGTCCGGGTCGGGCGCGATGGACGCGACGTGCGACCACGTCGAGGTCGGACCGGACGCGTCGGCGGTGACGCTCAGCGACCGCTGCGACGCGAGGTTCACGAACACCAGGACACCCGCGGTGAGCACCATCGACGACACCGCGAACCCGACGGCCGTCCGGGTGCCGATGCTCCAGAGCCGCGTCACAACGCGTACCCGCACCCGGGCACGGTCCGGATCGGGTCCGGTGTCCCGAGCTTCTTGCGGAGCTTCGACACCGTCACCCGGACGGCCGCGGTGAACGGGTCGATGTTCATGTCCCAGACCTTCTCGAGCAGTTCCTCGGACGACACGATCCGGCCGTCCGCGCGGAGCAGCACCTCGAGCACCCCGAGCTCCTTGGAGGTCAGGTCGAGCGGGCGGCCGTCCCGCGTCGCCACCCGCCGGTTCGAGTCGAGGACGAGACCGTCCCGCTCCAGCACCGGCGCCACCGGCGGCACGCTCCGCCGCCCCAGGGCACGCACCCGGGCGACGAGCTCCGGGTACTCGAACGGCTTCGCGAGGTAGTCGTCCGCGCCGAGCTCGAGCCCGTGCACGCGGTCCGCGAGCGCGGTCGCGGCGGTGAGCATGAGGATGCGGGTGAGCGAGCCGCGGGCGGCGAGCCGACGGGCGACCTCGTCCCCGTGCAGCCCCGGCAGGTCGCGGTCGAGCACCACCACGTCGTAGTCGTTCACCGCGAGGAGTTCGTCCGCCTCGTCGCCCCGGTAGGCGACGTCGACGGCCATGTCCTGGCGGCAGAGCCCCTTCGCGACGAGGTCGGCCAGGGAGGTCTCATCGTCCACCACGAGTACACGCACGCGTGACATTTCACATGCATTGCTTAGGAGTCGGCTGAGTCGAGGTGCACCGTCCCCCGCCGTTCGTCGACCCGCACGACGTACTCGGTCGCACCCGCGGACCGGGCGATGAACAGGGGGACGGTGTCGACGGTCTGTGGTTCCATGCGCCCACCGTCCCGCCTGCGCTGTTTCGCCGCCGTAACGCTCCCGGCGTCGACCTACTCCTCGACGATCTCCGCCAGCTCGAACGGCTCCACCGTCAGTGCGTCGCCACCCGCGGCGACTTCGACCCGGACGGTGTCGCCGTCGCGCACGTCGCCCGACAGGATCGCCCGCGCCAGCCGGTCGTCGATCTGCCGCTGCATCAGGCGGCGGAGCGGGCGGGCCCCGTACACCGGGTCGTACCCGCGCTCCGCCAGCCACCCGCGGGCGGAGGGCGTGACGGCGAGCTCGAGTCGTCGGTCGGTGAGGCGTCGCGCCAGCCGGTCGACGTCCAGCGAGACGATCTGACCGAGGTCCTCGGTGGTGAGCGCCTGGAACACGACGATGTCGTCGAGCCGGTTCACGAACTCGGGTCGGAACGCCTGCTGCACGAGCTCCCGCACGGCCTCCTCGCGCTGGACCTCGGTCAGCGTCAGGTCGGTCATGAACTGCGAGCCGAGGTTCGACGTCAGGATCACGATCGTGTTCCGGAAGTCGACCGTCCGACCCTGCCCGTCCGTGAGCCGGCCGTCGTCGAGCACCTGGAGCAGGACGTCGAAGACCTCGGGGTGCGCCTTCTCGACCTCGTCGAGCAGCACCACGGAGTACGGGCGCCGACGGACGGTCTCGGTGAGCTGCCCGCCGGCCTCGTACCCGACGTACCCGGGCGGGGCACCGATGAGCCGCGCGACCGAGTGCTTCTCGCCGTACTCGCTCATGTCGATGCGGACGAGGGCCTTCTCGTCGTCGAACAGGAACTCGGCCAGCGCCTTGGCCAGCTCGGTCTTGCCGACGCCGGTCGGGCCGAGGAACAGGAACGAGCCCGTCGGACGGTCCGGGTCCGAGATCCCGGCGCGGGTGCGACGGACCGCCTCGGACACGGTCGACACCGCAGCGCGCTGCCCGATGATCCGGCGGCCGAGCTCGGTCTCCAGGTGCAGGAGCTTCTCGGTCTCGCCCTGCAGCAGGCGGCCCATCGGGATGCCCGTCCACTGGGCGATCACGGCGGCGATGTCCTCGTCCGCGACGCTGTCGTTCACCATGCGGTCCGCACTCTCGGCCTGCTCGGCGGCGGCCAGCTCGGCCTCGATGCGGGGCTTCTCGCCGTACTCGAGCCGCGAGACGGTCTCGTAGTCGGCCTCGCGCTGGGCACGCTGGCTGCGCATGTTGAGCTCGTCGAGCTGCTGCTTGAGCTCACCGATGCGGTTGAGGCTCGCGCGCTCGGCCTGCCAGCGCTGCTCGAGCTCGTCGAGCCGCGCCTGCCGGCTGTCGAGCTCGGCGCGCAGGGTCGCGAGCCGCGCCTTCGACGCGTCGTCTCGCTCCTGCTTCAGCGCGAACTCCTCGACCCGCAGGCGGTCGACGCTGCGCTTGAGCTCGTCGATCTCGACCGGGCTCGAGTCGATCTCCATGCGGAGCCGGCTCGCCGCCTCGTCGATGAGGTCGATCGCCTTGTCCGGCAGCTGTCGACCGGAGATGTACCGGTTCGAGAGGCTCGCGGCCGCCACCAGCGCGGAGTCGTTGATCGTCACCTTGTGGTGCGCCTCGTACCGCTCCTTGAGTCCGCGGAGGATCGCCACGGTGTCCTCGACGCTCGGCTCCCCCACGAACACCTGCTGGAAGCGCCGCTCGAGGGCGGCGTCCTTCTCGATGTACTCGCGGTACTCGTCGAGGGTCGTCGCGCCGATCAGCCGCAGCTCGCCGCGTGCGAGCATCGGCTTGAGCATGTTCGATGCCGCGACGGAGCCCTCGCCGCCGCCGGCACCCATGAGTGTGTGCAGCTCGTCGATGAAGGTGATGACCTGGCCGTCGGAGTCGTCGATCTCCTTGAGGACGGCCTTGAGCCGCTCCTCGAACTCGCCGCGGTACTTCGCCCCGGCGATGAGCGCGGACATGTCGAGCGACACGAGTCGCTTGTCCTTCAACGAGTCGGCGACGTCGCCGGCGACGATGCGCTGCGCCAGGCCCTCGACCACGGCGGTCTTGCCGACACCCGGCTCGCCGATGAGGACCGGGTTGTTCTTGGTCCGGCGCGTCAGCACCTGGGAGACGCGGCGGATCTCTGCGTCACGGCCGATCACCGGGTCGAGCTTGCCGCTCCGCGCGATCGCGGTCAGGTCGACGCCGTACTGCTCGAGGGCGGTCTTCTGCCGTTCCTGCGAGTCGGGGGCGCCCTGGAGGTTCGCCATGCGGTCCGTCCTTTCCGTGCGGTGGTGGTGTACTTGAGTCTACTGCACTCAACTTACGAGCGCAGCGGTGCATTCCGGATCCCGACCGCGCTGACGACGGCCCCGGCTGCCAGCAGCAGCGCCATCACGACCATCGCGCGGTGCAGTCCGTCGACGCTCACCCCGCCGCCCAGGACGACGCCTGCCAGGGCCACCGTCACCAGCCCGGCGATGCGGGCGACCGCGTTGTTCACGGCGGATCCGGCACCGGCCTCCGCCTGCGGCACCGATCCGAGCACGGCACTCGTCAGCGGCGTCACCATGGTCGCGATCCCCGCGCCGATCAGCACCAGCCCGGGCAGCACCGACCACCAGTAGCCCGCCGGGTCGTCGCCGGCGAGCAGCATGAGCAGCGCGCCGACCGCGGCCACGGCCGGCCCGGCAGCCATGAACCACCGCGGACCGTACCGGCCGGAGAACGAACCGACCGTGGTGGACAGCGCCAGGAGCATCAGCGTGGGCGGCAACGTCGCGAGTCCGGCCACCCAGGCGGGGAAGCCCCACACCTCCTGCAGGAACAGGGTCACGACGAAGAACACCATCCCGAGCGCCCCGTAGATCGAGAGCGTCGCCAGGTTGCCGACCGTGAAGTTGCGTGCCCGGAAGAGCTCGAGCGGCACCAGGGGCGAACCGGCGGTGCGGGTCACGCGGAGCTCCCACGGCACGAACGCCACGAGGGACGCGGCGCCGAGCACGAGCGCGGCGACCACCACCGGGGCGCCCCACCCGAGGCGCTCCTGCTCGATCAGGCCGAGGACGACACCGCCGACCCCGACCACAGCGAGCACCGCGCCGACGACGTCCACCCGCGGACGGTCACCGGTGACCACGTCGCCGGAGATCCGCCGGACCAGGGGGATCGTCACCGCGATCGGCACGGCCGTCACGACGAAGATCCAGCGCCAGCCGATGCCGTCGACGATCAGCCCGCCGACGACCGGCCCGAGGATGGACGCCGCACTCGACCAGGCCGTCCACGACCCGATCGCCTTCGCCTGCGCCGCACCCCGGAACGCCGCGACGATGAGCGCCAGGGCACTCGGGGTCACCAGCGCTCCACCGACGCCCTGGAACGCCCGGGCGACGACCAGGACCTCGCCGGTCGGTGCGATCGCGCACACCACCGAGGCGACGCCGAAGACGACCAGGCCCCACCGGATGATCCGGACGCGGCCGAACAGGTCGGAGAGGGAGCCGGCGACCAGGATCAACGAGCCGAGCGTGACCAGGTAGGCGTCCACGGTCCACTGCTGCACGACGAGACCACCGCCGAGCTCCCGGCGGATCGCCGGCAGGGCGACGTTGACGACGCTCGAGTCGAGCCCGACGACGAACGACGCCAGGATCGCGACCACGAGGACCACTCGGCGGTCGTCGCGGAGCGGAGCCGTTGCGGCCGGAGCGGTCATGCGCCCATCATCCTCGCCGGCGACACCCGGCGACCGGTTGCACCGACGAAACAGCGCGCTCGCGAGCATCGTCGACATGCAACATGTCCTCGCCCCCACCCGTCCACGTCTCGCCGGCCTCGACGCCGCTCGCGGGCTCGCCGTCCTCGGCATGTTCGCCGCCCACGTCGGGGCAGCGGACCGGCTCTTCGACTGGACGGATCCGTCGAGCTGGCCCGACCTCGTGAACGGCCGGTCCTCGGTCCTGTTCGCCCTGTGCGCCGGCGTCTCGCTCGTCCTGCTCACCACCGGACCGCGTGCCGATCCCGAGACCACCGGACGCGCGACGACCGGCCGTCCCGGAGGCGGTCTCCTGCGCGACCGTCGGCACGTGCTGGCTCGCGCCGCGGTGCTCCTGGCGATCGGCGCGCTCCTCACGCTCGTCCCAGGGGGCGTCCTCGTCATCCTGCCGACCTACGCGGTCCTGTTCGTGGCCGCGCTGCCCTTCCTCCGACTCCGGCTCCGCTGGGTCGTCCTCGCGACCGCGCTCTCCCTGGGCGTGGGACCCGTGCTCGCACTCGTCGGTCAGGCCGTCGTCGAGATGAGCGGGAGCGGCATCGCCGACCTGCTGTTCGTCGGCTACCCGGCGGTGTCCTGGTTCGGCGTCGTGCTCGCCGGGGTGCTCGTCGCACGACTCGGCCTCGACCGCGCACCGCTGCTCCGCCGGATGCTGGTCGTCGGCACCGCGATGGCCGTCGTGGGGTACGGCGGCGGTGCCCTCCTCGGATCTGCGCTCGGCGTCGTCGGCCCGGTCGGGATGCTGGTCCCTGCGACGTCGGGCGGCGGGGCGGGCCCCGTGTCGAAGATCGTGCCGAGCGGCGGCCCCGACGTGGTGCAGCTCCGACCGGAGTTCCCGCCGTTCCCGCAGATCCAGTGGGAGCGGCTCCTGGACGTCACGCCGCACTCGGGGTCGTCGTTCGAGCTCGTCGGAGCGCTCGGGATCGCGCTGGCCGTCCTCGCCGCTCTCTGCCTCGTCGCCGTCCGGCTCGCGTCGGTCCTCCTGCCGCTGCGCGCGGTCGGTCGCCTCGCCCTGACGCTCTACTGCGGGCACGTCCTGGCGATCGGTGCCTGGTTCGCCGCGGGCAACCCGGACCCGGTGCCCGCGCTGCACGGGTGGTTCCCGTTCACCGTGCTCGCCGTCGTGGCGGTCGTCACCGCGCTGCTCGTGGACCGGTCGGGTCGACGGGGGCCGCTCGAGGCCCTGACCCGCCGCGCGTCCCGAGCGCTCGACGATCCCCGGCCGGCGACCGCCTGACCGCGCAGCACCGACCCTGCGGGGACGGATCCCCGGCGAACGCCGAAGCCCCCGCGACCGAGATGGTCGCGGGGGCTGCCGACAGGACGGGGCTGGGTGTCCTAGTTCTTGGGCTCGGCGCTCGAGTGCGCGTTGGGCTGCACCGAGGGACCGGGGTTGACGACGGGCTGCGCGGTCGGCTGCGCCGTGGGCTGGGCAGCCGGGTCCGTCACGACGGTGTTCACCGTGCCGTCGTCGTTCTTCTTGTCGTCGCCCATCTCCTTCTTGAAGATGTTGATCGACTGGCCGAGGCCCTTGGCGAGCGCCGGGAGCTTGGTCGCACCGAAGAGCAGGATGACGATCCCGAGGATGATCAGCAGGTGGAGCCCTGTGAGGCCTGCGAACATGATGACTCCTTGTCCTGGTTCTGGCGTCACTCGCCCGATCGTCGTCGATCAGGCCAGCGGAAGAGCGTGTCCCGACATGGTAACTCCCCCATCGCACCGAAGCCCAGGCCGCCGCAGGAACGGACACCGTTCACACAGGCAGCACCCCCGGAGGCCGTTGCTCTCCGGGGGTGCGCCGTTCCGGCCGCGGGTCAAGGCACGGCCGGGGGCGGTGGGGCGGCTAGTAGGCGCCGCGGGACCGCAGGACGGACGGGACCGTCCTGGCGAGGATGACGAGGTCGTGGAGGAACGACCAGTTCTCGACGTAGTGCAGGTCGAGCCGGACCCCTTCGGCCCAGTCGAGGTCCGAGCGGCCGCTGACCTGCCACAACCCGGTCATGCCGGGGGTCACGAGCAACCGCCGATCGGCGAAGTCCTCGTAGACGGCGACCTCGCTCGGCAGCGCGGGACGGGGACCGACGAGGCTCATCGACCCGGTGAGGACGTTCCACAGCTGCGGGAGCTCGTCGAGCGACGTCCGACGGAGGAACGCGCCCACCCGGGTCACCCTGGGGTCGCGCTGCAGCTTGAAGAGGGGCCCCGAGCCCTCGTTCTCGGCGGCGAGCTCGGCGACCCGCGCCTCGGCGTCGACGCACATCGTCCGGAACTTGAGGATCGAGAACTCGTGCGCGCCACGACCGACCCGGCACTGCCGGAAGAAGACCGGTCCGCCGTCGTCGAGTCGGATGACCAGGGCGATGACCGCCAGCAGCGGGGCGAGCACGACCAGACCGGCGGCGGCGCCGACCACGTCGAGCAGCCGCTTGCCCCGGCGGCAGCGGTAGTCGGGGGTCTCGACGTGCATGAGCGGCAACCCGTCGACCGGTCGCTCGTGCACCCGCCCCGCAGCGATGTCGGCGAGCGGCGAGGAGACGACGAGCTCGACGCCCCGCTCCTCGAGCTGCCACCCGAGTCGGCGCAGCCGTTCGTGGCCGCCGCGCACGGCACCGGCCACCACCACGGCCGCCACGCCCGTGTCCGACGCAACGTCGAGCACGTCGTCGATGCCGCCGATGACCTCGGCCTCGGCCGTGCCGAGGTCGACCCCGGTGCCCACCTCGGCGCAGTCGGACACGACCGCAGCGACGCGGTACCCGGCAGCCGGCGTGGCAGCGATGCGCCGCCCGACGTACCGGACGTCGTCGAGGTCGCCGACGAGCAGGACGTCGAGCAGCTGCTGCCCCAGGGCGCGGCGGTGGGCGAGGACCGTCCTGACGCCCTTCCGCCCGAGGGCGAGCAGGACGAGACCGAGTGGGAGCGCGATGGCGACGTAGCCCCGGGCGATGTCGAGTCGTGCGGCGTACGCGACCACGGCGACCGTCGCGCCGGCGACGAGACTCGCGGTGACGAGCCGGCGGTACTCCTCGCTGCCGATCCCGGCGATGCGCGGGTCGCGCGTCCGGAAGCCCGAGAGCAGGAGCATCCAGAGCAGCATGATCGCCGGAGCCGTCACGACCTCGGTCCAGCCGGGACCGGCGGCGAGGCCGGAGACCTCCCACGGGAACCGGAGGGCGTGAGCGACCCCGAACGCGACGACGAGCATCCCGAGGTCGAGCATGCCGACGGAGAAGGAGAACCCGGACGTGGCCCCGGCGGGAGCGGCCCGTCGCGGCGTGGTCGACGACGGCTGACGCACTGCGAGCGACATCGAGCACCTCCGGACGGTGACCGGCAGGCGGGTTCCGTGCCGGGCCCGGAAGCACCGGACCCGGCCAGTATATCAGTACGGTGTGCGATCTTCCAGCGTGTGGAGGACGTCCGCGAGCGACCACAGCACCGGCCCCTCGACCAGGCGCGCGGTCTCGGCGTCGGACAGCCCACGGACCCGGAAGCCCACACGCTCCCCCGGCAGCAGCGTCATGAACCCGCGGTCGACCGTGCCGGTCGGCGCCACGCGGTCGGGCTGCACGAGCAGGTCCCGCACGAGCGACTCCGCCTCGACGACCAGGTCGTGCCCGTCGCCGTCGGCAGCGGGTGTCACCGTCGTGCGGTACCGCGCCGGCTCCCAGTGCACGTCCTGGTCCGGCGCCGCGGTCCAGACCGCACGGCGCCAGTCCATGTCCGCCACCACGAGCTCGCGGGTCGGGTCGTCGACGACGCCGACGGACTCCGGCAGCGGGACGACGGCGACGCCGGCCTCGGACAGCCGGACGGGCAGCGTCGCCTCGGCGAGGATCGTGCCCGAGACGTGCATGCGACGGACCCGGACCACGCTGTCGCGCCCGGCACGCGCGGAGCGGACGGCGACCTCGACGGGCGAACCGCCGAAGGACCCCGGCGAGACCCCGAGCGACAGGGTGTCCACCAGACCGCCGGGCTCGCCGGTCCCGTCCGCGGCACCGGCGGGGGTGGTCCCGGCCGCCCCGTCGGCGGGAGCCGACCTACCGTCGCGGTCCGTGCCTCCCGACCGGTCGTCGGACGGAGTCGGTGCCGCACCGTCGTCGGTGGCCGCACCGTCGGCAGTGGACGGACGCGCGACGGGACGGATCGCCAGCAGGACGTCGTCGTACAGCCGACGCAGCTCGTGCGCGAGCGGCTTGAGCCGCCCCGCGGAGTCGACCGCAGACCACGAGGCCACCGGCCACAGGTCGTTGAGCTGCCAGACGACCACGCCGGTGTTGCGCGGCCAGTGCGTCCGCCAGTGCTCGACGGCCGTCGCGATCGCGCGCGTCTGCTGGAGCTGCGTCAGGTAGTGCCAGCGGTCGAACTCCCCCGGGTCGACGGTACCGAACCTCGGCGCGATGCCGCGCGCGAGCTTGCCCATCCCGTCGTCGGCCTTCTGGTGGTGCACGACGCCGGGTGAGTCGACGCGCAGCGGCTCGTCCGTCACGGCCTCGCGCAGGGTGCGCCACGCGGGCGGCGCCTGCCAGCCGAACTCCGAGACGAAGCGCGGCACCGAGTCGCGGTAGTGGTCGTCGGAGAGGCGGTTCCAGACGTCCCACGAGTGGTGCGTCTCGTGGTCGACGTCGTTCGCGGGCAGGCTCTCGGAACCCGACCAGGGCGACGCGACCGTGTAGAAGCGCGACGGGTCGACGGCGTCGACGATCGTCGGGAGCAGGTCGAGGTAGTAGTCGAGTCCCCAGCCGCGGTCGCCGAGCTCGTCGGCCCAGCCGTCGGCGTCGTGCAGCCAGATGTTCTCGTTGTTGCCGTTCCAGACGACGAGCGAGGGGTGGCCGGCCAGGCGTGCGACGTTGTCGCGGGCCTCGGCGACGACCTCGCTGCGGATCGGCTCGATCTCGGGGTAGGCCGCGCACGCGAAGGCGAAGTCCTGCCAGACGAGCAGGCCGGCCTCGTCGCACACGTCGTAGAAGTCGTCGGACTCGTAGACGCCACCGCCCCAGACGCGGACGAGGTTCGCGCCGATGTCCGCGGCGACCCGGAGCCGGTCGGCCACGCGCTGCCGGTCGACGCGGGACACGATGACGTCGTCCGGGATCCAGTTCACCCCGCGCACGTCGATCACGGTGCCGTTCACCACGACGGTGAAGGGCTTGCCGACGGCGTCGTCGGCGGTGTCGATGCGGGCCGAGCGGAAGCCCGTCCTCGCCGTCCGACGGTCGAGGACCTCGCCGTCGACGGTCTGCAGCTCGACGGTCACGTCGTAGCGGGGCTGCTCCCCGTAGCCGCGGGGCCACCAGCGCCGCACCTCGGGCACGCGCACCGTGACGACCGTCTCGTCGTCCTTCGGCGTCAGCTGTGCCCGCGAACGCTGCCGGGTCGTCCCGCCGTCGGCCGTGGGGCCGGCGACCGTGACGACGAGCACGAGGTCGTCGTCCTCGCCGTCCTGGTCGAGGTCGTTCATCCCGGAGCGCTCGACTCGGACGTGGGCGTCGAGGACGCCCTCGCCGGCCTCGACGTCGACCAGCGGCTTCACCTCGGCGAGGCGGGCCGTCGACCAGCGCTCGATCGCGACGGGACGCCACGGTCCGCTCGTCACCGCGGTGAGTCCCCAGTCCCAGCCGAAGTTCGACGCCTGCTTGCGGACGTAGGGGAACGGCTCGTCGTACGGCCCGGGCATCGACCCGGCACGGGCGGCGACCCGGCCGGCCTCGCGGTACGGCGACTCGAAGAGCAGCTCGAGCTCGCGGTCGCCCGCGGCACCCGGCACGTCGTTGAGGTCGAACCGGTACCGCCGGTGCATGTTCCGGGTGGTGCCGACGACCACGCCGTCGAGGCTCAGCTCCGCGACGGTGTCCAGCCCCTCGCAGACGAGGTCGACGCGCTCGTGGCCCCGCGGTGCGACGTCCACGCTCCGCCGGTAGACCCAGTCGGCCCGTCCGACCCACTTCGCGCCGTCCTCGTTGCGGTCGAAGGTCGGGTCCGCGACGAGACCCTCGCGTTCGAGGTCGGTGTGCACCTGCCCCGGCACCGTGGCGGGGATCGTGCGACCCGCGATCCCGGCCGGCGCTCCGGCCGGCACCTGGTCGCCGGCGATCGCCACGGTCCAGTCGTCGCGGAGTTCCTCGCGCTCGAGGGTCATGCGGGTCCTTTGCTGGGCGGACGGGGTGGGGCGGACGTGACCCGGACCGGCTGGTCGCCGACCCGGACCGGGACGCTGGCCGGCGGTCGTGCCCGTGGTCGCGGCAGCGGCCGGGAGGCGCGGCACCGGTCGCCCAGGCGTCGTCGCGTCCGCGCGCGCGGACGACTGCTCGCCGCGCGCGGGGGTGCTCGGCGATGCTAGTACGGCGACCTTGCCGACACCTACGCCGCCGCCCGGGCCCGCGCGACGCGCACCGTCGGTGCGTGGCAGGGTGGTGCCGTGATCACCGTCGAACTCGCCCGGTCGCTCCGCGACGCCGGACTCCGCTGGCACCCGGCAACCGGCGACCGCTTCGTCATCGACAAGCCCGGGGTCGACGACGACGTCTACACCGTCTCCGAGATGACGGTGGAGCGGCACGACTACCCGAGCGGCACCGTGCTCGGCTTCAACGGGACGACCGAGTGGGCGCTCGACTCGGTCGAGGCGTCCGAGTCGCTGTGGCTGCCGCGCGAGGACCAGCTGCGCGACCTGCTCGGCCCGGCGTTCGTGTCGCTGACCGCCGGGTTCGCGGTGACGGCGACGATCGGCGGGACGGCGCGGGAGTTCCGGAGCGGCGACGCGGCCGAGGCCTACGCCGCCGCGCTGCTGGAGTACGTCACCGACGCCCTGGCTTGACGGGTGCGCCCCGCCCGGCCGGGTGGCCGGACGGGGCGGAACCCGTCGTGTCCGTCAGTCGTCGGCCGGCCCGTCCCGGTCGACGTCCGGACGGCGGCGCTGTGCCCGGGCGAGGAGCAGGACACCGCCGAGCAGGAGGGCGGCGCCCGCGGGGAGCGCGGCGCGGAGGACCTCGGTCCCCGTGAACGCGAGCGCACCGGGCCGGGCCTCGACCGGCACCTCGTTCGGGACGACCTGGGACACGACCCGGACCGGCCGCGCCTCGACCGAGGCCGGGCTGTCGTCGTCCGGCTCGGCTCCGGCAGCCGCCGCGGCGAGCGGTGTCGCCCCGTGTCCCTCGGTCTGCCCGGTCGTCGCCGGCCCCCGGACCTGTTCGGTCGCGCCGTCGGCACGGGTGACCCGACCCTCGGCCTGCGATCGGAACAGCACGTGACCGGCGCGCACGTCGGCATCGGTCACCGTGTGGAAGCGCCCCTCGCAGGTCGTCTCCGCACCCGGGACCAGGGTCGCCGCCGCACAGGACACCGGTTGTCCGTCGCCGGTGCGGATGCCGTGGACCTCGAGGTTGCCGGTGTTCTGCAGCGTGCCGCGGACCGCGACGACGTCTCCGACGTGGAACGCCTCGTGCGCGCCGGCCGCACGGACCGTGCCCGATCCGGTGCGGACCACCGGGGACATCCGCAGGTCGAGCCGGTTCGCCGCGAGCAGCCCCACGCGCACCTCGTCGCGGTCGGTGGCCTCGTGGTCGTCGGGCCCGGTACCGGTGCCGACGAGGACGAAGGGGACGACACCCTCCTCGATCTCGCTCTGCGTCAGGACGTGGTCCGTGACCGTGCACACGATCGACTCCCCCGGCGCGAGCGGGTCCGCGGGGCAGTCCACCGCGCCGTCGGCGAGCTCGACCATCTCGGCGTGCGGGTCACGCAGCGTGACGTTCCCGGTGTTCCGGAGCGTCGCGGCGAGTTCCACGAGGTCACCCGGTCGCGGGACCTCGTGCTCCGAGGCCGCGAGGTGCGCGGACAACCCAGCGTCGAGCAGGGCGCGCCGCTCGACGTCCACCCCGGCGGTGGGCGAGGCGGTGGCCTGCCGGTCGTCCGCCCCGGTCGCGGTGACGGTGAAGGCGAAGTCGACCCGTCCGGCGTCGACGTCGTCCTGGGTCAACGGGTACCCGTCGACCTCGCAGGCGACCTCCGCTCCGGGTGCGACCGGTCCCGCGGGGCAGCGCACCGTGGTGCCGGGTCGGTCGACGACGAGCGCCGAGGTGTCCCGGACCGTGGTGTTGCCCGTGTTCCGGACGACCAGGGTCAGCGCCGTGCCGTCGCCGGCGCGCGGCAGCGCGTGCTCGACGGGGGTGAGGACCGCCGATGCCGACGCCGAGATCGCCGTCGCCCGCGGCAGGGGCAGGTCCGTCGGCGCGGTGGCGGTCACCTCGGCGTCCGACGGCGCGGAGCCGCGGCCGTCGACGTCGAAGTGGACGGTGCCCGCGTCGATCTCGGCCTGCGTCAGCGCGACGCGGTCCACGGTGCAGGTCGTCCGGTCGCCGGGCGCCAGGTCCTCGTCCGGGCAGTGCACGCGCGTGTCCCCACGGCCACGGACGACCGCGGTGACGTCGTGCAGGGTGACGTTGCCGGTGTTCTCCACCGTCGTCGTGAGCTGTGCGTCGTCCCCGGCGAACGGCACCTCGTGCTCGCTCGGTGCCAGGGCGCTCGTCGCGCCCACCGCGATCGACGGCGCCGCAGCGAGCGGGACGGCCGTACGGTCGTCCGCCTCGACGGATCCGCCGTCCGGAGCGGTCGCGACGACGTGCAGCGCGAAGCCCACCGACCCCTCGTCGATCTCGCGCTGGGTGAGGACGTGGTCCTCGACCGCGCACGCGAGCTCGGCGCCCGGCGCCAGCGCCCCCTGCGGGCAGGTCGCCTCGACACCGGTCGGCCGCGGGTCGTGCACGGTGACGTTGCCGACGTTGGTCACGACCGCCGTGAGCCGGACGTGGTCGCCGGCCCGGGGCGCCCGGTCCTGGTCCGCCCGAGCGGCGGTCAGGGTGGTGGTGATGCGCGCCTCCTGGGCGACCGCGAGCGTCGTCGCGTCCGTCGCCGAGACCGTGGCGCCGTCCGGTGCGACGCCCGTGGACCGCACGTCGAACCGGACCGCGCCGGCGTCGACGTCCTGCTGGGTGAGGGGGTACCCCGACGTCGCACAGTCGACGGAGGCGCCCGGTGCCAGCGGGCCGGGCGGACACGTCGCGGTGATGCCCTCGGGACGGGTGAAGGTGCTCGCCGGGTCCGTCAGGGTGACGTTCCCGGTGTTCGTGACGCGCACGGACACGTGGGCGACGGTGCCCGGCGCGGACGCCGCACCGTCGGGCAGGGCGGCCGTCACCCGCGTCCCGACCGCCGGAGCCGGTGCGATCGTCGGCTGGTCGGCCCGTGCGACCCCGCGGACGTCGCCGTCCCGCGGGTCCTTCGCCACGACGGTCGCCGCGAACGGGACGCTGCCCCGATCGACGTCCTCCTGGGTGACGGTGTACCGCCCGTCGACGGCACAGTCGACCGCGTCACCCGGCGCGAGCGGCCCGTCCGGGCAGTCGACCCGGAACCCGGGGCGGTCGTCGATCGTGGCCGTGGGGTCGTGGAGCGTCACCGTGCCGCTGTTGCGCACGCGCAGGCGGAGTCCGACGGTACCGCCGACGCCCGGGGGTCCGTCGTCGACGACGCTCCGCAGGGTGGCCTCGACGGCCGGGGCGGACGCGGTCGTGTCGACGGACGCCGAGGCCGATCCGGTCACCGTCGCTCCCCCACGCGAGACCGCGGTCGCGTCGACCGTGTCGTCGATCCGCCCCGCGTCGAGGTCCGACTGGGTCACCGCCCTCGCCGGTGACGTGCAGGACGTCGAGGCACCCGGAGCGAGCTCGTCGGCGCCGCACGTCACCGTGCCGTTCCGCCCGGTGACCGCGAGGTCGTGGACCGGGACGTCGCCGTCGTTGCGGACGGTGCTCGCGAAGGCGACCTGCTCGCCGAGGTCGGCCACGTCGTCGTCGTTCCCGTCGGTGAGGACCGCCCGGTCGGTGACCACGAGGGCGTTCCGCTCGGCGCGGAAGGTGACGCTCGCGGGCTCCGGCAGGTCGACGCCCACGTGCTCGGTGACGTCGTCCGCGGTGATCGTGTACGTCCCTGCACGGTCCGCCACGACGTCGAAGGAGACCGTGCAGTCCGCGGCGAGGCGGGCGAGGCTGCCGTTCCGCACGGCGAGCGCGTCGCCACCCGCCGGGGCGGAGACGGTCGCGCCCTGGCAGGTCGTCTGCATCTTCGGGTCGGGGGCGATGTGCAACCCCTCCGGCAGGTCCTCGGCGAACGACCACCCCGGCTTCGATCCCCGCTCCGCGGTGTTGACGACACGGGCGGTCATGCGCGCGGTCTCCCCGACGAAGGGCTCACCGGCGTAGGCGTTGGCGAGCACCGGGCTGGAGTCGAGCACGGTGACACCGTCGATCGCACCGTCGTTCCCGCTGTACGAACCCTGCTGGTTCCGGAGCCGCCACTGCACGGTGTCGCCGCTGAAGAGCAGCCCGCCGCTCGACGTGAACCTGCCCGCCCGGTAGCTCTGCCCGCCGAACGAGTACGTCGCACTGCCCTGCTCCGTGCAGGGGTCGATCGCGTGGTCGGACACGTTCCGCTCCGTCGCGCCGTCGACCAGGCTGAACGCGAGCTTCGGGTGCGCCCACTCGGGGCCGCACGACCCGGCCGCGGCGACGACGCCGAACGAGATGAAGCGCCCCGACGCGCCGACGCGCGTCGGGGTCGTCGGCTCGACCTGCACCGCGTTCACCGGGACGTTCCGGTCCTCGGTCCAGGCACTCACCGCGTGGTTGGTGCCCGGGTCCGTCCCGCCGGCCTGTCCGAGCACCGAGGCGAGTCCGCGGATCTCGGCGTTCCGCCCGCAGGCGCTCACCGCCGTGCTGCGCGCGCTGGTGACGATGCCGTTGCACTGCTGGGCGTCGATCCACTGCGGCGCCGCGGTGTAGTGCTCGCCGTTCCGCCCGACGTACTGGTTCAGCATCACTGGTCGGGTGCTCATGCCGTTCTCGAAGTCCTCCGAGAACAACACCCGCGGCTGCGCTCCCGGGACGACGTGGACGTCACCCCGGGACGCGGCCGGTGGGAGGGGAGCCGCGGGAGCGCCCTGGGGGGACAGGAGCGCTCCCGAGACGACCGCCGTGACCGCACCGACGGCCGCGATGGTCCTGGTCACCGTTCGACGACAGGCGCCTCGTCGTGATCTTTGGTATGTGAAATGCACAACTCCTTCGTACCGGGTGGGCGTCGACCTGTCCGCCTGAACGTTCCCGGGAAGCACCCTGGGGGCGCTTTGGTTGCATGGGGACATGACCGTTCCGAACATCACCCTGAACGACGGCAAGACCATCCCGCAGCTCGGCTTCGGTGTCTTCCAGATCGACCCTTCGGACACGAAGGAGGCCACCCTCACCGCGCTCGAGGTCGGCTACCGCCACATCGACACCGCCGAGATGTACGGCAACGAGAAGGAGGTCGGCGAGGCCATCGAGGCGTCCGGCATCCCGCGCGAGGAGATCTTCGTCACGTCGAAGCTCAACAACGGCTTCCACGACCCGGCCCTCGCCGCCGAGAACGGCAAGAAGTCGGCCGACCTGCTCGGCGGGTACACCGACCTCTTCCTCATCCACTGGCCGCTGCCGACCGTGTCGGACTTCGTCCCCACCTGGAAGGCGATGGAGGAGCTCTACCACGCCGGCACCGCCCGTTCGATCGGCGTGAGCAACTTCCAGGCGCACCACCTCAACCGCCTCGCGGCCGAGACGACGATCACCCCGGCCGTCAACCAGATCGAGGTCCACCCGTACCTCGTACAGGACGAGCTTCGCGCCTACGGCACCGAGCACGGCATCGCGACCGAGGCGTGGTCGCCGATCGCCCAGGGCCTCGTGCTCGACGACGAGACCATCACCCGCATCGCCGGCGCCACGGGCAAGACCCCGGCGCAGGTCGTCCTCCGCTGGCACATCCAGCGCGGCGACATCGTCTTCCCGAAGTCGGTCACGCGCTCGCGCGTCGAGGAGAACTTCGCCATCTTCGACTTCGAGCTCTCGGACGACGACATGACGGCGATCACCTCGCTCGACAAGGGCCACCGCACCGGCCCGGACCCGGACACGTTCGACTACGTCCCGGCCTGAGTGCCGACGGTCGCGGAACGCGACCGCACGACGAACGGGAGGCCCGTGGCTGCGCAGCCACGGGCCTCCCGTCCGTCGTGTGCGGACGTACCGGCCCTGCCCGCGTAGTGCACGCGCTCGAGATAGTTTCGGTATTCAACATACAACATGGGTCCTCGACCGCGACGTCTCCGATCGCGGACAGGAAGGAATCCATGCGCAAGATCACCCGCGCCGCAGCCGGCACGGCACTCGGCCTCGTCCTCACGTCCTCCGGTTTCGTGGCGGCGACCGCCGCCCACGCCGACACGGACCTACCGGCCATCCCCGGCGCGTCCGCCGAGCGCCCGATCCCGGACAGCTTCACCGGCTTCTCCGAGATCCAGGGCGCACCGAGCACCAGCGAGCGCGAAGGGCTCAGCGTCTTCGGGGCGGACCGCTCGAACCCGTCGATCGCCGTCACGAGCTCAGTGACGAAGGGTCGCCTCGAGGTCGTCGACCAGCGCGGTCGTCTGCTCTGCAGCGGTAGCAGCGCTCCCGCCAACGCACACCTGTACTCGTGCGACCTCGCGGCGATCCCGTCCGGGCCGCAGGTGATCACCGCTGCGGTCGTGAAGCCGAACGGGCACTACAGCGAGCCCGACCAGGCGCTGCTCGACGCGTACGCCGCTGCTCCGGTCGTCACCGCGACCGAGCGCAAGGGCGACGACCTCGTCCTGCGCGGGAACGCCAACCGGGGCATCCGCGTCGAGGCCTCCCTCGACCGCAAGGAGATCATCGCATCCGGTGACGCGGGCACCGACGGCCGTTTCGAGGTCCGGGTCCCCGGCGGCGCCTCCGCGAAGCAGGTCGCACTGCGTGCGGTGAACGACGACGTGCCGGCGAGCACCCCCGACCACGACCACTTCGCCGTCAGCGGCTGGACGGACGTCACGCCGGCGACCGGCGGCGAGCAGCCCGGCGAGGGCCAGTCACCCGTCGAAGCCGTCACGAACCTGCACGACGGGGACACGGTCGACACCGCGGAGCCGGTCTTCGAGGGCACCGCTCGCCCCAACGGCCGCGTCCGGATCGACACCGGTTCACTGAGCGGCCTGGCGATCGGCATCGCGACGGCCGACGAGCACGGGAACTGGTCGACGAAGGCCAGCTTCCTGCGTCCCGGTGACAACGCGCTCTCCGTCTCCTACGAGCGTCCGGACGGCACGTGGCGCACGGCGCAGAGCCTCCTCGTCCACTACGTCCCGAAGGTCGACCGGTTCACCGTGCAGACGCCGGCGAACGGCAGCACCGTGACCGAAGCCCGTCCGAAGATCACCGGCGCCGGCGCGCACGCCTACTCCCCGGTCGACCTGCAGACCGCTGACAGCTACCGCCCGATGGGGCACGCCCGGACCGACGCGAGCGGCGAGTTCGTGCTCGACGTCTCCGAGGACCTGAAGCCCGGCGTGAACGAGCTGACCGCGTCCTACCAGGACCTGAACGGCAAGTGGAAGACCGAGTCCTACACGCTGACCTACGACGACGGCAAGGGCGGCGAGCAGCCCGGCGACGGCCAGTCGCCCGTCGCGGCCGTGACGAACCTGCACGACGGCGACACCGTCGACACGGCGGAACCGATCCTCGAGGGCACCGCTCGTGCGAAGAGCCACGTGCGGGTCTCCATCGACGGGCTCACGGGCCCGATCATCGTCGACACCACCGCCGACGACCACGGGAAGTGGTCCGCGAAGGCCAGCTACTTCCGCCCCGGCGACAACTCGGTGGTCGTCGCCGCCGAACGCGCCGACGGCACCTGGCAGCGGACGCAGGACCTCCTCGTCCACTACGTCCCGAAGGTCGACCGGTTCACCGTGCAGACGCCGGCGAACGGCAGCACCGTGACCGAAGCCCGTCCGAAGATCACCGGCGCCGGCGCGCACGCCTACTCCCCGGTCGACCTGCAGACCGCTGACAGCTACCGCCCGATGGGGCACGCCCGGACCGACGCGAGCGGCGAGTTCGTGCTCGACGTCTCCGAGGACCTGAAGCCCGGCGTGAACGAGCTGACCGCGTCCTACCAGGACCTGAACGGCAAGTGGAAGACCGAGTCCTACACGCTGACCTACGACGACGGCAAGGGCGGCGAGCAGCCCGGCGACGGCAACGAGGGCGGCCAGCCCGGCGACGGCGGCACCGAGGAGCCCGGCGACGGCGCGTCCGACACCGCCTTCAGCGCCGACGCGCTCCGCGTCAGCGACCGCCAGGTCGACGTCGGCGTCCACGGCCCGAAGGGCACCGAGGTCACCGTCTCCGCCAACGGCGAGAGCAAGAAGGTGACGCTCGGCGACACCGACTACGGCAACACCCTGATCACCGCCCCGAAGAAGCTCACGACGACCGTGACGGTCACCGCCACCATCGCCGGCGAGCAGGTCGAGCGCACGCTGACGATCGGCAACGGCGACCACGCCGCCGACGCGCTCGAGGCCGAGGTCACGAGCACCAGCGCGCTGCTCGGCTCGGCGAAGATCACCGTCTGGGGCCTGCCCTCGGGCATCGGCGGCCTGCAGGCACGTGAGGGCGACCGCACGCTGGCCACCGGCGTGATCAAGGACGACGGTGAGGGCAGCATCTCCGTCTCCGGCCTGACGAAGGGCGACCACGTGATCACCCTCGTCTCCGGCGGCAAGCAGACGCAGGTGTCCGTGCACATCTGACGCTGACCGCACAGCGAGGCCCCCGTCACCACGGTGACGGGGGCCTCGTGCGGTCCCTCAGTCCGAGCGTCGCGACGCGGTCACCGTGAACTTGTCGGTCCGGACCACCTGTCGCGTCGGCCCGACCAGACGCTCCAGCACCGGCCGGTAGCGCAGGTGCGAGTTCCAGACGCACCACAGTTCGCCGCCGGTCTGGAGGACCGTGGCCGCGTTGCGGAACATCGCCTCCGCCGCGTCGGTGCTCACCGTCGTGCCCTCGTGGAAGGGCGGGTTGCAGAGCACGAGCCCGGCCGAGCCGGAATCGAGCTCGTCCCCCGCGTCCGACCGGACGACCCGGACCCGGTCGGCCACGCCGTTCGCCACAGCCGTCGCCCGCGTCGACGCGACCGCGATCGCCGACACGTCGGTCGCCACGACCCGCACGGACGGGCGCCGCCGGGCCAACGCGGTCGCGATGACCCCGTTCCCGCACCCGAGGTCGACGGCGACCCGCGCCGACGGCACGGCGTCGTCGACGACACCGAGCAGCACGCGCGTGCCCTGGTCGAGCGACGTCCCCGCGAACACCCCGCCGTGCGCGACGAGCGTCATCCCGAGCTCGTCGACGTGCACCGAGCGCGGCCAGGGGTTGGTGGCGTCCGCGCGCACCGCCGTCGCGCGGAGGGGGTCCTGCGCCACGAGCAGCCGCGACTTCCCCCGCCCCCGCGAGGCGGTGACCTCCCCGAAGTACCGGCGGAGCACGTCGTTCTGCGACAGGTTCATGTGCTTCGAGACCCCGCCGCAGAGCAGCACGACGTCGGGCGCCGCCCACCGGGCGACCGCCCGGGCGAGCTCGTCGAGCCGGTCGTTCGACTTCGACAGGCGCAGCAGCACCAGGCGGACGTCGCGGAACGCCTGCTCGAGCGTCTCGGTGAGCACGAAACCGCTCCGCCCGAAGGTGCCGGCGTTGGCCTGGAGTGCGCGCACGCCCACCAGCGAGTCCTGGACGACCCGGACGCCCGAGGCCCCGTGCACCGTCATCGCCCCGAGGGTGAGCACCCCGTACCGGTCGTCGACGACGGCGACCTCGCCGGGCTGCCGGAGCGCGTCCCCGTGCACGTGCGGCGCCTCGTCGAGCAGGAAGCGGTCGGTGCCGTCGATGGCCACGAGGTCGGGCTCCTCGCTGGCCGGGGAGCGCCGGAAGTGGTCGGCGAAGTCGAATGGCACCGCCCCAGGGTACCCAGCCCCACCCGCACGCCCGCGCGCCGGCGGGAACCAGCGGTATATCACCGGGGTCACTGGTATCCCAGCGTCGTACGCTCGGAGGAGACCGCCGGACGGACGACCAGCGGCACGACGAGCGAGAGGGGCCGATGTTCGCTTCGCCAGACGCCGTCCTCCGTCCCCGCCTGCGGGACCAGGCACGGGAACGACTGCGTACCGAGATCATGAGCGGCGTCCTCGCCCCGGGCACCCTGCTCGACGACGAGCAGCTCGCCCTGCGGCTCCGCTGCTCCCGGACGCCCGTCCGCGAAGCCCTGTCGGACCTCGGGCACCTCGGACTCGTCGAGTTCCGGCCGAACCGCTACACCCGCGTCACGGTGCCCCGTCGCGACGAGCTCGTGCCGACCCTGCAGGCGCTGGGTCTGCTCTTCGGCGGCGTCGTGCGGACCACCATCGGCGACATGGAGGACCGTGACCGTGCAGCGCTCTTCCGCCGCGTCGGCCTCGTGCTCGACTGCATGGCGATGCCCACGTGGCAGTGGGGCGCCGACGCGATCACCCCGGTCTACCGGACGTTCATCACCGCGTGCGACAACCCGCTGCTGGCGTCGACCCTGAGCGGCGCCCTCGACGGCCTGACGTACCGCCTCCGGCACGACGACATCCGTGCCGCGCTGCCGTGGGAGCACATCCGCAACGGGCTCGTGGCACTCCGTGTCGCGATCGACTGCCGCGACGGGCGACTAGCGGAACGGGCGACCTGGACGGTGCACCTGCTGCAGGACCCCGACCGCGGACGGGCCTGACGTGTGCAGCACCTGCCTCCGAGCCGTGATCGCCGACGTGCGGTCCCGCCGGACGGCGCGTTGCCTGCCCGAGGACGAACGACCGGCACCGCGCCGGTGCCCGGTGGTCGACGCCACCCTGGACGACGTCCGTTCGGACCCGGAGCCCTGACGCTCGCCCTCCCCTGGCCCGCGGTGGGCGCCGGACGAGGACGGGCCCGGGAACGCACCGCTCGGTGCGCTCCCGGGCCCGTGCCGACGGTCGGGTCCTCGATCAGGACGCCGGCACGACGAGCACCCGGTCGGTCGTCGTGTTCGCGCCCTTCGAGAGCGCGGTGGCGACGAGCCGGTGCTCCTCGATGGTGAGCGGTGTCGTCGTGATCGCCCACCTGCCGTCCGCGTCGGCGGTCACCGTCCCGTACCGGTCTGCGTCGCCGCCCTCACCGAGGCTGACCCGCGCACCGGGCTCCGCCGTGCCGCTGACCCGGACCGTGTCCCAGACCGGGGTGATCTGGAACCCGTCGGCGGGCGAGTAGATGCGCACGCCGTTGCCGTAGTCCACCGGGACCTCCACCGAACCGGTCGGCTGTCCCGAGGTCGTCTGCGTGACCGTCAGGGTCTTCGCTCCCGAGGCGTCCGGCGCCGGGATCGTCACCGACCACGTGCCGTCGGACGCCACCGTCACCGGCTGGGGTACGAACCACGCTCCGCCGATCGAGACGGTGGATCCCGCCTGCCCCGTCCCCGAGAGCGTCGCACGCTGGGTGACGTCCTCCGAGAAGCGCACGGCGGCGGTGAACGGCCTGCCGACGACGGTCGTCGTGGTGCGCGCCGTCGTGTCGAAGGTCGCGTTCGTGAAGCCCCCGGCGAGCGTGCCGGTCATCGCACCCGAGGTGGTGGCGACGTCCGCCGGCGTCTCGACACGGAAGGTGAAGCGGAACTGCTGACCCGCGGCCACGTCCCAGTTGCGGTTCCCCAGCTGGTACTCGTACCGGGTCCCGTCGGTGGAGCGCTCGCCGCCGACGATCGAGTTGCCGCCGAAGGTCCGCCAGGTGTCGCCGTCGAGGTACTCACCGCGCTGCTGGTCCTGTCCGGGAGCGAACGTCGCCCCCGCCGGCGCCTGGAGCGTCAACCGACCGTTCGGCGTCGTGAACGCGGACTTCGCGGTGTAGGTCACGGACACGTCGGAGGTCCCACCCCGCGTGAGCTCGGCCGTACCCGGCTCCCCGACGATCTGGTCCGTCTTGACCGGGTCGACGATCGTCACCGACGCGCTCTGCTCGTCCACGAACTGGCCACCGACGTACTGCTGGATCGTCCGCGTGTTCGACCCGAGCGAGAGCCCCCCGATCGTCGCCGACCAGAGCCCCTTCGCGTCCGCCGTGGCCAGCTCGCCGCCGCCCTGCAGCCGGATCGAGGCGTGCTTCGTCGCCTGACCGGCGACGGTCATGGTGCGGGCCGCGTCGTCCTTGCCCGTGGAGTTGATTCGCAGTGGAGCGGTCTCGTACGGCCTGGTCACGTTGCCGAGCCGGACACCCTTGTTCGAGTTCCAGTACCACCACAAGCCGTCGTACACCGAGCTGTACACGGTCCCGGCATCCCGGGTCTGGCCCTCCGCCCACGACGCCGGCCACGGGACGAAGTAGCCGCCCGTCGTGTCGACCCGGTCCGCGATGCGCTCGCCGTCACGGTCGATCAGGCTCTTGACGTTCCAGCACGCCCCGGTGCACTGCGGCTTGGCGAAGACGTAGTAGCCCGAGGCCGCTGACCGGACGCTCACGCCGGACGGTGTCTGTGCGAAGGCGAACTCGCGCGGCTGCACGTGGTGGTCCGGAGACGTCCGTGCGCCGGTCGCGGCGTCGAACAGCTGCTCGGACGACGCCTCGGGCACCGCAGAAGCGCCCGTGGCAGGGCTGACGAGTACGAGGGCGAGCGCGGCGCAGGTGATCGCGGCCAGACGCCGCAGGGACGGTGTTCGCAAGGGTCCTCCTGGTGGTCGGTGGGGTCCGGAACGGACGCCTCCACTGAACCAGAAGGTGGAATACGGTGTTTCAGTGCTGCGGTCGGTAGAGCACCACCGCGGTGTTCCGCTGGGGGCGCATACCCGCCCGCAACGGCACGGCGCCGCCGGTCGTCGTCGCCGCGAAGACGCGAGCGCCCGGGCGCGCGATGAGCTGGTCGGCCAACGCCCGCTCGAGTTCGCGCACACGATCACGCAGCAGCTGGTTCTCGTTCTCGAGGTCGAGCACCCGCCGGATCCCCTCCAACGACACGCCCTCGGAACCGAGCCGCGCGATCTCGCGCAGCTGCGCGACGTCGCGCATCGAGTACCGGCGGGAGCCGCCGCGCGTGCGGCCCGGAACGACCAGGCCGAGCCGGTCGTACTGCCGCAGCGTCTGCGGGTGCATCTCCGCGAGCTCCGCCGCAACCGCGATCGCGAAGACGGGCGAGTTCTCGTCCATGTCGGTCATGGTTCGTTCCTTTCCGTCGTCCGCGTGGTGCAGGACCAGCCTGGAGGCTCGGCGAGCGCCCGTCAGGAAGCCGCGCCGAGCCTCCAGGCTGGCTCATGCGAGCAGCGCTAGCTGCGCGCCTTCGCGAGGAGGTCCTCGCGGGGGTCCTCGTCGGGCAGTACGGCGCGGAGGGCCTCGACGGCCTCGCGCTGCTTGTCCGACAGGTGCGACGGCACCGCGACCTGCACGGTCGCGAGGAGGTCGCCGGTGCCGCTCTTCGTCGTGACCCCGCGTCCCTTGACGCGCAGGACGCGACCGGACGGTGTGCCGGGGGCGACCTTCAGCTTGACGGGCTCGCCGCCGAGCGTCGGCACCTGGATCGTCGCGCCGAGGGCGGCCTCGGCGAACGTCACGGGGACGTCCACCCGCAGGTGCTGCCCGTCGCGCTCGAACACCGGGTGCCTCCGGACGGCGACACTGACGACCAGGTCGCCGGCCTCTCCCCCGTCCGGGCTCGGCTCGCCGCGCCCGCGCAGGCGGATCTTCTGCCCGTCGGCGACGCCCGCGGGGATGCGGACGTTCACCGGCCGGCCGTTGCCCTGCGAGAGCTTCACGGTGTCACCGGTGATCGCGGTGGTGAAGTCGAGCGTCGTCGACGCCGTGACGTCGCGGCCCTTGGTCGGACCACCGAAGCCGCGGAAGCCGCCGGAGTTCTGCCCGAAGCCGCCGCCACCGAACATGCCGCCGAGGATGTCCTCGAAGCCGCCGGCACCGCCGCCGCCCTGGCCGAAGCGGACGCGCTGCCCGCCACCGCCCTGCTGCCCGAACATGCCACCGAAGACGTCCTCGAAGCCGCCCTGGGCGCCCGGGCCGCCCGCGGTGAAGCGGGCGCCCGAGCCCATGGCGCGGACCTGGTCGTACTCGGTGCGCTGCTCCTTGTCGGAGAGCACCGAGTAGGCCTCGCTGATCTCCTTGAAGCGGGACTCGGCCGCAGCGTCACCCGGGTTGGAGTCCGGGTGGTACTGCCGGGCGAGCTTCCGGTAGGTCTTCTTCAGCTCAGCGTCGCTCGCCGTCTTGTCGACGCCGAGGACCTTGTAGAAGTCCTTGTCGAACCAGTCCTGACTGGCCATGAATCCCTACCTCCTCCCGGGCGTCAGGCCGGGACCGCGACGGCGACCTTGGCCGCACGGAGCACGCGGTCGCCGAGCTTGTAGCCCGGCTCCACGACGTCCGCGACGGTCTGGTCGGTCGCACCCGGCGTGGGCAGCTGCACGATCGCCTCGTGCACGTTCGGGTCGAAGGGCTCGCCCTTCTCGCCGATCTGCACCAGCTTGAACTTCTCGAAGCCGCCGCGGATCTTCTGCCCGATGACCTGCATGGGGCCCTCCGTCAGGTCCCCGTGCGCCTCGGCGCGGGTGAGGTCGTCGAGGGCCGGCAGCAGGGCGCGGACGACCTCGGCGATGACGGCGTCGCGGTTCGCCTCGCGGTCGCGCTCGACGCGCTTCCGGAAGTTCACGAGCTCCGCCTGCGCCCGGAGCATGTCCGTGCGCATGTCGGCGACGAGGTCGCGGTCGGACTGCGAGAGCTTGTCCTCTTCCATGCCACGTGCTGCGTCGTCGAGCAGGGCCTGGTCCTCCGGCGACAGGTCGTTGTCCGGCCCCCCGGCGGCGGGGGCGTCCGTCGGCACTTCGACGTCCGGCCCCTCCGCCTCGACGAGGTCCTCGGGCTCCTGCGCGTTGGTGGCGTCGCCCTCGACGTGTGGCTCGCCGTCCTCGGGCACGTTGTCCTTGGGATCCGTCATCGTTACTTCTTGTCCTTGTCGTCCTCGTCGTCCACGACCTCGGCGTCGACGATGTCCTCGTCGTCCGCCTGCTGCTGGCCCTGGTCGCCGGCCGGCTGCTCGCCACCGGCCGCGGCACCCGCGTCCTGCTGGCTGTAGATGGCCTGGCCGAGCTTGCCCTGCGACTCGTTGAGCTTGTCGAAGGCGCTCTTCACGGCCTCGTCGTCGTCACCCGCGAGCGCGGACTTGAGGGCGTCGACGTCGCCCTGCACCTCGGACTTGACGTCCGCGGGGAGCTTGTCGTCGTTCTCCTTGATGAGCTTCTCGATCGAGTAGACGAGCTGCTCGGCCTGGTTGCGACGCTCGTTCGCCTCGCGACGGGCCTTGTCCTCGGCCGCGTGCTCCTCGGCCTCGCGGACCATGCGCTCGATGTCCTCCTTCGGCAGCGAGGAGCCGCCGGAGATGACCATCGACTGCTCCTTGCCGGTGCCCTTGTCCTTCGCGGACACGTGCACGATGCCGTTCGCGTCGATGTCGAAGGTGACCTCGACCTGCGGGACGCCACGGGGAGCCGGCGCGATGCCGGTGAGCTCGAAGGTGCCGAGCGGCTTGTTGTCACGGGTGAACTCGCGCTCGCCCTGGAAGACCTGGATCGCGACCGACGGCTGGTTGTCGTCGGCGGTCGTGAAGGTCTCGCTGCGCTTGGTCGGGATCGCGGTGTTGCGGTCGATGAGCTTCGTCATCAACCCGCCCTTGGTCTCGATGCCGAGCGACAGCGGTGTGACGTCGATGAGCAGGACGTCCTTGCGCTCGCCCTTCAGCACACCGGCCTGCAGCGCGGCGCCGACGGCGACGACCTCGTCCGGGTTGACGCCCTGGTTCGGCTGCTTGCCGCCGGTCAGGCTCTTGACGACCTCGGCCACGGCGGGCATGCGGGTCGAACCACCGACGAGCACCACGTGCGCGATGTCGTTGACTGAGACACCCGCCTCCTTGATGACGTCGTTGAAGGGCTTCTTCGTGCGGTCGAGCAGGTCGGAGGTCATCTGCTCGAACTGCGCGCGCGAGATGGTCTCGTCGAGGTTGAGGGGGCCGTCGGCGGTCAGCGTCAGGTACGGGAGCTGGATGTTCGCCGACATCTGCGACGAGAGCTCCTTCTTGGCCTGCTCCGCCGCTTCCTTCAGGCGCTGCTTGGCGATCTTGTCGGTCGACAGGTCGACACCGTGCTCGCTCTTGAACTTCTTGACCAGGTGGTCGACGATGCGCTGGTCCCAGTCGTCGCCGCCGAGGCGGTTGTCGCCCGAGGTCGCGCGGACCTGGATCGTGGAGAAGTCGTCGTCCTTGCCCACCTCGAGCAGGGAGACGTCGAACGTGCCGCCACCGAGGTCGAAGACGAGGATGAGCTCGTCCTCCTTGCCCTTGTCGAGGCCGTAGGCGAGCGCCGCAGCGGTCGGCTCGTTGATGATGCGGAGGACGTTGAGGCCGGCGATCTCACCGGCGTCCTTCGTGGCCTGGCGCTCGGCGTCGTTGAAGTACGCCGGGACGGTGATGACCGCGTCCGTGACGTCCTCGCCGAGGTACTGCTCGGCGTCGCGCTTGAGCTTGCCGAGGGTACGGGCCGAGATCTCCTGCGGCGTGTAGCTCTTGCCGTCGATGTCGACCTTCCAGTCGGTACCGATGTGGCGCTTGACGCTCGCGATGGTGCGGTCGACGTTCGTGACGGCCTGGCGCTTCGCGGTCTCGCCGACCAGGACCTCGCCGTCCTTCGTGAAGGCGACGATCGACGGCGTGGTGCGGAGGCCCTCGGCGTTCGCGATGACGGTGGGCTCGCCGCCCTCGAGCACGCTGACGACCGAGTTGGTGGTTCCGAGGTCGATGCCTACTGCACGTCCCATGTTGTGGTGCTCCTTCTGTTGGTTCGTGGTCTTGCTGAAGCCTACGCGGAGTTGCGTCCGCTGCACTCAAGTTTACTCGGGATGGGCGGCACGTCAAGCGCCGGACGCGAAAGCTGCGTCGAGGCGGCTCAAGGCGGCTCAAGGTGGTCGTGCGTATCCATCACACTCGGCATTGCTTCAATGAGATCATGCAATATTTCACATGTTCACATTGGAGCCGTGTGTCCGCACGGCCGATCCCGAAAGACATCTCCTCTTACATGAAGAAGACACTCCGAGCAGTCGGGGCCGCTGGCCTGGCTGCCACCACCATCGTCACAGGACTGAGCTTCGGGCCCGCCGCTGCGACCGCGGCAGAGGAAGCCGGCAGCGAGACACGCCAGCTCGTGCTGCACGCCGGCGGCAAGTACTGGTCCACCGGCCCGGCGGATTCGGCTTCGCTCGTCCCGATCACGGCGCATGCCACCCGCGAAGCGGCGGAAGCCGCTGCGCAGTGGTGGGACATTCCGGTGCGCAGCGGCGGCAAGCTGCGCCTGACCGGTACGGATTCGTGCCTCACCGACATGCTCAACTACGAACTCAAGCTTCGCCCGTGCAGCACAGCCCAGTCGTGGAAGATCACCACCGACGGCGAGCTCGCAAGAGTGGACAACAACCAGAGGGTCAGGGTCGACGCGTCCACATCACGCCTCCGGATCGGGAGTTCTCTGCCGCAGTCACCGGTGACGCTCGACGTCGGGAGCGACCTGGTGCGCGAGGGCGGCCGCCTCGTGCGGGGCCGTACTTCGGACTGGATCCTGCTCGCGCCCTCGTCCGGGGACTACCAGGGGAACGGCTACCTCACCGTTCCTGCCGGCATGCGGATCATCGATGCCGAGGGGCGGACCTACAACGGGCAATTCGGCGGCGTCAGAGTCCCCTACAACCACACGATCTCCGAAGACGGGCGCACTGTTCGTCAGTGGCGGGACGGCAACAGCTCTGGCGACAACCTGCACTGGGGGCCGGGCAGCAGCCCCTGGGCGGCGATCGCGGTGAAGGTCGCCGTGGACGAGGACTTCGCGGGTTCGACCGCAGACTTCGGGCTCACGGTGCAGCGCGTGCTCGCGGACCAGCGGATCACCTACTCGCGGTCGACCGCTGTCCCGATCGAGGGCATGACGGCGTCGGGCCGTTACGACCAGGCAACCGATGCAGTGACGCTCTCGATCAAGGGATCGGCGAACGAGTCTGTCATCATCGCCGATCAGGACGGTAAGCACGGCAAGACGTACCAGATCGGGAGCTCCGGAACCCTGGACCAGGTCCTGCCCGACGACGTCGGCTGGGGCGAGCGAGTGCAGGTCTCGTTCGGAGGATCCCAGCCGATCGACGTTGCGACATCTCGCACTGCAGCGATCACGGACATCGAGATCGACTGGAACGAGACCGCTGACCTGGTGTTCAGTGGGACCGCCGTCCGCTCCGGTGCCAACGTCTACGTGAGCCCGAGCCGCTACGCCGACGACGCAGTGCAGGTCATCAAGGCAGGTTCAGACGGCAAGTTCTCCGCGGAACTGAACGCCGATGCATCCAAGCTCCGCGACGCTTTCGTGTTCCAGTACGTGCAGGGGGTGCGTACCCCGGTGACGGTCGACAACCGTCCGGAGCGCCTCAACGACGTGAGGATCGTCAAGGTCGATTCGAAGGGGGTGACCCTCGAGGCCGACCTTCCTGACGACGGAGATCGCAAGCACGCCGCGTTCGCCTACGAGGACTACACGAGGACGCCCTTGCAGCGGCCGGAGTCAGAAAGGAACAGCGACAGTGTCGGTTGGTCGACCGACGCTGTCGGGGCGACGACCGTCCAGGTGCCTATCGAGTGGGCTGCACTCGCCCTGGTGCCGGGCGCGTCCCGGACCGTGGCCGTTCAGACCGGCGCCTTCGACGGACGTTCCTGGGTGAACTCCGCAAGTTCGCTCAACATCGTCGTCACGCGACCGTACGATCTCGCGGCGTCGGCGCACTACGACAGCGGAAGCGACTCGTTCACGCTCTCAGGAACGACGTTCGGCGACAAGGCGATCGTCCAGGTCAGCGCAGACAACGGCGCCACCTGGAAGAACGTGGCACAGGCCACGGGCAACAAGTACGAGGTCCGGTTGGACCGGCGCCTCACGGCCGGCACGAGTCTGCGCGTCCGAGAGCTCTACTCCGAGCGCTCCGTCACGGTTCCGCTGCACGAGGCAGCGCTCTCCGACGTGGCCGTGGGCAAGACCGGCAGCAAGCGGACACTGACGGCGAAAGCAGGCAGCCCCAACGCAGTCGTGCACGTCTCCAGCGGTGACACCAAGGACGGCGACTACCAGACGCTGACGGCTGGTGCTGACGGATGGATCCGCGGCGTCGTGCTGGACGAGGTCCCCGCGGACGTCACGTCGGCGACGATCTGGGGCGGCGACCGCGGTCAGCGGACCACGGTGAACCTGCCCCTGACGTTCGGAGCGAACGTCGGCGACGTCAACGTCGAGAAGGGGACGGCGTTCCTCTACGGCTTCGTGCCGTCGGATGCGGATCGCGTCGAGGTGCAGTGGGGCAGCGAGACCCGGAACGTCACGCCGCAGGGCGAGGCCTTCTCGGTCGCTCTGGACAAGCTCGCCCTCGGCAAGAACACCGTCACGGTCCGCGCGTTCGCCGGCAAGTCCCCCCTGGGCACGACAACCGTCGACGTCGATCTGCGGGTGCAGGACGTCACCGCGTCTGCGAAGTTCGACGAGGACCCGCAGACGGTCGTGCAGCTGGGCGGTAAGGCCACCCCGCACGTGAAGGTCGAGATCCGTCGCGGGCGAGAGACCGTCAAGACGGTCTCCGTGAGCGCGGACGGTACGTGGACCGCCGGCGTGAACGCACCGAACATGACCGGCGTCGACACCCTCGAGATCGCCCAGGTGATCCGGGGCGCAGACAACGGCGTGGTGGAACTGCCGGTCGACTACGGCGTGGGTACCGAGATCACCTCGCCGGAGGACGGCGCCGCGCTCGAGCCCGGCAGCACGCTCGACCTCGAGGGCAAGTCACAGCAGGGCGCCCTCGTCAAGGTGTTCGAGAAGGGCAAGCCGGGCTCGATCCTCGGCTCCGCCGAGGCGAGCAAGCAGGACGGCACCTGGGACATCGCGGTCAAGGACCTCGAAGACCGTGAGTACCAGCTCGTCGCGTCGACGGTGAGCAAGGGCTACAACACCACCACCACCGAGATCACGATCAACCCGGGCAAGTCCGCCGTCGCGAAGCCGACCGCTGAAGCCAGCTTCCTCAGCGACATCACGAAGAAGGCAGTAGTGAGCGGCACCGGTGTGAACGGTGGCGAGATCACGGTGAAGAACAAGGCCACCGGCGAGACGATCGCCGGACCGGTGAAGGTGGTCGACGGCAAGTGGTCGACGGAGATCGACCCGATCGGAGCCGGCTCCCACGAGCTGGTCATCGAGCAGACCGGGGTCGACGACGGGACCCAGACCGCCGAGACCACGATCGACTACGGTGCCAGTGTCGGGATCACCGGCCCGTCCGGCACGGTCCCGCCCGGAATGGTGACGGTCTCCGGAACGGGCCAGGACGGTGCCGAGGTCACCGTCCAGGCCGGTGACGAGCAGGTCGAGACGACCGTGTCCGGCACGACCTGGTCCGCCGACATCGAGATCCCGGGCGGCACTTCCTCTGTCAAGATCACGGCGACCCAGCAGTCCAAGGGCGCGCTGAGCACGTCCTCGTCCACCGAGGTCGTGCCGAACGGTTCCCAGGAGGCGACCGCGGTCGCCATCACCGAGCCCACCGATGGCTACTACACGCCGGGCGAGGTCACGCGGATCGCCGGTACGGCGACGCCGTACGCACAGGTCACCGTGCGCTCCGACTGGGACACGCTCGCCCCCGTCATGGCGGACCGCAACGGCAAGTGGGAGGTCTGGGGCTGGTTCGGCCCGTCGTCGTCCTACAACCTCGTCGCCTCGCAGGAGCGTGTCGACGGCAGCACGTCCGAGTCGGCCGTGTTCAAGCTCGCGCCGAAGGGTTCGTCCGAGCACAAGGAGGTCGCGATCACGACGCCGAGCGGCTTCTACTCGCCCGGGGAGACGACGCTCGTCCGCGGAACCGCGACGCCGTTCGCCCGCGTGGACATCTCCGCGTCGTTCGGGTACCTCGACACCGTGTACGCCGACCAGAACGGCGACTGGGCATGGTGGGCGCACATCGGACCGAGCGCGATCTACGAGCTGACGGCGACGCAGACCCGCGGCGACGGCTCCACGAGCAAGTCGAACACGATCGTGCTCAAGCCCGAGGCCGACCAGTCATCGCCCGTCGTGATCGACACGCCGAGCGGCACGTACAACCCGGACGGCCAGACGAAGATCTCCGGCACCTCCAGCCCGAACGCCGTCATCACCCTGAACGCGAGCTGGGGCCCGCTGGAGCCGACGGTGACCGCGGACGACAACGGTTCCTGGACCTTCTGGGGTGACCTCGGCCCTTCTGCCGAGTACATCCTGACGGCACGTCAGGAGCGGACGGACGGGACCTCGAGCACGTCGAACACGATCACGCTGAAGCCCGTGGTGCCTGCTGATGCTCCGGTGGTGATCGACACCCCGAGCGGCACCTACGTGCCCGGCGCCTGGACCACGATCTCCGGCACCTCCGCGCCCGGGGCAGAGATCACGATCAGCGCCGACTGGGGACCGTTCGGGACGACGCAGGCTGACAGCCGCGGGAAGTGGTCCTACAGCGACAACATCGGACCGAGCGCCGTGTACAACCTCACCGCGACCCAGAAGCGCGCGGACGGGACGTTCAGTGACTCCAACACGATCACGCTGAGCCCCGCGAACTGAGTCCATCGGCGGACGGCCCTCCCACGGGCCGTCCGCCGATCACTCGTTTGCATAACACACGTGATATACTGGTACGGTCGTCATCCACGATCGGAGTCCCCCTTGACCTTCACCGACATCGCCCGCGCGCTCCGTCGCTCCCGAGCCCTGGTCGCCATCGCGACGCTCCTCGGAGCACTCCTCGGAGGGGGTTGGACGTGGTTATCGACCCCGCAGTACGACGCGATCACAGAACTCTTCGTGGCCGTGGAGCCATCAGGCACAGACGTGACGCAACTCGCGCAGGGGAACAACGCCGCACAGCAGAAGGTCACCTCCTACCTCGCGGTGATCACCAGTGCGAGCGTGCTCGAACCGGTCATCGAGGACCTCGGTCTCGAGCAGGACGTCGAGGAACTCGCAGAGCAGATCACCGCGATCTCGCCCGCGAACAGCGTGCTCGTCGACATCACGGTGCGAGACCCCGAACCGAAGACGGCGCAGCACATCGCCGACGCGGTGGCCCGCTCGTTCATCGACGTGGTGACGGAGCGCCTCGAGAAACCAACCGACGGCGGCACCTCGCTGGTGCGCCCCGAGGTCATCCAGCCTGCGGAGACGCCCAGCGCTGCCGCAACGCCGGGCCTCGTCGTCAACGTCCTCCTCGGACTGGTCGCCGGCCTCACGACAGGCATCGGGGGCGCCCTCCTCCTCCAGGCCCTGGACACCAGGCTGCGAACGATCAGCGACCTCGAGCAGGTGTCAGATGCGCCGCTGCTCGGGACGATCAGCGTCGAAAATTCGCTCGAACGTCGACCGCTCATCGTGCACACCGATCCGCGCAACCCCGTCGCCGAGGCCTTCCGGGCCCTCCGGACCAACGTCCAGTTCATCGATCTGCAGAGTCCGACACGGACACTGACCATCACCTCGGCTCTGGCCGGCGAAGGCAAGAGCACCATCGCGGCGAACCTCGCGATCGCGATGAGCGAGAACGGTGGACGTGTCGCACTGGTCGACGCCGACCTCCGTCGCCCCCGCGTCGCGGCGTTGATGGGCTTGGAGGGGTCGGCAGGCCTGACCGACGTCCTCCTCGGACGAACGGAACTCGATGACGTCATGCTCCCGTGGGGTGTCGGCGGACTCAGGATCCTCCCCGCCGGGCAGGTCCCGCCGAACCCCAGCGAGCTGCTCGGGAGCTTCGCGATGTCGAAGTTGGTCGAGCAACTCGCGGCCGACTTCGACACGGTGATCTTCGATGCACCACCGCTGCTCCCCGTGACGGATGCCGCGGTGCTCAGCCGCATCACCGACGGCGCCGTGCTGGTCATCGCCGCAGCACGAGCCACCCGCCATCAGGTCGCCACCGCACTCCAGGCCCTGTCCAACGCTCGCGCGGCGACGCTCGGGCTGGTCATGAGCAAGGCCTCCCGCAAGGGGTCCGACTCCTACGGGGCCTACAGCACGTACCACGAGGACCCGTCCCGATCCGGTCGGACGCCCTGACCCCCACCAACAAACCGAAGCACCACGACACAAGGAGAGCCAATGTCCACCAAGAACACACTCGTCGCCCTGTCCCTCGGTCTCGCACTCGCGGCGACGCTCACCGCCTGCTCGGGTGCCGCGACGAACGACAAGGCGTCGAAGTCCACGTCCCCCGCACCGACCCGTTCGCCGTCGACGGAGTACAACGTCTGCAAGGACGGAGTCGCTCGGATCCTCGCTTCCGATCTCACTGCTGACGACGAGTTCTCCCTCGACTGCGACCGCGTCTCCATCGTGGGCGCAGCGACGCCAGGTTCGACGATCGAGCTCGGCGCGGTGTCGAAGCTCGTGGTCGAGGGCGACGGCGTCATCGTCCATGCAGCGTCGGCGAAGGAGATCATCGTCCCCGGCAGTCGGAACACGATCACCCACGGGGGCGAGAGCACCGTCCAGGACATCGGGCAGGACAACACCGTCGAGCAGCAGGAGCGCTGACCGTTCCCCCGCCACGCGTCGCTGCTCCTGTCACCCAGGTCCCTCGGGAGCAGCGACGCCCGGTAGCCTCGAACAGTGCGATGGAGTCGAGTGGGTTGGCCCGCGGCCGGGTACGTCTCACTCGAGGACGTCGAGGGGTACCCGCAGTACCTCGCCCGTCTGATCGTCGACGCACCGCCCTCGGTCGCGGCTCTCGCATCGATCACCTGGAACGAGGCTCGGTTCGCCGAGTGGCAGGTCAGCGGTGTCCCCGATGACGCCGCCGGCGCGGGCTCGGCGCCGGGGCAGACCCTGCACGCGACCGTGGTGGTCCGGACGGACGAGGTGCTCGACACCCCGGACGGACTGTGGCGCCGGTGGAACCACGCCAGGGTCACGCTGCGGTTCTCCCGCGCAGTGCTGGAGCCGGAGGACATCGAGTCACTCGCTCTGCTCTCGGGCGACGTGCAGGTCTCACGAGGCGAGATCGCACACGTGGACGCGGACGTCTGGGAGCTCCGTCTGCTGGTCTCGCCGACGGGTGAACTAGCGGTGCACTTCCGCGATGTGGCGATCGAGGTCTGTCCCGTCGACGGAGCGGCCTGGTCCGAGCTGGAGGGACGGCCACCACACGGCTGGCACGGGCCGGTGCCGGACGGCTGGGTGGAGTGGGCCTCCCCCGCGGTGCGCGCGGCGGCGCACGGTGACATCGGCGGACTCTCACTCGAACTGGACGGGTTCACTTCCGCGTCGTCCGGCATCGACGATCTCGACCCGCGCTGGGGGCTGGCGCCGCTGCACGCTGCCACCTGGTTCGACCGACGGAGTGCAGCCGAGGCGCTCCTCGAACGCGGAGCCGATGTCGACCTGCGGGACGCGGCCGGCCGCACGGCGCTCGACATCGCACGCGAGCGCGGCGCTCGCGGCACGGAACTGCTCCTGCGCGCCGTGATCACGAGTGACTCTCCGCAGCGGGAGGATGAATCCACAGGCATGTGAAATGTCTTGCGCTGGAACTCTCGGGCGGCAAACTGGGTGGGTGCTCATCCCCCCGCCACTGAAGCGCCGTCCACGACCTACCGAGGTGTGCAAGCGCTCCGTTTTCTGAGCGCACTCCTCGTCGTCGCCCTTCATGCGTGCTACTGGGTCAACCGCGACGCCGGCTCCGGCGCACAAGCGCCGTCGAGCGCACTCCTGGGCGATGTCTGCGTCTCTGTCTTCTTCTTGATCAGCGGCTTCGTCGTCGTCCTCGTCATCGACTCCGGCCGTGAGCCGGATTGGCAGACCTTCGCCCTCCGACGCGCGATCCGGATCCTGCCGCTCGCCTGGCTGATGACGACCACCAAGATCATCGCGGCCGTCGTCGTGCCCGGTGCCATGTTCGACGGCGCGCTCACTCCGGTCCGCGTCCTCACGTCGTTCTTGCTCGTGCCGTCCCGCGGTCAGCACGGCATCGCCCCGATGCTGTGGGGCGTCGAGTGGACCCTGGTCTTCGAAGCAGCGTTCTACTTCCTGGTCACGGCAGCCATGGCGGTCCGGATCGATCCGGTGCGCTCCGTCTCAGCGGTGTTGGTGCTCTTCGCGATCCTCGCCGCATGGCGACCGGACGAGGGCAGTGCGATCTGGTTCTACGCGAATCCCCTCGTCCTCTTCCTGGTCGCGGGCATGTCGATCGCGCGGGCTGTCCGATCCGGCCAGGTCCTCGCCCCGATCGCGACCTGCTCGGCGCTGACAGCACTGATCATCGCGATCGGAGTTGTCCGATCCGGCCCTGCCGCCGTCTCGGCCGTCGTCTTCGCGCTCCTGACGATCACCTTCGCACTCGTGGTGTCCGTCGAGCGGCGGTACGGCTCGAGGCTTCCCGACTGGGTGGTGATGTGCGGGGACAGCGCCTTCGCCTTGTACCTCACCCACCCGCTCGTCGCCCAGGTGCTCCCGCGCGCCCTCGGGTGGTTCGGCGTACGTCAGGTCCCGTGGCTCCCCGTCGTCGTGGTGTCGGTCGTCGCATCCGTCGGCCTGGGCATCGCAGTACACCGCTGCATCGACCGCCCGGTGGGTCGATTCCTCCGTCGTCGCCTGATCCGCGCCGATGCGGCCCGCGATCATCGATCCGCGGATGCATGACACGCATCCGGTCGTATCCGGGCAGCGGAGCACACCGAGGGCACGGCGGTACGACAGCATGCGCCGGAACTTCGGCGGCCACGCGGACGCGGCTCCGACGACGCTCACCGATGTCTCCGGAGTCCGCGACGGACGGGAGGCCCGTGGCGGACCCGCCACGGGCCTCCCGTCCGTCACAGGGTCGCGTCGGGGGTCGCGTCAGTCGCGCCGCGTCTCGAGCGCGTTCGCCTGCGCGACCTTCCCGTACCAGCGCGCCGAGTCCTTCGGCGTCCGCGCGAAGGTCTCGCGGTCCCACGCCACGAGCCCGAAGGTCGGCCGGTACCCGGAGGCCCACTCGTAGTTGTCGAGGAGCGACCAGTGCTGGTAGCCCAGCACCTCGATGCCGTCCTCGATGCAGCGGTGGATGCCCTCGAGGGCGCCCTGCGTGTAGGCGATCCGGCGGGAGTCGTCGGCGGTGGCGATGCCGTTCTCGGTGATCATCAGCGGGACGTGGCCGGACAGCTCCCACGCGCTGCGGAGTCCGTCGGCCGAGGCCTCCGGGTAGAACTCCCACCCGGTCAGGGTCGTTTCGACGTCCTCCGCGACCGGCACCGGACCGGTGGCGCCGATGAACGTGCGCGTGTAGGCCTGCACCCCGAGGAAGTCGTCACCGGCGGCCTGCTCGAGGTACCAGTCGTCGCGCGGGTAGCCGTACTCGCGGAGCATCTCCTCGGACCCGGGCTCACCGTTCGCGCGGAACGCCTGCGTCGCGATGGTCCAGCCGGACTGCAGGCCGGGGACCTGCGACAGGACCTCGCGGGAGCGCCGGTGCGACGCGAGCAGCTGGTCCGCCACGTGCAGGTCGGGGTTCGGCAGGCCGTACGCCACGAGGTTCGCCGCGTCCTCTCCCCCGGCGAGCATCGCCGCGATGTTCGGCTCGTTGATCGTGCAGACGTAGCGGACGCCGTCCTGCACGACGGGGAGCGCGGCCTCGGTGTAGCGGGCGAACAGGTCGGCGGCGTCGGGCGCGCGCCAGAAGCCGTCGCGCTCGAACCAGCGCGGCACGGTGAAGTGCATGAGCGTGACGATCGGTTCGATGCCGGCCTCGTGGCAGGCCTCGACCATGCGGCGGTAGTGGTCGACCTCGGCGCGGGAGACGAAGCCGCGCTCGGGCTCGATGCGCGCCCACTCGATGCTGAACCGGTAGGAGTTCAGGCCGAGGTCGGCGGCGATGCGGATGTCCTCGCGGTACCGGTGGTAGCTGTCCGCGGCGTCGCCGGAGGGTTCGACGATGGTGGTGTCGGGCTCGTGCTCGTGCGCCCACCAGTTCGCGTTGACGTTGTTGCCCTCGATCTGGTGGGCGGCGGTGGCGGCACCCCAGAGGAAGCCGTCGGGGAACTGCAGCGTGGTGATGATGGGTCCTTTCCGTGCGCCGACGTCAGTGCGCCGACAAGAAGTCGTCGAAGAGCGCGATGGTCGCGGCCGGGTTCTCGACGTGGGGGCCGTGGTAGCTCGTGGGGACGACCTCGTAGCGGGCGCCGGTGTCCTCGGCCATCTGCCGCTGCCACGGGATCGGCCAGGCGCCGTCCCACTCACCGTGCGCCACGAGGACGGGGAGCCCGGTCGCGCGGAGCTCGGCGGACGAGTCGGTGTGGTCCTCGAGGATGTGCCCGCCGGCGACGACGCTCATCGGGCTCGTCGCGTCGAAGCGGTCGCGGACCATCCGGACGTCGTCGGGGAGCTCCTCGTCGGGCCGGTACGCCCACAGGGGGTTCGTCGAGTCGAACAGCTGCCGGTTGTTCCCGCCGGTGTCGTGCAGGATCGTCAGCTCGGTGACCTTGCGGTAGGGCCAGCCGTACGGGCCGGAGCAGAACTGCACGACCGACCGGAAGGACTGCGGGGACGCGATCGCGGCCTCGCGGGCGATGACCCCGCCGAGCGAGTGCCCGATCAGGTGCACGGGCGCGCCGTCGTCGAGCAGCGCCGCGACCCGGACGACGTCGGCCGCCTCCTCGTCGAGGGAGTAGTCGGACGGCGAGGTCGGCGCCACCGAGTCGGCCTGGCCGCGGCGGCTGTTCGCGACCGCGGTCCAACCGGCCTCCCGGAGGAGCGGCATGAACGTGCGCCAGTCCTCCTTCGACCCGGTGTACCCGGGGACGATCAGGACGGTGCCCTTCGAGGGTCCGTTCGGGACGACCCGGTAGGCGGTGAGCCGACCGACGGGCAGGTCGATGCCGACGACGTCGACACCCGCGGGTGTGGGGAGGTGGCCGAAGGGAGCAACAGCGGGGAACGTCATGCGAGCAGTGTCCGCCGCGGGTTCGGCACCGCGTCCAGCAGCGCGACCGTGTAGTCGTCCTGTGGGTGCTGCAGCACCTCGGCCGTGCGGCCCCGCTCGACCACGGCGCCGTCGTGCAGCACCATGATGTCGTCGGTGATGAGCCGGGCGCTCAGCAGGTCGTGCGTGATGTAGAGGAGCGAGACGCCCCACTGCTCCCGCAGGTCCTCGAGCAGCGCGAGCACGCCGGCGCGCAGCGTGACGTCGAGCATCGACACCGGCTCGTCCGCGATGATCACCTGCGGGTCGCTCGCGAGCGCCCGGGCGATGACCACGCGCTGCCGCTGCCCGCCGGAGAGCTGGTGCGGGAGCTTCTGCGCGAACTGCTCGACGGGCGTCAGGCCCACGGTCTCGAGGATCTCGAGCATCCGGCGTCGGGCATCGCGCCCGCGGAGTCCGGTGTAGTTCGCGATCGGTCGGGACAGGATGTACTCCACCGTGTGCAGCGGGTTGAGCGCCGCGTACGGGTCCTGGAACACCATCTGCACCTCGGAGCGCAGGTCCTGCAGGCCGCGCCTCCCGAGCTTCGCCACGTCGGTGTCGCCGAACCGGACGGTCCCGCTCGTCGGCTGCTCGACGCCGGTGAGCATCTTCGCGATGGTCGACTTGCCCGAGCCGGACTGGCCGACCAGGGCGAGCGACTGCCCGGGTTCGAGGGTGAACGACACGTCGCGGACGGCCTGCACGGGCTGCTCACCGCGGCGGGGCGCCGGGTACGTCTTGACGAGGTGGTCGACGACGATCGGGTTCTTCGCGGCGCTGCGCTCACGCGACCCGACGGTGGCGAACGACGACGTCGTCTCCTGCCGGGTCTGGTCCGTGCCGCGCAGTGACCGATCCGGGAACCCCGGCAGGCTCACGACCGAAGCACGCGGGTCGGCGTAGTGCGACAACAGCATCTTCGTGTAGTCGTCCTGCGGGTCACGGAGGACCTCGAGCGAGCGGCCGTCCTCGACGATCCGCCCCTCGTGCATGACGAGCACGCGCTCGGTGGCCTCGAGGACGATGCCGAGGTCGTGGCTGATCAGGATCGCCGTGAAGCCCTCGGAGCGCTGCAGCTCGATGATCGTGTCCATCACGGCGTGCTGCACGAGGACGTCGAGCGCCGTGGTCGGCTCGTCGAACACCATGAGCTGCGGCTCGAGCGACAGCGCGATCGCGATCGAGACGCGCTGCCGCATGCCGCCGGAGAGCTCCCCGGGGTAGCGCGCCAGCATCGTCTCCGGCAGCTTCACCTTGCCGATCAGCTCCCGCATCCGGGCGTCCCACCGCTCGCGCGGCACGTGCCCGTGCGCCCGGAAGACGTCGATGAAGTGGTTGCGGATCGTGCGCACCGGGTTGAGCGCGTTCATGCCGGACTGCAGGACCATCGCGAAGCCGCCCTGGCGCTGCTGGCGGAGCGCTTCGTCGTCGAGGTCACGGATGTCCGCCCCGCCGAAGACGATGCTGCCGCCGTTGGTGCGCGCCGGCGGCTTCTGCAGCCGGGTCAGCGCGTAGCCGAGGGTCGACTTGCCCGAGCCGGACTCGCCGACCAGGCCGACGAACTCGCCCTTGCGCAGCTGGAAGGAGACGTGGTCGACGGCCTGGACGGCCGTCTGGCCGGCCGACTCGTAGACGACCGACAGGTCGCGGACGTCGAGCAGGACGTCCTGCTGGGTCGTGTCGGACGGGAGGCGCGTGGCGGCGCCGTCCCGCGCCTCCAGGCCGTCGGTGGTTGCACCGCTCATGCGGTGACCTCCTTGCGCTTGCGGCGCGCGCCCTCGCGCAACCGCGGGTTGGACACGGCGTCGACGCCGAAGTTGATGAGGGTCAGGCTCATCGCCAGGAGGGCGATGCAGAGACCGGGGGCGAACAGCAGGATCCACTGGCCGGTGAGCAGCGCGTTCGAGTTCTGCGCCCAGTAGAGGATGGTGCCCCAGCTGACGATCGACGAGTCCCCGAGGCCGAGGAACTCGAGCCCCGCCTCGGCCAGGATCGCGCTCGTGGCCGCACCGAAGAAGCTGCCGACGATCAGGGACGTCATGTTCGGCAGGATCTCGCGGAAGACGATGCGCGTCGCGCCGTCGCCGGAGAACTGTGCCGCGGTGACGAAGTCGCGGCTCCGGAGGGACTGCGTCTGGCTGCGGAGGACGCGCGCACCCCAGGCCCAGCCGGTGACGACGATCACGGCGATGATCACCGTGATGCCGCCGTTCTGCAGGTAGGCGGCGATGACGATCATCAGGGGCAGACCGGGGATGACGAGGAACAGGTTCACGATGAAGCCGATGACCTCGGCGACCCAGCCGCGGATGTAGCCCCAGCTCAGGCCGATCGCGACGGCGACGAGGGTCGACAGGAAGCCCGCGACCGCACCGACGAGCACGGACACCCGGGCGCCGTAGATCAGTTGGGAGAGGACGTCCTCGCCGGCGGCGGTGGTGCCCATCCAGTGCGCCCAGGTGGCGTCGGCGTTCCGTGCGAAGCCGTTCTGGCTCGCGCCGTAGGGGGCGAGGAGCGGGGCGGCGATCGCCACGAGGACGAAGAAGGCGAGGATGCAGAGGCCGATGCGGGCCTTGGTGTTGCTCCAGACGACGCCGAACTGCCGGGCGGCGGCGCGCCACTTGGACGGGGCAACTTGTTCTTGTGTTCTCACTGCGACAGTGCTCATCGTCGAGTCCTCGGGTGGTGGTTGTGGGCAGAGCACGCCGCCCATCGCGAGTTGGTCGTCATCGGCGCGTCCTCGGGTGGTGGTTGTGGGCAGAGCACGCCGCCCATCGCGAGTTGGTCGTCATCGGCGCGTCCTCGGGTCCAGGACGCCGTAGAGGACGTCCACGATGAAGTTGGCGATGAGCACCGACACGGTGATCATCAGGAAGAGGGCCTGCATGAGCGGGTAGTCCTGCCCGATCACGGCGTTGAACAGCAGGTAGCCGATGCCCGGGTAGCCGAACACCTGCTCGACCAGCACCGAGCCGCCGACCACGCCGCCGAGTGCCAGGCCGAAGCCGGTCAGGTTCGGCAGGATCGCGTTCCGCGCGGCGTACCGGACGGCGACCGTGCGACCGCGGAGGCCGTTCGCCTCGGCGAAGGTGACGTAGTCGTCACCGAGGGTGTTGATCATCGCGTTGCGCATGCCGATGATCCAGCCGCCCAGGCTCGTCACGAGGATCGTCACGGCCGGCAGGACCGCGTGCCGCAGGACGTCGCCGATGTATGTGCCGTTCCAGCCCGGGACGCTCGTCGCGGACGACGCCCCGGTCGTCGGGAACCAGTGCAGGACGTAGCCGAGGAAGAACAGCAGCAGGAGTGCCGTCCAGAAGTACGGGAACGTCGACATGAACGAACCCGACAGGGTCGGGAGCGAGTCGAGCCAGGTTCCGCGCTTCCACGCAGCGGCGACGCCGATCAGCGTGCCGATGACGAACGCGAGGACCGTGACCGTCCCGACGAGCACGAGCGTGTAGGGCAGGGCCCGGCCGACCAGGTCGCCGACCGGCTGCGGGTAGAACGTGTAGCTCGTGCCGAAGTCGAGGGTGACGACCTGGTGCAGGTAGCTGACGTACTGGTCCCAGAGGTTGCCGGAGGGGACGCCGAGCTGAGCCTCGATGGCCTTCTTCGTGGCGTCGGTGACCGGGCCGTTCTGGCTGAGCTTGGCGAGCGCCGCGTCGGACGGGCTGCCCGGCATGAGGCGCGGGAGCAAGAAGTTCAGCGTGACCGCGGCCCAGAGGGTCAGGACGAAGAGGACGAGTTTCTGGAGGACGTACTTCACTTGGCCTGCTCCTCCACGATCTTCTTGCCTGCGGCGCTGTCACGGAGTCGGAGCTTCGTGAAGATGAGCAGCGGAGCCGAGTCGTAGTTCTGCGGCGCCATGTACGGGTCCTCCGCGCTCGGCCACCCGACGAACTTGCCGGTGTTGAACAGGCCCCAGAGGCCGCCGTAGTACATGCCGATCACGGGCAGGTCGTCGTACACGATCGCCTGCAGCTGGTCGAGGATGCGCTGCTGCTCGGCACGGTCGGTCGTCCCGCGGTACTCGTCGAGGAGCTTCTGGGTGTCCGCGTTCCGGTAGCGCTCGAAGTTGTTCACCGTCGACTTACCGACCGGCTGGTAGAAGTCGCTCGACAGCAGGGAGTTGTAGGCCTGGAAGACGTCGCCGTTCCCCATGCCGCCCATCGCCATGTCGAACTTCCCGTTGTTGATGTTCTGCTGGTAGCCGGCGGGCTGCGGTGCCTGGATCTGCACCTTCACACCGATCTTCCCGAGGTCGCGCTGCACCTGCTGTGCGGCACGGAGCCAGTCCGAGTAGCCGTTCGCGGTCATCAGGTTGATCTCGAGCTGCTCACCGTCCTTGACGAGCTTGCCGTCCTGCTGCTCGTAGCCGGACTTGGCGAACTCCGCGAGGGCACGGTCGGTGTCCTGCGTGATCATCCCCTCGTCCGGGATCGACGGGTCGAGGTACTGCTCCTGGTTCGGCAGGATCAGGCCGGTCTGACCCGCGGCGCTGAGGTTTCCCTCGGAGGCGGTCTCGGCGATGCCGTCGCGGTCGAGTGCGTAGGAGATGCCCTTGCGGACGTTGACGTCGTCGTACGGCGCCTTCGTCAGGTTCGGGATGAGCCCGATCACGCCGCCGGCCGGGAACCACCACTGGTTCGTGTCGGACGCGGCACCCCAGGTGCCCTTGACGTCCGAGATGAACGAGTACGCCCAGTCGTAGCCACGGGTGACGGTGTCGAGCTGCGTGTTCGTCGCAGGCAGGACCAGGTGCTCGATCGCGATCTCGTCGGCCTTCCAGTACGTCGGGTTCTTGTCCATCGAGTACTGCTGGTCGGAGTAGTTGCCGAGCACGAACGGGCCGGTGCCGACCGGGTTCGGGTCGCGCCAGGTGACCGGGTCCTTCACCACGCCGTAGTGGTGCTCGGGGAGGATGTACGTCGCGCCGATGATGTTGAGGCTCGGCACGTCCTCACCCTTGAGGTGGAAGACCAGGTGGTCGCCGTCCCGCTCGATCCGGTCGATGTGCTGCCAGGCGCCCTTGACGTCCATGGCGGGGAACTTCTTGAGCAGGTCGAACGTGAAGAGGACGTCCTCGGGCGTGAACGGCGTGCCGTCGGACCACTCGACGCCCTTCCGGATCGTCATGTCGATCGTCCGGGCGTCCGGCAGGTCCCACGAGCTCGCGAGCCACGGGGTGCCCTTGCCGTCGAGCGGGTTGATCTCGATGAGGGGCTCGTACATCCACTTGCTCGCGGTACGGGCATTCGGGATGTACGGGTTGAAGTTGCGGTCGAACAGCGGGTTGCCGCGGTCCGCGTTGATGAGCATCGTGTCCTTGCCGATGCTCGGGTCCGGCTCCGAACGGACCTGGATGCTGCAGCCGGTGGCGGCGAGGGCCACGACGGCGATGCCGGCGAGCGCGGTCAGCAGCCGGCCGCGGCGGCGCGGGCCGTGCTGCGTGCGCTGTGGGGGAAGCGTCATTGCTCGGTCGACCTCCGTGTCGAGTGTGTGCTGCGCCCCAATGTATGCGCTTACATCGCGTCGCGCAACACGAGGTTCCCGTTCCGAGACGGCGGGTGGCCGGCCTGGCAGCGACCGGCGGACGAGCCGTGCACCGCCGCTAGAGCACCGGCGGGCAGCTCTCCCGCAGCAGCACCTCGACCGGCAGCCGCACCGCACGCGGCGCTCCGTCCGGGCGCTCGAAGCGGTCGACGATCGCCCGGACCGCCGCGCGCCCGAGCTCCCCCATCGGCTGGTGCACGGTGGTCAGCGGCGGCGCCGAGAACCGCCCCGCGTCGATGCCGTCGAAGCCGGTGACGACGACGTCCTCCGGCACGCGGAGCCCGCGGGCACCGGCGGCGTCGAGCACACCGAGCGCGGACTGGTCGTTCGAGCAGATCACGGCGCGCGGGAGTTCGGGTCCCTCGAAGAGCACCGCGGCGAGCTCCCGTGCGCGGACCCGACCGAAGTCTCCGTGCACGGTCCGGACCGCGGACGGCGGCACCTCGTGGTCCGCCAGCGCCTGACGGAACCCCGCCGAGCGCTCGATGTCGTCCGGGGAGTCGATCGGGCCCGCGACGTACGCCAGCGACCGGATGCCGAGCCGCCCGATCACGTGCGACGCGAGGGTCCGCATGCCCGCGGCGTTGTCCACGCTCACGGAGTCGAACCCGTGCGAGCGCCGGTCGTCGGCGAGGACCACGACCGGGATGCGTCGGGCCACGTGCTCGAGCAGGTCGTCGGGCACGGTCTGCGCGAGCACCGCGAGGCCGTCCACCCGGCCGGCGACGTCGTTCACGATGACGTCCCGCGAGGACCCCCGTCCGGCGGCGACCATGAGCGCGAGGCCGCGCTGCCACGCCTCGGTCTCCGCGCCGCGGAGGACCTCGTCGAAGTACAGGTTCGACGAGAACGGCTGGGTGACGTGCCGGCGGTCGTCGACCACGCGGACGCCGCCGTCGGTCACGAGGTCGGGCCGCTCGTCCGGCACGACGTCGAACCCGGGCAGCAGGAGTCCGACCACGCCGGTGCGCTTGCCGGCGAGTGCCCTGGCGTTGCCGGACGGCACGTAGCCGAGGGTCCGGATCGCCGCCTGGACGCGGTCGCGGGTGCCCTCGCGGACGGCGTCCGGCGTGCGGAGCACGCGGGAGACGGTGGCGATCGAGACGCCGGCCTCGGAGGCGACGTCGTAGACCGTGGGCGGTGCGGTGCGCTGCCCGCTCATGCCGCGCCTCCCCTCCGACGTCCGTCCGGCCGCCGCACCCGTGCGCGGCCGGACCATCCTAGGCACGGCCCCGGGACCGATCCCTCCACAGGTCGGCGGTGGTGCTTGCGCGCCCCGGGCGGGCGGGCGCACACTGGGGCGACCTCAGAACGTCCCGTGAGGAAGCGCATCACCACCCGATGCCCACGCACACAGGAGGAACACGATGTCCCAGTCGACGCGGTCCGGCAGCAAGCACGCCATCCGACTCACCACCGACGAGGCCGAGGTGCGCGACGCACTCCTCGACCACACCCGGCACGGAGCGGCCGACGCCGCCCAGGACATCGACGGGTCCGAGGAACCTTCGACGAGGGGCTGATCCCGCGGGAGCGGGCGCCGGCCGCGTGCAGCCTGCTGCGGTCAGCGCCCGGCTGGGCGGAGCGGTCAGTGGCCGACGGGTTCGGCCTGCTCCGCCTCGGCGAGCAGTCCGGTGCTCCCGACGATCGACATGCCCGCGCCACGGAGGCGTCGGCGCTCCTGCCCGATCCACGCGAGCAGGCGGTCGTTCGTGCCCGCGACGTGCGCCGCGAGCAGCTCGGCAGCCCGGTCGGCGTTCCCGGCACGGACGGCGTCGAGGACGGCGCTGTGCTCCTCCCACGCGGCCTCGCGGGCCGCAGCGGTGCGCACCTCGATCCACCGGGTGCGCTCGAGGCGGGTCAGGGCGTCGGCGATGGCATCGGTGACGAACCGGTTCCCGCCGAGCGCGGCCAGGTCGAGGTGGAACGTCGACCCCATCCGGATGCCCGTCTCGCGGTCGGGGCTCCCCCGCAGGCCGTCGAGGTGTGCGCGGACCTCGTCGAGCTGCTCGGCGGACGCGCGCTGGACGGCGAGTCGTGCCGCTGCGGGCTCGAGCACACCGCGGAGCTCCGCCAGCGACGCGATCTCGTCGAGGTCGATCGGCGTGACCGTCCACGAGCGCCCCTCGTGCAGGATGAGCCCCTCGCGCTCGAGGCGCGACAGCGCGGCCCGGACGGGCGTGCGCGACGCGTGGAAGCGACCCTCGAGGCCGCGCTCGGAGATCCGCTCGCCGGGCGCGATGTCGAGGGTCAGGATCGCCTCGCGCAGGTTGTCGTAGAGCTGGCTCGTCTGCGACACGGGCACGGCGTTCTCGGTCGTCTCGGTCACGGCGGACCAGCATAGTGCGGCTGGGTGACGGTTGGTATACCGTCGTGGTACACCAACCGCACCCAGGACGGGACCCGTGCCGCCGACCACCGCTGCTGCCGCGACGACCGTCCCGCGGCGCGCCTGGACGATGCTCGGGCTCGGGGTGGCCGCGCAGGCCGCTGGCACCCTGGTCGTCTCCGCTCCGGCGCTGCTCATCCCGCACCTGCTCGCCGGGGGCATGCCCTTCGCGTCGGCCGGACTGTTCGCCGCCGCCCCGACGATCGGCCTCGTCCTGACGCTCATCGCCTGGGGCGCGGTGACCGACCGGGTCGGTGAACGCGTCGTCATCGCGGGCGGCCTGGCGCTCACCACCCTCGCGGTCGTGGCGGCCTGGGTGAGCGCCGGCGACCCGCTGCTGCTCGGGATCGCCTTCCTCGCGGCGGGGATGACGAGCGCCTCGACGAACGCCGCGAGCGGACGGGTCGTGGTCGGCTGGTTCCCGAAGGAGCGCCGCGGACTGGCGATGGGCATCCGGCAGATGTCGCAGCCGCTCGGGGTGACGCTCGCGGCGGTCACGGTCCCGGTGCTCACCGAGACGCACGGCATCCGCACCGCGCTCGTCCTGCCCTTCGTGCTGTGCGCCGTGCTCACCGTGCTGTGCGCCGTCGGCATCACCGATCCCCCGCGAGCACCGCGACCCGAGGGCACGACCACCGTCCGGGCCGCGAACCCGTACCGGACGTCCGGCTTCCTCTGGCGGGTCCACGCGGTGTCCGTGCTGCTCGTGGTCCCGCAGTTCACGCTCTCGACCTACGGACTCGTCTGGCTCGTCGGCCTCGGCTGGTCGACACCCACGGCGGGCCTCCTGGTCGGGGCGTCGCAGTTCGTCGGTGCCGTGGGGCGGATCCTGGTCGGTGCGTGGAGCGACCGTGCCGGGTCCCGCGTCGGACCGCTCCGGCTGGTGGCGGTCGCCGCGGCGGTGGTGATGGGCGTGCTCGCACTCGTCGACGTGTCGCACTGGGGAGCGGCGGCGGTGTTCCTCGTCGTCGCGACGAGCGTCACGGTGGCGGACAACGGGTTGGCGTACACCTCAGTGGCCGAGGCCGCTGGGCCAGCGTGGTCGGGTCGGGCGCTCGGGACCCAGAACACCGGGCAGTTCCTCGCGGCGAGCGCCGTCGGACCGGGCGTCGGTGCACTCGTCGGGGTGCTCGGTTTCGGGGCGTCGTTCGCGATCGTGGCGGCGCTGCCCCTCCTCGCGCTGCCGATCGTCCCGCACGCCGACCGCTCCCACGACTGACTCCCGCCCGTTCGTTCCCAGAACGGCCGCGGTGGAAGGCGGGAACGGGCGTACCTGGTCGTTCGGGACGACCAGGTACGCCCGAACCGGCCAGGTACGCCCGGAGATACCGGGTACGCCGGCGGGCGGAAGGTCCCGGCGGCAGGTCAGGCGGGCACGGCGGGGCCGACCGGCCAGCGCAGGAGCGCGGACGCCGGGGCACCGCTCGGCAGCGACGCCGCGTTCACCAGGACGAGCTCGGCGTCGGTGAGCACCACCGCGCGCACGAGGGCGCACACGGCGGGCACCGGTCCGAGGACCGTCGCCCCCGCGGCCTGCTCGGGCGCGGTCGCCACCCACGGCGCGGCGTCGAGCGCCAGGAGCGTGCGATCGCCGAGCGCGCCGGCGTCGAGCGCGACCACGGCCGCCTGCGCCTGCTGCAGCGCCGACACCACCGCGCCGAGCCCGCTGACGCTCTCGTTGTCGCCGCGGCCCTCGTGCGTCCGGAGCAGGTCCTGCACGTCGTGCCGGTGCGACGCCAGGATCCGCGCGAGCGCCAGGTCGACGTGCTGCACGAGCGCCTTCTCGGACGCGTCGTCGGCGCGGGGGTCGACCGCGACCTCGGTGACGAGCGCGCGGGTCGACGTCGAGAGCTCGCCGCGCAGCAGTTCCCGGGCCCGGATGTCCCCCGCGACGACGACGAGTCGCGGCGACGTCGCGCGGACTGCCTCCTCGATCGACGCGGCGACCTCGCCCGCGGTCTGCTTCCAGATCTCCTCGGCGTGCTGGTGCCAGTGCGGCTGCTTCCACCCGGCGCCGGACTTCGCCTTGTGCAGGGTGTCGGTCCGGCCCTGGATGCGCTGCTCGTCCTCGGCCGCGCCGGTCGGGGCGTGCCCGAGGCGGTAGCTGCGGAAGCCGCCGCCCTCGCGGCCGACGGTGACGACCAGGAAGGGCAGGTCGAACGGCCGGTGGGCGAGCAGGGGCAGCAGGTCGGGTACCGCTCCGGTCCCGACCGACTCCTGGCCGTGCAGGTGGCCCGGCAGCACCTCGCTGAGCACGAGCTCGTCGTCGCGGACGAGCACGTAGCGCGCGACCGGTGCGGGGACGCCGGGCTGCTCGGCGAGCTCGTCCTCGACGACCCGGACCGCCCGGTCGGACGTCCCCTGCTCGCGGAGCGCGTCCGAGACGGTCCGGCGCTGGAGTGCGGCGAGACGGCGGGGGTCCTCGCGGTTGCCGGAGGCGTCGACGTACGCCCACGTCCAGGTGCCCGGCGCCTGCAGCGCCTGGACGACCTCGGGCTGCAGGGCGCTGGCCTCGCGGGTCGTCTGGGCCATCAGCGGCCTCCGTCCGCGTCGGTCCCGCTCGGCGGGACGTCGTCCGCGTCGGTCTCGCTCGTGAAGACGGCGTCGGACCCGCCGTCGAGGACGGACCCGTCGTCCTGCAACGAGCCCTCGACCTCGCCGTCGTACCCGGACGCGGCGAGCGTCTCGGCGTCGTCGGTGTCGTCGGGCACCGCCTCGGCCTGCCGGAACTCCTCGACGTGGGCGTTGCTGCCGTGCCCCTGGACGATGCTCTGCGCCTCGTGCGCGAGCTCGTCGTCGATGCGGGGTCCGTTCGTGCTGCTGCCGCGATCGGTCATGGTCGGTCCTCCCGTTCGTGCCGCCGACGGCGCTGTCGGGCCGCTCGCGGCTTCGGTGTTCTGCGTTGGACCCACGCTGCGCGCCCGGCGCTGGTGGCGCTCGGAGGTCGGAGCGAACACGCAGGCACGGGCGTCGACACGCGTCGCCGTGAAACCTTCGTGAATGCACAGCGTCGCTCGGTTTCGTGCTCTACTGGCAGGGAACCCGATCCGACGACGAACCGGAGCGCAGGCAATGACGCCGACACCATCCCGACGTGTGATGACGAGAAGGAACCTGCTGGGCCTCGGGCTCGGCACGGCCGCGGCGGGGTTGCTCGCCGGGTGCGCCGTCCCGGGTTCCACCAACGTGAACAAGGCCCCCCTGGTGCCGGCCGCCGCCGGCAGCGGGACCGTCCAGATCACCTACTGGGCGTGGCTCAAGGACCTGCAGAAGGTCTGCGACGTGTGGAACGCGAAGAACCCCCGCGTCCAGGTCACCGCGAACTGGATCCCCGGTGGCAACGCCGGCGGGTACCAGAAGATGTACTCGGCGCTGGCGGCCGGGGGTGGCCCGGACATCGGCCAGGTCGAGTTCCGGCAGATCCCGGAGTTCATGCTCGCGAACGGGCTCGTCGACCTCGCGCGCTACGGGGCGAAGGACGTGCAGTCGAAGTACGACGAGGCCGCGTGGTCGCAGGTGCAGTTCGTCGACGGCGTGTACGGCATCCCGCAGGACACCGGCCCGATGGGCTTCTACTACCAGACCGCGATCCTCGAGCAGGCCGGCGGCGAACCCCCGACGACCTGGGACGAGTGGCGCGACCTGGCGGACAAGGTCCGGAGCACCGGCAACGGCAACTACCTCGAGGTCTTCCCGGTCGCCGACGCCTCGCCGTTCGCCGCCTACGTGCAGCAGGCAGGCGCCCGGTGGTTCCGCACCGACGGCGACGAGTGGGTCGTGGACATGACCGACGACAAGACGATGATGGTCGCCGAGTTCTTCGACGGCGTCATCGACGCGAAGCTCGTCGACACCAGCGCCGGGGCGTACACCCCGGGCTGGTACGCCGCCGCCGCGAGCGGGAAGATCGCCGCCGTCACGAGCGCGAGCTGGGGTGACGCCCTCATCCAGTCGGTGCAGGGCGGCGAGGGCAAGTGGAAGGTCGCGCCCATGCAGACCTGGGGCGACACGGGCTACGGCTCGAGCTCGATCGGCGGCTCGACGGCCGCGGTCCTGGCCAACGCGAAGCACCCACGTGAGGCGCTCGAGTTCATCACGTGGATGACCACCTCGAAGGAGGGCGTCGACGCGATGATCAAGTACTGCGGCATCGGGTGGTCACCCGCCGCCGACTACATCGGCGCGGCCCGCCAGGAGCCGTCGGCGTGGTTCTCCGGGCAGAACTACAACGAGGACGTCTTCGTGCCGTCGGCGCAGGAGCAGAACCTCGACTGGTCGTGGTCGCCCGTGACGCAGTCGGCCTTCACGAGCCTGCAGAACCAGTTCCGCCGCAAGCTCACCGGCGGGCTGAAGCTCACCGACGCCGTCGAGCTCGCGCAGCGGGAGATCGTCCAGTCCTTCAAGGACAAGGGCCTGAACGTGAGGACGGCACGATGAGCACCACCACCCGCGACCGCACGACCGGCTTCCGCACGTCGACCAAGGCCACGAGCGCCCAGAAGCGCGCGCCGTGGATCCTGCTCGCCCCGTTCCTCGCCCTGTTCGTGCTGACCTTCGTCATCCCGATCATCAGCGCGCTGTTCCAGAGCTTCACCACGGTCGACCGCGAGGGCCTGTTCGGCGAGGACGGCGTCACCGGGCGGTTCGCCGGCTTCGACAACTACGCGATCGCCCTGCAGGACTCCGGCTTCGTCGCGTCGATCGGCCGGATGCTGCTGTTCGGCATCGTGCAGGTGCCGGTCATGATCATCGCGTGCACGATCCTCGCGCTGCTCCTCGAGTCCGCCAGCGCCCGGTGGCCCGCCTTCTTCCGAGCGGTCTACTTCATGCCGTACGGCGTCCCGGGCGTCATCGCGACGATCCTCTGGTCGTTCCTCTACGTGCCCGGGCTGTCGCCGATCGTGGCACTGCTGCAGTCGATGGGGTTGCAGCCGGACTTCCTCGGCGCGAACAGCGTGCTGTGGTCGATCGCGAACATCGTCACGTGGACCTACACGGGCTACAACATGCTCATCATCGTGGCGCAGCTGAAGTCGATCCCCGGCGAGGTCTACGAGGCCGCGAAGATGGACGGCGCCGGCCCCTTCCAGGTCGCGTGGCGCATCCAGATCCCGCTCATCGCGCCGGCCCTGGTGCTCACGACGGTCTTCTCGATCATCGGCACGCTGCAGCTCTTCGCCGAGCCGCAGATCCTGTCGACGGTCGCGCCCGCGATCGACACCGAGTACACGCCGAACTACGCCGCGTACACGAACGCCTTCGCGTTCAACGAGTACGGGGTCGCGAGCGCGCAGGCCGTGATCATCGCGCTGGCCGCGTTCGTCCTGTCGTTCGTGTTCCTCGCGCTGACGAACCGTCCGCCGAAGGACGAGCGAGACCGCCGCAAGCGGGCGAAGCGCGACGGCCTGGAGGCGCGGCGCGCGCTCCAGGGGCGCGCGTCCACCCGACCGGTGGTCACCACCCAGGCCGACCACGGCCTCCAGTCCGGTCACGTCGCGACGACGGAAGGAACGGACCGATGACCAGTGAAGCCATCGAGGCGCCGGTGACCAAGCGGGCCGCCGAGCCCGTCGACACCACGTCCATCACGGCGCACCAGCGTCGAAAGCTCGACCGCTCACCCCGCTCGCAGATCGTCGTGACGGCGATCCTCGTCGTCGTCGCGGTCTACTTCCTCGTGCCGCTCTACTGGGTCGTCATCGCGGCGACGAAGACCACCGGCGCACTGTTCAGCACGAACGGGTTCTGGTTCGGCGGCGAGTTCGCCCTGTTCAGCAACATCCAGCAGGTCTTCTCGTACGACGGCGGCATCTTCGTCCGGTGGATCGCCAACAGCGTCCTGTACTCGGGCGTCGGTGCGGTCCTCGCGACCTACTTCGCGGCGGCCGGCGGCTACGCGCTCGCGAAGTACGAGTTCCGGGGGCGCCAGCTCGTGTTCGGGACGATCCTCGGCGGCGTGCTCGTGCCGGGGACCGCGACGGCGCTGCCGCTGTTCCTGCTGTTCTCGACGATGGGCCTGACCGACACGTACTGGAGCGTGCTCATCCCGAGCCTCGTCTCCCCGTTCGGGCTGTTCCTCTGCCGGGTGTACGCCGCCGCCTCGGTCGACACGGCGCTCCTCGAGCAGGCCCGCATCGACGGCGCCGGCGAGCTGCGGATCTTCCACACCATCGTGCTCCGGCAGCTGACCCCGGCCCTGGTGACGGTGTTCCTGTTCCAGGTCGTCGGCATCTGGAACAACTTCTTCCTGCCGCTCATCATGCTGGCCGACCAGAAGCTGTACCCGATCACGCTCGGCCTCAACAACTGGCGAGCACAGGTCGATCGTCTGCCAGAGTTCTACCAGCTCACCACCGGCGGGGTGCTCGTCTCGGTCATCCCGCTGGTGATCGCGATCATCGTCCTGCAGCGCTTCTGGCGCGGGGGCCTCACGGAAGGATCGGTCAAGGGTTGACCATCGCTGCACTCGCCTCCACCACCCCCGGCTCCGGTTCGCGGCTCGCCCCGCGGGCCTCGCTGCACACGGACGCCCCGAGCGCGTCGCTGAACGGCGACTGGGACTTCCGGTGGTCGCCGGTCGCCGACGTGCCGCTGCCCGGGGCCGACGACACGTGGGGCAGCATCCCGGTGCCGTCGCACTGGGTCCTGCACGGGCACGGCGCGCCGAGCTACACGAACCTGCAGTACCCGTTCCCGATCGACCCGCCGCACCCGCCGGAGGAGAACCCGACCGGTGACCACCGGCGCACGTTCTCGCTGCCCGCGTCGTTCGACGGTGCCGCCCGGGTGCTGCTGCGCTTCGACGGCGTGGAGTCGCACTTCCGCGTGTGGCTGAACGGCACCGAGGTGGGGTGGTCGACCGGGTCCCGGCTCGCCACCGAGTTCGACGTCACCCCGCTGCTCGTGCCCGGCACGAACGAGCTGCTCGTCCGCGTGCACCAGTGGAGCGCCGCCTCGTACCTCGAGGACCAGGACCAGTGGTGGCTGCCCGGCATCTTCCGCGACGTCACCCTGCTCGCCCGCCCGACGGCACCGATCGACGACGTCTTCGTGCGCGCCGGCTGGACCGCGACCCTCGGTGACGCCGCGACCGCCGGCACCGCCGCCTCGGGACGACCGGGCACCGGCACGGGGACCATCACGTTCCCGACGCTCGACGCCGCGTTCCCGGTGCGGTTCGCCGTGCCGGACCTGGGCGTCGACGTGACCTGGCGGTCGGCCGACGACGTCGCGCCGATCACCGTCGAGGGCGTCGAACCGTGGAGTGCCGAGGTCCCGAGGCTGTACGACGCCACCGTCGCCACCGGCACGGACGCCGGCGGTCGCGACGGCGGCGAGACCGTGTCGCTGCGGCTCGGCTTCCGCACCGTGGCGATCGAGGGCGACCGGTTCCTCGTGAACGGCGAGCGCGTGGTCTTCCACGGCGTCAACCGGCACGAGACCCACCCCGTGCGCGGCCGGGTCTTCGACGAGGAGCACGCCCGCGCGGACATGGTGCTCATGAAGCGGAACAACGTCAACGCGATCCGCACCTCGCACTACCCGCCGCACCCGCGCGTGCTCGACCTGGCCGACGAGCTGGGGTTCTGGGTGGTGCTGGAGTGCGACCTCGAGACCCACGGGTTCCTCTTCACCGACTGGGTCGGGAACCCCTCTGACGACCCGGCCTGGCGGGACGCGTACCTCGACCGGATCGCCCGCACCGTCGAGCGCGACAAGAACCACGCGTCGATCGTCATGTGGTCGCTCGGCAACGAGTCCGGCACCGGGCGGAACCTCGCGGCGATGTCGCAGTGGGTGCACGACCGCGACGACGAGCGCCCCGTGCACTACGAGGGCGACTACACCGGCGCCTACACGGACGTCTACTCGCGGATGTACCCGACGCTGCAGGAGACCGAGTCGATCGGCGGCGGTCCCGAGACCCCGCTGCTCGGGTGCGGTCCGGCAGAGGCCGCACGGCAGCGCTCGAAGCCGTTCCTGCACTGTGAGTACGTGCACGCGATGGGCAACGGCCCCGGGCAGATCGCCGAGTACGAGGCCCTGGTCGACCGGTACCCGCGGCTGCACGGCGGCTTCGTGTGGGAGTGGCGGGACCACGGTCTGCTCGCACGGACCGCCGACGGCCAGGACTACTTCGCGTACGGCGGTGACTTCGGCGAGGTCGTGCACGACGGCAACTTCGTGATGGACGGCCTCGTGCTGCCCGACGACACCCCGACCCCGGGCCTGGCGGAGTTCGCGGCCGTCGTCGCCCCGGTCCGGGTCGCGCTCGGCGACCGCACCGTGCTCGTGGAGAACCGGTACCACTCCGCCTCCACCGCGGGGCTGCGGTTCTGCTGGACCCTCTCGCGGAACGGCGTCGTCGAGTCGTCCGGCCGCTTCGCCCCCGGCGTGGTCGCCGCCCGGCAGTCGGCCACGGTGCCGGTGCCGGACGAGGTGCTCGCCGCCGCGACGGCCGAGCTCGCACCCGCGGACGAGCTGTGGTTCGAGGTCACGGTGGAACTGGCGGGGCCGACCGCGTGGGCGGACACCGACCACGTCGTGGCACGCAGCCAGCGGCTCGTGGCGTCGCGGGCTGCGGACGTGCCCCGCGCCTCCCGGGAGGGCTGGGACGGTGACGTGCTCGGCGACGGGACCTTCAGCGCCCGGGGTGACCTGGTGTCCTGGAAGGGGCACGAGGTGGGCGGGCCGCGCCTGGAGCTGTGGCGTGCACCGACGGACAACGACAGCCTCGCCTCGCAGGGCGGCTACGAGACCGCCGACCCCGTGCTCACCGGCGGCGTCGGTGATCCGGACGCACCGGCGTCGGCCGTGCGGTGGCGGGAGCGGGGGCTCGACCGGCTGACGCACCGGCTCGTGTCGGTGGACCGGAGCTCGTCCGGACTGGTCCAGCGGGTCCGGGTCGCTGCGGCCAACAGCGGGTGGGGCGTCGACGTGACGCACCGCTGGACGCTCACGGACGACGGACTGCTCCTGCAGACCGACGCGGTGCCCTTCGGCGCCTGGGACGTCACGTGGCCGCGGGTCGGCGTGCGGTTCGACCTGCCGGCGTCGTTGCTCGACGGCGAGGCCTCGTGGTTCGGCACCGGGCCGGCGGAGTCGTACGCGGACTCGTCGCGGGCTGCACGCGTCGGGCGCTTCTCGGCGCCGGTGCGTGCGCTGACCGTCGACTACTCGATGCCGCAGGAGACCGGGCACCGGCCCGGGCTGCGTGCGCTGTCGGTGGGTCCGTTCACGGTGTCGACCGTCGGGGCGCACCGGGCGGGGTTCACGCTCACGCCCTGGACCGCGCAGCAGGTCGGGCGGGCGATGCACCCGTACGAGCTGCCGACGCCGGACCACACGTACCTGTACCTCGACGCGGCGCAGCACGGGCTCGGGTCGCGGGCGTGCGGGCTCGACGTGCTGCCGGAGCACCAGCTGTGGCCGCAGGCGTTCTCGTGGAGCGTGGTGCTCGGGTAGGGCGGGGCGGGCGCGCGGCGGGGTGCTCGTGGCGCGGCTCGCTCGCGCACGACCGAAGGCACCTCGCGCCACGGACTTCCGTGGCGCGAGGTGCCTCCGGTTGTTCGGGGTGCGTGGGGCACGGTGCAGCGGGCGCCCCGCCCCGCGCTACTCCCCCGCGGTGAGGGCGCGGAGCGCCTCGGGGTCCGACGCGTCGAGGAAGTCCGTCAGCCGCTCGGGCTCGCCCGGCTCGTCGATCGCCTCGGCCGCGCGGCGCAGGGCGAACAGCGCCCGGAGCACCCCCCGGTTCGGCTCGTGCGACCACGGCACCGGCCCGGCACCGCGCCAGCCGGCCTTCCGCAGGGCGTCGAGACCGCGGTGGTACCCGACGCGGGCGTAGGCGTACGACTCGAGGGTGGCGCCGCGTTCCCAGGCCTCGTCGGCGAGCAGTGCCCACGCCAGGCTCGAGGACGGGTGCGACACGACGACGCTCGCCACGGGGGCGTCGGCGGCGAGCGCGGCGGTCACCTCCGGCTCCTCGGGCAGCAGGGTCGCGGGGTTCGCGGTCGGGTTCGGCAGCAGGTTCTCCGGCATGCGTCCAGCCTGTCACCTCTTGCCCCCGGCCGGGTCCGGTCGTACCGTTGACGACACCTCGTCGTCACCGCGGGGCCGCCGGGGCGGGAGACCGACCGGCAGCACGGGTGGCGGTCACGGGGGTCCCCGACGGAAGAGCCGCATTGCTGTCGATCACCGGTACCGCGCAGTCCTCGCGCTGACACCGTGATCGTCGCGCCCCGTCGGGCGCTCCGCGCGTCGACCCCTCCGGTCGCCGCGGGTCCGGTGTCGTGCGCCCAGCTCACGATCCGGGAGGCACACCCATGCCCGCAACACCGTCCGTCGTCCTCGACGACCTCACCTTCACCTGGCCAGACGGCTCCGTCGCGCTCGACCACCTCACCACCGCCTTCGGCCGTGGCCGCACCGGCCTGGTCGGGAGGAACGGGGCCGGCAAGTCCACGCTGGTCCGGCTCGCCACGGGCCGGCTCCACCCCACGTCCGGTTCGATCCGCACCTCCGGTCCGGTGGACCACCTGCCCCAGCGGCTGCACGCCCGCCCCGGGGACACCGTGGCGGACCTGCTCGGCGTCCGAGCGACCCTGACCGCGCTCCGGGCGGTCCTCGGCGGCGATGCCTCGCCGGAGCACTTCGACGCGATCGGCGACGACTGGCACGTCGAGGAGCGGGCCGCCGCCGCGCTCGCGCACGTGCCCGGGCTCGGCGGCGCCGACCTCGACCGGCCCGTCGGGACGCTGTCCGGCGGGCAGGCGGTCCTGACGGCCGTCGCCGGCATCCGGTTGCGCGGCCGGCCGATCGCGCTGCTCGACGAGCCCACGAACAACCTCGACCGACGGGCCCGCGCCGCGCTGCTCGACCTGGTCGACGGGTGGAACGGCACGCTCGTCGTCGTCAGCCACGACCGCGAGCTGCTCGAGCACGTCGACGAGACCGTCGAGCTGCGTTCGGGATCGGCCACGGTGTTCGGCGGGACGTTCAGCGCCTACGAGGAGCACCTCGCCGTGCAGCAGGCCGCCGTCGAGCGCGAGGTCCGGGTCGCCGAGCAACGGCACCGTGCCGAGCAGCGGCAGCGCATCGAGGCGGAGACGAAGATCGCCCGCCGTGCCCGGGCCGGCCGCGAGGCCGCACGCTCGATGCCGAAGATCCTGGCGAACGAGCAGCGCAAGCAGGCCGAGCAGACCGCCGGTCGGTTGCGTGCGGCACACGGCTCGGCAGAGGCGCAGGCACGGTCTGCGGTGCAGGAGGCCGAGCTGCGACTCCGCGACGACGAGTCGCTGCACGTCACGCTGCCCGACCCGCGGGTCCCCGCATCACGGCGCATCGCGACCGTCACCGTGCGTGGCCGGTCGGTCGTCGTCCAGGGGCCCGAGCGCGTCGCGGTCACCGGGGCGAACGGTGTCGGGAAGACGACGTTGCTCGAGCAGCTCGTGGGGCTGCCGGGCGCGCGCGAGCACCCGCTCCCGGACACCGCCGCGGCCCCGCACGTCGACCCGATCGGGTACCTGCCGCAGCGGCGGGACGCCCTCGACGACGGCGCGACCGTGCTCGAGAACGTCCGTCGGGCGGCGAGCCACGTCCCCGATGCCGAGCTCCGCAACCAGCTGGCGCGACTCCTGGTGCGCGGGGACACCGTGGACCGCCCGGTGGCGACCGTGTCGGGCGGCGAGCGCTTCCGGGTGGCGTTGGCGACCCTGGTGCTCGCGGACCCGCCCCCGCAGCTCCTGGTGCTCGACGAGCCGACGAACGACCTCGACCTGACGAGCGTCGACCAGCTCGTCGACGCGCTCCGGGCGTACCGAGGAGCCCTCGTCGTGGTCAGCCACGACGAGGTGTTCCTCGACCGCCTGTCGCTGACGGCGCGGCTCGAGCTCGTGTAGCCCGGGTCAGCGCTTCCGGGTCGGGCGGATCGCCAGGGACTCGATCGTGCCGCGCTCGGGCAGGTCGACCACGGTGCGGACGGCTGCCGCCACGTCCTCCGGCCCCAGGTAGTAGGCGGTGTCGTAGTCCTCGCCGAGCTTCTCGGTCAGCGCCCGCTGCATGTCGGAGTCCGTCCGGCCCGGGTGCACGCTCGACACCCGGACGCCGGACGCCCGCTCCTCCTCGCGCAGGGCATCGGCGAACGCGCGGAGGGCGAACTTCGACGCCGCGTACACGCCCCCACCGGGACCGGCGACGAAGCCCGACCCGCTGTTCACCGGCACGACGATGCCGCGCGCCGCCCGGAGCGCGGGGAGCGCCAGCCGGGTGAGCTCGGCGACCGCGAAGACGTTCGTCGCGAAGACCTGCTCCCACACGTCGCGCGGGGTGTCCGCGATCCGGGTGCCCTGCTCGACGCCGGCACTGTGCACGAGGACGTCGAGCCGATCCGGCAGCGCGGGGACGTCACCGGCACCGAGGTCGCCGACGAACGGTGCCGCGCTCGGCAGCTCGGCCACCAGAGCATCGACCGCGGATGCCGTCCGGCCACCGACCAACACGTGGTGCGTACGCCCGAGCTCGATCGCGATCGCGCGGCCGATCCCCCGGGTCGCCCCGGTGACGAGTGCGGTCGGACGGGTGACGGGAGGCGCGGTGTCGGTCATGCGTCCCACCCTACGAAAGGAGGCGGGGCGGACCCGCACCGCGCCTCCAGGCCGTGGCGGTGGTGCGTCAGTCCTTCGAGCGTCCCGCGCTCTCGCGGATGCGGATGCCCTCGAGGACGTCCTGGGCGTGCTTCTCGTCCTGCTTCTCGATCTGGCGGGTGTCGCGCTCGGGGAGCTGGATGTCCTCCTCGGCGCGGATGCCGGCCTGCAGCTGGCGGCCACGCTCGAGCTCGGCGTCGAACTCGGCGCCGAAGAGCAGTGCGTTGTTCGTGATCCAGATCCACAGCAGGAACACGATCACGCCACCGAGCGACCCGTACGTGGCGTTGTAGTTCGAGAAGTTCCCGACGTAGAAGCCGAAGCCGACGCTGGCGATGATCCAGATGCCGATACCGACCAGGGCACCGCCGCTGACCCACTTGAACTTCGACTGGCGGACGTTGGGCGCCCAGTAGTACAGGACCGCGACGACGACGATCATCACGGCGAGCAGGATCGGCCACTGCACGATCGACACCACGAGCGCGGCGGCGTCACCGAGGCCGATGACGTCACCGAACGTCCGGGCGAGCGGTCCGGAGACGAGCACGAGCAGGCCGATGACGAGGAGCACGACGGTGAAGACCGTGACGCCGAGCATGGTCGGGCGGAGCTTCCAGATCGGCCGGCCCTCGCGCACGTTGTAGATGCGGTTCATCGCGCGGCCGAAGGCGCCGACGTAGCCGGAGGCCGACCAGAGGGCACCGAGCACACCGACGATGAACGTGATCGGGGCGGCGGGCGAGCGGACGAGACCCTCGACCGGGCTGCGGAGCAGGTCGGCGACCTGCCCGCCACCGACGTTGGTGATGATCTCGAGCAGGCTGTCGATCGTGTCCTTCGGGTTCGACACGAGCCCGAGGATCGACACCACCGCGAGCAGCCCGGGGAAGAGCGCGAGCACCGTGTAGTACGTCAGGCTCGCGGCGAGGTCGGTGCACTGGTCGCTCGAGAACTCGCGGAGCGTCTTCTTGAGCGTGTACGTGAACGACGGCTTGGTGAGGTCCGTCGGGCTGTCCGGCTTCCGGGGGTCGTCCGGCGCGGGCTTGTGCTGCATGTCCTGCTGCAGGTCGTGGTCCTTGCGCGCCATGGTCTAGCCCTTCACCTTCGCCGCGGCCTTCGCCGCCGCCTTGGACCGCTTCGCGGCCTGCTTGCGGTTCTTGGTGGCGCGGCGCTGCACCGCGGCGATGCCCGCGCGCTGCTTGACCCGGTTCTTGTGCACCGGGTCGCGCTCGAGGGACTCCTCGGCGGCCTTCCGGCGGGCCTTGCGACCCTTGCGGCCGTCCTTCGTCTGGTCGGTGTCGAGCTCGCCGCGCGGGCCGAACGGCAGCAGCGCGGTGAACGCCGTCGATGCCGCGGGACGGTCGAGGTGTCCGGCGTCGGTGCGGCCGATGCGCGTGCCGAGGACGATCGCGGCGATGCCGGCCGCTGCGGTGACCCCCATGGCCACGAGCGGGGTGGGGTCGCGGTGCCAGCGCTGCCGTGCCTTCGCGACCGCGAGCCGGGTGCGCGCGGGCACGTCCGAGCGCCGCCGGATCTCGGTGACGCTGTCGGTGAGGCGCTCACGCGTGCGCACGTTCGCGAGTTCCAGCTCGGGGATGCTGTCCTTGGCCATGCATCGTGCCTACCAGGCGTGGGCCGGACCCGCCTCCAGCGGCCGCGGTCTACGGTGCAGGCCATGCTGTTCCGGGACGTCGCCGAGGGGATCCACCGCCTCGAGATCGCACACACCAACACCTACCTCGTCGAGACCGGCGACCGGTTGCTCGTCGTCGACGCGGGGCTCCCCGCCGCGTGGCCGCACCTGCTCCTCGCCGTGCACGACCTCGGCTACACGCCCGCGCGGGTCGAGGCACTGCTGCTCACGCACGGGCACTTCGACCACGTCGGGACCGCCGCCCGCATGCACCGGGAGTGGGGCACGCCGGTGTACGTGCACCCGGGCGACCGGGACCTCGCGGCGCACCCGTACTCGTACCGTCCGCAGACGAACCGGTTCGGCTTCGTCGCGGTGCACCCCGGCGGGCTCGCGCCCCTCGGCCGGATGCTGCTCGCCGGGGCGGCCACCGTCGACGGGATCGACGACACCGAGCCGATGGTGTCCCGCGCGGACGTCCCCGGCAACCCGTGGATCATCGAGACGCCCGGCCACACCGACGGCCACGTCGCGCTGCACTTCGCCGACCGCGACGCGGTGATCGCGGGCGACGCCCTCGTCACGCTCGACCCGTACACGGGCGGGATCGGTCCGCGGATCGTCGCGCCGGCCGCGACGGCCGACGTGGACACCGCGGTCGCGTCGCTGTCCCGCCTCGAAGACACCGAGGCGCGGCACGTGCTGCCCGGCCACGGTCCCGCGTTCTCGCGCGGAGTGCGTGCGGCGGTGGCACAGGCGCGTCGCGCCGCCGGCGCCGCGTAGCGCGCGCAACGGCACGAGTCTCGGGCCTGGCGACGGTCTGCACGCTCGTACGCACGAGGACCGTCGCACACCGCGAGTCTCGTGCCCCCCCCGCCGGACGGGAGGCGCGGTGCGGGCCCGCCACGCGCCTCCCGTCCGGCGGGTGGGACGTCCGTGCCGCCGGTGCGCGCGCAGGTCGGCGCGCCCTACTCGGGCAGGACGACGTCCTCGGGGACGCCGGACACGGCCGAGCGCCCCGCTGCCTCCATCACCGCGAGGCTCCGCAGGTTGTCGCGCCCGCTCGTCTCCGGCGCCGGGCCGCCCTCGACCGAGCGCGCGAAGGCCTGCAGCCCGCCCTGCCGGTCCGTGTGCTCGAGCGTCGGCAGTTCGACGGCCTCCGCCTCGGCGTCCTGGTCGGCCCGCAGCGTCACCCGGTCGCCCGCGATCTCGCTCGGCGACCCGTCACGGCTCGTGAACCAGAGCTCGCCGTCCTCGCCCTGGATGCTCCACTCCCCCGCCCACGCGGTCCGGGGTGCGCGCGAGAGCCAGCTGCCGCGGTAGCTCACGACGAGGCCGTCCTCGAGCTCGATGATCATCGACGTGACGGCCTCGTCCTGGTACTTGCTGTGCTCCGGGTACGAGGCGCGGGCGTACACACGGACGGCCTCGAGCCCGGTCACCATCCGGATCAGGTCGAAGTGGTGGATCGCCATGTCGTTGATCATCGGGTGCGGGAACCGGTAGTGCGGGTAGGTCTCCACCGGGGCGTCGTTGTCCCACTGCCGGAAGTCGATGCTGATGGCGGAGAGCTCGCCGAGCGTCCGTGCCGCGAGCAGGTCCTTGACCGCCCGGGGCGCCGGGTACCAGCGGTAGTTCTGGCTGACCTGCAGCACGAGGCCGAGCTCCTCGGCACGGCGGACGGCCTGCAGGGCTTCGTCGGTGGAGTTCGCGAAGGGCTTCTCGACGAGCACGTGCTTGCCCGCGTCGAGGGCCTCGAGCGCGAGCGGCACGTGCGTGACCGCCGGCGCGGTGATGACGACGGCGTCGGCCTCGACCCCGGCGAGGGCCTCGGTGAGCGAGGCGAAGGCGGCGGTCGCGGGCAGCCCGAGGTCCGTGCGGACGGCCTCGAGCGTCGCGGGGACCGGGTCGACGAGCCCGACCACCTCCACTTCGGTGACCTGCGGGATGGCGGTGCGGGCCCAGTTGCCGCCCCACCCTCCGAGACCGACGTGGATGATGCGGACCGTCATGCGTGCACTCCTTCGTGACCGGCGCACCACGGCTCCCGTGGCGCGTCCCTCCAGTCTGTCAGGGGCCTCGGACGCTGCCCGCAGGCGCGGCGCGGACGGCCGTCAGTGCGTGAAGGCGTACCCGATGAGCGCCATCGTGACGACGGCGCCCGCGACGTAGTTGATCCACAGGAAGCGCTTCCAGCCCGCGTTCGCCGACTCCGCCCCCTCGTCGGTGACGTTCCACCACGGCAGCACGTTCAGCGCGTAGGGCACGACGACGACCGCCGCGATCGGCCCCGGGAACGCCGAGAACAGCAGCGCGACCCCCGCGACGAGGTACGCCACGAACGCCAGGCGGACGGTCGCCCGCGCCCCGATGACGGTCGCGACGGAGCCGATGCCGCCCGCGCGGTCGGCGAGCACGTCCTGCACGGCACCGAACGCGTGCGAGGCCACCCCCCACAGGAAGAACGCCACGCACACCGCGACGAGCTGCCCGGTCCAGTGCGGACCGGCGAGCGTGAGACCGAACACCGCGGGCGACACGAAGTGCGTCGACGAGGTGAGGGAGTCGAGGAACGGCCGCTCCTTGAACCGCAGGCCCGGCGCCGAGTACGCGACGACCGCGAAGACGCTGATCGCCAGGACGGCCCACGACCACGGACCGTTGCCGCTCAGCGCGCCGAGCACGACGAGCGCGACGAGGAACGGCACGTTCGTGACGACGACCGCCCACAGCGTGGCGCGGTGCACGCTCTTGTCGAGCAGGGCCCCCTCGACGCCGCCCTTCCGCGGGTTCCGCAGGTCCGACTCGTAGTCGAAGACGTCGTTGATGCCGTACATCGCGAGGTTGTACGGCACGAGGAAGTACACGACACCGACGATGAACGCGACGAGCGAGAACCCGCCACCACCGTCGAGGCCGACCCCGCTGCCGAGCAGGTACGCGGCACCGAAGGGGTAGGCGGTGTTCACCCAGCTGATCGGCCGCGACGACACGAAGAGTGCGCGCAGGGTCGACGGTCGGGAGGCACGGCTCACGGTCACGGGGTCTCCTCCGGTCGGTGGGTGGGCTGGCCCGGGCGCTCCGACCGTACCGGGCGCTCGAGCAGCACCCAGCAGCTCGGCAGCAGCAGGGCGGCCCCGATCGAGTACGCGAGGTCCTCGACGGGGAACAGCCCGATCCGCGCCCCCGAGACGAGCGCGGGGTCGTACGCGACGATCCCGAGCCCGACGATCACGTTGTTGAACACGCCCGTCATGACGAGCAGGACGGCCCCGGCGACCACGGCGCTGACGATCCCGACCCGGCGGCCGCCGGCACCGCGACGACGGGCGGCGACCGCGCCGGCGGCCACCGCGACGAGTGCGGCGGTGGCCAGGAACGGCACCGCGAGCAGCGCGTACGTCGCCGTCCCGGTCACGAGCGGGACCCCCCGTCGGTCCGCTCCAGCCCGTCGGTCCGCTCCAGCCGCCGCGCGACGACGGGACGCAGGGCGCCGAAGAGGTCCATCGTCGTCCAGCAGAGGAGCACGAGGAAGAAGACCTCCTCGAGCGGTACCTCGGGGGCGAGCAGCACCCCGGTGAGCAGGTCGTTCCGGCCGATGAAGAAGACGCCGAGGTGCACGCCGGCGACGTCCCACACGAGGAAGAAGACGAGCCCGACGACCATCACGGCCGCCGCCCGCAGGGGGCTCCGCCAGAAGAACAGTCGGTACCGGGCGTCGAGCACCGCGATGCCGGCGATCGACACCACGAGTCCGATCAGGTAGACGCCCGGCATCGGCTACGCGACCGGGGCGGCCGCCGTCGCCGGCAGCGGCGTCGGGAGCGGCTCGGTCGAGGTGTCGCCGTGGATGCGCTTGAGCAGCACCTCGGCGCTGATCAGGCACATCGGCAGACCGATGCCCGGCGTGGTCGAGGCGCCGGCGTAGTAGAGCCCCTCCACCTTGCGGGACACGTTCGCCTCGCGGAAGAACGCGCTCTGCGCCAGGGTGTGCGCCGGCCCGAGCATCGAGCCGCTCCACGCGTTGTAGTCGTCCGCGAAGTCCTGCGGGCCGATGGTGCGCCGGACGCGGATGCGGTCGCGCAGGTCGGTCACGCCCGAGCGCTCCGCGATGACCGCGATCGCCCGGTCGGCGATCCGCTCGACCTCGGCGTCGCCGGCACCGTCGATGCCGCCCTTCCCGATGGACAGGTCGGCGGGCAGCGGCACGAGGACGAACAGGTTGCTCGACCCCTCGGGCGCGACGGAGTCGTCGGTGAGCGAGGGCGAGCAGACGTAGATCGACGCGGGGTCCGGCACGTGCCGGTCCTTCCCGAAGATCGCGCCGAAGTTGGCCCGCCAGTCGGCGGTGAACACGAGCGTGTGGTGGAGCAGCCCCGGCACCTCGCCCTCGACGCCGAGGTAGACGAGCACGGCGCTCGGCCCGGGGTCGCGCTTCCGCCAGTGCGGCTCGGGGAAGGTCCGGTGCTCGGCGTCGAGCAGCTGCAGCTCGGTGTGGTGCAGGTCGGCGGCGCTCACGACGAGGTCGGCGGAGACGGTGTGCGACGAACCCGCGGCGTCGCGGTGGACGACCCCCGTGACGTGCCCGTCCTCGACGACGATCCGCTCGACCGGCGCGCCGGTGGTGATCGTGACGCCCTCGCGGCGGGCGACGCGCTCGACGGCGGCGATCACCTCGGTGATGCCGCCCTTCGGGTAGAGCACCCCGTCGGCCAGGTCGAGGTGGCTCATCAGGTGGTACATGCTCGGCGCCGCGTACGGGCTCGTGCCGAGGAACACCGCCGGGTAGCCGAGGACCTGCCAGAGCCGACGGTCCCGCACGGCCTTCGACGCGAAGGTCGACAGCGGCTGGAGCAGCAGGCGCGCGAGCTTCGGCAGCCGCCGGAGCACGTCCGGGGCGGCGAGCTTCGTCAGGTCCTGGAAGGTCGTGTAGAGGAAGCGGCGCACCGCCATGGCGTAGGTGTCCTCGGCGGAGTCGAGGTACTTCCGCAGCCGGTCGCCGGCACCGGGCTCGATCGACTCGAACAGCGCGATGTTCGCCTCGCGGTCGGCGAGCAGGTCGATCGGCTCGTCGTGGCCCTCGCTGTAGACGCGGTAGCCCGGGTCGAGCTTCACCAGGTCCATCTCGGCGTCGGCGGTGGTGCCGAGCAGCCGGAAGAAGTGGTCGAAGACCTCGGGCATGAGGTACCAGCTCGGCCCCGTGTCGAACCGGAATCCGTCCTGCTCCCACGACCCGGCGCGGCCACCGAGCTGGTCGCGCTGCTCGAGCACCGTGACGGCGTAGCCGTCGCGGGCGAGCAGCGCGGCGGACGCCAGTCCGCTGATGCCTCCGCCGACGATCACCGCACGACGGGCCGGCACCGTGCGCTTCGGGGCGGGTGCGGTCGGACGGGAGGCGCGTTGCGGGGTCATGCGGAGCCTCCCGGCCGGTGGGCGGTCGCCCGGGACCGCAGCGGCGCGCGTCCGGCGAGCACCTGCGCGGCGAGCCGCGCCTTCACCGGGTTCGGCACCCGGACCCGGGTGGTGACGAGCCGCTCCGCCGGGCAGGCGGCGATGCGGTCGTTGAGCTCCTGGAACAGCGCGTGCGCGAGCCCGACGGCCTTGCGGGCGTCGGCGGGCAGCAGCGGCACCGTCAGCGCGGCGCGGTCGAGGTCGGCCTGCACGTCGGCGACCAGGCGGCGCTTCGTCGCCTTGTCGAACGTGCTGACGTCGACGCCCGGGAAGTACGAGCGACCGAGCACCTCGAAGTCGGCGTGCAGGTCGCGCAGGAAGTTGACCTTCTGGAACGCCGCACCGAGGGCCCGCGCGCCGTCGACGAGGACGGCGTCGTCGAACGTCGGTCGACCGGCGCGGTGCACGAACGCGCGCAGGCACATCAGGCCGACCACCTCGGCGGAGCCGTAGACGTAGCGGTCGAACGACTCCTGGTCGTGCTCGGTGCGTTCGAGGTCCATCCGCATCGACGCGAAGAACGGCTTCGTCAGCTCGGGGCCGAACCCGGTGACGCGGGCGGTGCGGGCGAACGCGTGCACGACCGGGTTCACCGAGAAGCCGAGCGCGATCGCACGTTCGGTGTCCGCCTCGAGCTCGTCGAGCACGGTGCGGGCGAGGTCGTGGTCGAGCCCCGCCTCGGTCGCCGGGCCGTCCACGACCTCGTCGGCGACGCGGACCAGGGCGTAGACGTTCCGGATGTGCTCGCGGGTGTCCTTGGTGAGCAGCCGGCTCGCGAGCCCGAAGGACGTCGAGTAGCGCTCGATGACGACGCCGGACGCAGCCTCGGCCGTCGCGTCGTACAGGGGCAGACGCGGTGGTGCGGTCTGGGTCACCGCACGCGCTCCAGCAGTTCGGACACCAGGTGCTCCAGTCGATCGGCGAGCTCGTACGGCAGCGCCGACAGCTCGGCACGGGCCAGTGCGGCGTGCTCGGCGATCCGGGACTCGGCCGCCGACCGGGCGCCGCAGGTCTCCAGGGTCGCACGGAGTTCGGTCGCGCGCTCCTCGGTCAGGTCCGGGTCGCCGAGGTACGGCGCGATGTCGTCCCAGCAGTCGGTCGTCGCCGCGTAGGCGATGAGCATCGTGCGCTTGCCCTCGCGGAGGTCGCCGAGCACCGACTTGCCGGTGACCGTCTCGTCGCCGTACACGCCGAGCAGGTCGTCGACGATCTGGTACGCGATGCCGATCTCGCGGCCGAACGCGCCGAGCGCCTCGACCACCTGGTCCGACGCGCCTGCCAGGACCGCCCCGGACTGCAGTGGCGCCTCGAACGAGTACACGCTCGTCTTCGCCCGCTCCATCGCGAGCACCTCGTCGACCGACGGCATCACGCCGAGCGCCAGGTCGACGTCGGTCATCTCGCCCGCGGCACTGGCGAAGACCGCGTCGTCCAGGATCTCGAGCAGCCGCGTCCGACGGTCCCCGGTGACGCCCGAGGCCTCGACGAAGCGCGTGGTGGCGGCGAGCGCGAGGTCGCCGGCGATGACGGCGGCGCTCATCCCGCGGTGCTCGGCGGTCGGCAGGGCGAGGCCGCCGGTGGTGCCGGTGTCGCGGAACGACCCGGCCACGTTCGGCTCGCCGCGCCGGGACCAGTCACGGTCGATCACGTCGTCGTGCACGACGAGCGCGGTGTGGAGCAGCTCGTAGGCGGCGGCGACGTTGGCCGCTGCGTGGGCGTCGGTCCCGCCGAGGCCGCTGTACGCGGTGAGGACCATGCGCGGCCGGAAGCGCTTGCCGCCCATGCTCGCGCGACGGAGCACGCGCCACAGTTCCTCGGACGGTCGGCCGAACCGACGGGCACGGGCCGACGACACCACGAAGAAGCGTTCGATGCACTCGTCGACCAGTGCGAGGTCGATGTGCGTCACGGTGGCCGCTTCCTCGCTCATTGGCCTAACCTATCGGGGCAGATGAACACTTTCCCGGAAACCGTCGTCCTGCTGGCCGAGGACCGCACCCCGGTCGGCACCGCGGACAAGTTCGCGGTGCACACCGACCACACGCCCCTCCACCTCGCGTTCTCGTGCCACGTGCGGAACACCGACGGCCAGGTCCTCGTGACCCGCCGCGCGCTGTCCAAGAAGACGTGGCCTGGGGTGTGGACGAACACGTTCTGCGGGCACCCCGGCCCCGACGAGGCGTTCGAGGACGCCGTCGCGCGACGCGCCTCCCGCGAGCTCGGCATCACCGTCCGCGACGTCGAGCTCGTGCTCCCCGACTTCCGCTACCGCGCGGTCGACGCCTCGGGCATCGTCGAGAACGAGGTCTGCCCGGTGTTCCGCGCCGTGACGGACGACGTGCCGACCCCCGCAGACGACGAGGTCGCCGAGTACGCGTGGGTCTCCGAGGACGACCTGCGCGCCTCGGTCGCAGGCGCGCCCTTCGCGTGGAGCCCGTGGCTGGGCTGGCAGCTCGCCGAGCTCGAGCAGCAGGGCCTGCGCGTCACGCGCTGACCCCTCGGCACCACTCCCGCCCCGTCCGCCGCGGGCACCGCCGGACCACGGCTGGTGCGCAGGCCGCGGACGTGCATAATGATCTGGCTCGGAATGTGAACGTGCACATCGAGGTGCCACGGCCCCGGGCGGGAGAGAGCAACGATGGCGTCACCGCGGACAGAACAACCGCGCTCGCCCAGCATCCGCGACGTCGCGCGGGTCGCCGGCGTCTCGCACCAGACCGTGTCGCGGGTGCTCAACAACTCCGGCGCGATCCGCGACGAGACCCGCGAGCGCGTGCGCACGGCGATGGAGCAGCTGCAGTACCGGCCGAACCGGGCCGCGCGTGCCCTCGTCACGAGCCGGACGCACACGATCGGCGTGCTCACGGCGCAGCGGTCGCACTACGGGCCGGCGGCGACCATGCAGGCGATCGAGGACGCGGCGGTCACCCGCGGGTACTCCGTCACCACCGCGAACATCGCCGACGCCACCGACGTCGCGGTGCGGGACGGCCTCGGCCACCTGCTCGACCAGGACGTCGAGGGCATCATCGTCATCGCCCCGCAGCAGCGCGTGTTCGACCTCATCGAGGAGCTCGGCATGCGGACGCCCTACGTGGCACTGCGGACGAGCATCGGTGACGGCCCCACCACGCTCTTCGTCGACCAGATGGAGGGCGCCCGACTCGCGACGGCCCACCTGCTCGACCTCGGGCACGAGTACGTCCGGCACATCGCCGGGCCACGGGACTGGATCGAGGCCGAGGCCCGCATGCAGGGCTTCCTGCGCGAGATGAGCGACCGGGACATGCCGGTCGTCCCGCCGATCCTCGGTGACTGGACGGCAGACTTCGGCTACCACGCGGGCCGAGAGCTGCTGCGGTACCGGGACTGCACCGCGATCTTCTGCTCGAACGACGCGATGGCGCTCGGCGTGATGCACGCCGCCCGCTCGTACGGGCTCGACGTCCCCGGCGACCTGTCGGTCGTGGGCTACGACGACATCCCCGAGGCCAAGCACCTCTGGCCGCCCCTCACCACCGTGCAGGTCGACTTCCCCGAGCTCGGTCGACGCTGCGTCGAACTGCTCCTGCCCGCCGCGGAGCAGGCGCTCCGCCCGGTCGACCTGGTGCCGCAACTCGTCGTGCGCGGGTCGACGGGCGCACCCCGCCGCCGCTGACGCGACCCACCGTCGGCCGGGAGGCGCGGGACGGGCCCGCCACGCGCCTCCCGTCCGCTCCGGGCGACGCTCGACCACCCCACCTCGGGGGCCGTCGGCACGCGGATCAGGCCGGATCACGCGGGCCGTTACGAAAACGCGACCGAACCGAATTGACAGCCGCGACGGGGCTGTGCGTAAATTACCTCCGTTCCGCCGATGTGAACGGTCACATGACCGTCACACGATCGGGACACCGGACGCGACAACGGGGTCCGCACAGGACTCCTGTGCCCCCGATGCCGCAGCTCACCACCCGAAGGACTGCCGCACCGCAGCGGCAGAAGGAGATGCACCGTGGCGTCAACCCCACAGGGACCGGACCTGGCCACCAGGTCCGTCACCAGCGCCGAGACCCTGCTCGAGATGCGTTCGATCACCAAGGAGTTCCCTGGTGTCAAGGCGCTCTCGGACGTGTCGCTGAGCGTCCGCGCCGGCGAGATCCACGCGATCTGCGGCGAGAACGGGGCCGGCAAGTCGACCCTCATGAAGGTGCTGTCGGGCGTCTACCCGTACGGCACCTACAGCGGCGAGATCGTCTACGAGGGCGAAGAGGTCCGCTTCAAGGACATCAAGCAGTCCGAGCAGGCCGGCATCGTCATCATCCACCAGGAGCTCGCGCTCATCCCCGAGCTGTCGATCACCGAGAACCTGTTCCTCGGCAACGAGCCCGGCCGCTTCGGCGTCATCGACTGGACCGCCGCCCAGCTGCGCGCCCAGGACCTGCTCGCCCGCGTCGGCCTGAACGACGACCCGGACACGCAGATCAAGAACCTCGGTGTCGGCAAGCAGCAGCTCGTCGAGATCGCGAAGGCCCTGCACAAGGACGTCAAGCTCCTCATCCTCGACGAGCCGACCGCCGCGCTCAACGAGAACGACTCGCAGCACCTGCTCGACCTGATCGTCGGACTGAAGTCCCGCGGCATCGCGAGCATCATCATCAGCCACAAGCTCAACGAGATCGAGCAGATCGCCGACGAGATCACGATCATCCGTGACGGCAAGGCGATCGAGACGCTCAACGTGAAGGGCGACGGCGTCAACGAGGACCGCATCATCCGCGGGATGGTCGGCCGTTCGCTCGAGAGCCGGTTCCCGGACCGCACGCCGAAGATCGGCGAGGTCTTCTTCGAGGTCAAGAACTGGACCGTCCAGCACCCGCAGGACTCGTCCCGCCTGGTCGCCAAGGGCTCGAACTTCCACGTCCGTCGTGGTGAGATCGTCGGCTTCGCGGGCCTCATGGGCGCCGGCCGCACCGAGCTCGCCATGAGCATCTTCGGGCGCTCGTACGGCACCTTCATCGACGGCCAGATCATCAAGGACGGCCGCGAGATCAAGGTGGCGAACGTCCAGCAGGCCATCGCGAACGGCCTCGGCTACGTCTCCGAGGACCGCAAGGCCCTCGGTCTGAACCTGCTCGACACGGTCAAGCGCTCGACGGTCGCCGCCGACCTGCCGAAGATCTCGAAGGCCGGCGTCGTCGACTCCCTCGAGGAGTACGACGTCGCCGAGCGCTACCGGAAGATGCTCCGCACGAAGGTGCCGACCGTCGAGGAGAACGTCGGCAAGCTGTCCGGCGGGAACCAGCAGAAGGTCGTCCTGTCCAAGTGGATGTTCACCGACCCGGACCTGCTGATCCTCGACGAGCCGACCCGCGGCATCGACGTGGGCGCGAAGTTCGAGATCTACGGCATCATCCAGCAGCTCGCGGCACAGGGGAAGGGCATCATCCTCATCTCCTCCGAGCTCCCCGAACTCCTCGGCCTCTCCGACCGGATCTACACGATCTTCGAGGGCCAGATCACGGCCGACGTCCCCGCGGACCAGGCCGATCCCGAAACCCTCATGCGCAGCATGACCTCCGCGCGGAAGGGCGCACTGATCTCATGAAGAACCTGAAACTGCTCTTCGGCAAGGGCAACAGCATCGGCCAGTACGGCATGATCATCGCGCTCATCGCGATCCTGATCCTGTTCTCGATCCTGACGAACGGGCTCATCCTCGAGCCGACGAACATCATCAACGTGTTCCTGCAGTACTCCTACATCCTCATCCTGGCGCTGGGGATGGTCATGGTGATCATCGCCGGGCACATCGACCTGTCGGTCGGTTCGGTGGCGGCCTTCACCGGCATCATCGTCGCCCAGTCGATGGCGCAGTGGAACTTCCCGGCATGGGCCGCGATCATCCTCGGCCTCGCCGTCGGTGCCGCGGTCGGCGCCTGGCAGGGCTTCTGGGTCGCGTTCGTGAAGGTCCCGGCCTTCATCGTGACCCTGGCCGGCCAGCTGATCTTCCGCGGTGCGAACCAGATCATCGGCAACTCGACCTCGCAGCCGGTGCCGGACGACTACGCGCAGATCGGTTCGGGCTTCCTGCCGGACTTCGGCCCGGACTTCGGGTTCTCGAACGGCACGCTGATCCTCGGCATCGTCACCTGCCTCGTGCTGATCTTCCTCGAGATGCGCGGCCGCCAGCGTCGCAAGAAGATGCAGGCCGAGCTCGTCCCGCTCTGGGTCTCGATCGTCCGCACGGGCATCCTGGTCGCCGTCACCCTCGTCGCGACGTACCTGTTCGCCGCCGGTCCTGCCGGCACGTCGATCCCGATCGTCGCGATCATCCTCGGCGTCCTGACCATCGTCTACGGCTTCCTCACGAAGAACACGATCTTCGGCCGCCAGGTCTACGCCGTCGGTGGCAACGCGAACGCCGCCGTCCTGTCCGGCGTCAGCGCCCGCAAGGTCAACTTCTTCGTCATGATGAACATGTCGGTCCTCGCCGCGATCGCCGGCATGGTGTTCGTCGGCTACTCGGGCGCCTCGGGCCCCGCCGACGGCACCGGCTGGGAGCTCGACGCGATCGCCGCCGTGTTCGTCGGTGGCGCCGCGGTCGCCGGTGGCATCGGCACGATCTCCGGGTCGATCATCGGTGGTCTCGTCATGGCCCTGCTGTCCAACGGTCTGTCGCTGGTGGGCCTCGAGTCCAACCGCGTCCAGATCATCCGCGGTCTCGTCCTGCTCGTCGCCGTCGCCTTCGACGTCTACTCGAAGTCGCAGGGTCGTCCGTCCCTGATCGGCGGGATGTTGAAGCAGTTCCAGCGGAAGGACACCGAACAGAACACGGTGGCCGCGCAGCAGCCGCGGACCATCGAGGACCAGCCCGAGAAGGTCAACGTCCAGTAACACGTGGCGGGTGGCCACCCCGGTGGCCGCCCGCACGATCCCCGCAGCACACAGCACCACTCCTCAACGAAGAGAAAGCAATCTCATGCGCAAGAAGCTCATCGCCGGCATCGGTCTGGCACTCGTCGCGGGCCTGGCCCTCAGCGGCTGCTCGGCCCGCGGCAACTCGGACGCCGGCTCCGGCTCGACCGGCGGCGCCTCGAACGTCCAGATCAAGAAGGGCGACCTGATCGGCGTCGCGCTCCCCGCCAAGACCTCGCAGAACTGGGTGCTCGCGGGCGCCGCGTTCGAGAAGTCGATCGAGGACGCCGGCTTCAAGGCCGACATCCAGTACGCCAACGCCGGCAACCCGGTCCCGGACCAGCAGGGCCAGATCCAGTCGATGGTCACCAAGGGCGCGAAGGCGATCATCATCGGTGCCGCCGACGGTTCGCAGCTCGGCACGCAGGTGCAGGCCGCCAAGAAGTCCGGCGCCGTCGTCATCGCCTGGGACCGCAACATCCTGAACACCGAGAACGTCGACTACTACGTCGCGTTCAACAACTTCAAGGTCGGCCAGCTGCAGGGCCAGGCCCTGCTCGACGGACTCAAGGCCAAGAAGCCGAACGGCCCGTACAACATCGAGCTCTTCTCCGGCTCGCCCGACGACGCCAACGCGAAGGTCTTCTTCAACGGCGCCATGGACGTGCTCCAGCCGAAGATCGACGACGGCACGCTCAAGGTCGTCTCGGGTCGCACCAGCTTCTCGGACACCAACACGCAGGGCTGGCTCGCGCAGAACGCCCAGTCGCGCATGACCGACATCCTGACGAAGTCCTACACGAACACCGAGCTCGACGGCGTCCTGTCGCCGAACGACACCCTGGCCCGCGCGATCCTGACCGCCACCAAGGCGGCCGGCAAGCCGAACCCGGTCGTCACCGGTCAGGACTCCGAGACCGCGTCGATCCCGCTGATCATGCAGGGCGAGCAGTACTCGACCATCTACAAGAACACCACCGAAGAGGCCCAGGCCGCCATCGACCTGGTGTCGGACCTCGCCGACGGCAAGACCCCGAAGACCACGGACGACAAGAACAACGACAACGGCAAGAAGGTCGTCCCGGCCGTCGAGCTGACGCCGGTCCTCGTCACCAAGGAGAACGCGGTCGAGGCGTACAAGGGCAACGACACCCTCGAGGAGCTCGCCAAGAAGGGCTGATCCCCTTCCGCAGCAGCACCACAGCACCACAGCACCGCAGAAGGCCCCGTCTCGCTCCGGCGAGACGGGGCCTTCCCGCGTCCCGGGCGCGAGACGATCCCCTCGCTCTCGTGGGCAGGCGGCGGACGGGAGGCGCGCGGTGACGCCGCCACGCGCCTCCCGTCCGTCAGCTGGTCGGGCCGGCGCGGAGCGCGTGACGGTCGCGGAGCCGGGTGGCCGCCTCGCGGAGCCGCGGCGCGTCCACCCGCGCGGTCCAGACCAGCACCGGCGGCGAGACCGGACGTCGGCCGTTCGTCAGGCGGTCCCCGATCGCGGCGAGCCGCACCCACGGGATGCCCGGCTCCGAGGCCGTCAGGTCGTCCGGGAGCGCGGCGACCGCCACCCCGATCTCGACGAGCCGCATCCGGACGGCGTCGAGCACGAGGTCCGAGGGCGGCGAGTCGTCGACGTACCGCTCGATGGCCGCGCAGGCCTGCACGACCTCGTCGAGCAGCTCCCCCGTGCCCGGCGTCACAGCGGCACGGCCTTCCGACAGCGCTCCGGGTCGGTGCCCGCGCCGTCCAGCACCTCGACCTCGGCGTCGAGCAACCGCTCGGCCTCGTCCTGGATCCGCATGAGCGTGAAGATCCCGGCGCCCGGCTCGAGGTCGACGAGGAGCCCGACCGCGTCCCGCTGCCGGGACCGCTCGTGCGCGCGGCGCTCGGCCGGCACGAGCCGCGGCCGGGTCCCACCGTTCCGACGCACCGCCGCGACCAGGTCGTCCCGTGCCGCGGCGACGCGGTCGTGCAGCGGCGGGGGTGCGCAGGACGGGAGCAGGTCGACGGAGGCCTCGAAGCCCGCGGCACGCACGAGGCGTTGCAGCGCGGTGAGCGAGGGCTCCCGTCGGCCGTTCTCGTAGGTGCTGATGACGCTCTGCGTGACCCCGGCGCGCGCGGCGAGCTGCACCTGGGTGAGCCCCGCGCGCGTCCGGGCGTCCCGGATCAGCTCGGACGCCGGGATCGGCCGCGGCACGGGGACGGGGACTTCGGCCATGTGGCCACGATACACAGAATGCGAAATGTTGCCCGATGATGACGTGCACCGTGTCATGAAGGGCGGTCAGGGTCCGGTCGGCCCCGACTCGGGTCAGTCCCGGCGGGAGACGTCCGCGCGGTGGAAGTTGAGCGCCGAGCGCGACGGCGTCGGGCCGCGCTGCCCCTGGTAGCGCGACTGGTACTCGGCCGAGCCGTACGGCTTGTCCGCCGGGCTCGAGAGCTGGAAGAAGCAGAGCTGGCCGATCTTCATGCCGGGCCAGAGCTTGATCGGCAGCGTGGCGACGTTCGACAACTCGAGCGTGACGTGCCCGGAGAAGCCCGGGTCGATGAAGCCCGCCGTCGAGTGCGTGAGGAGCCCGAGACGGCCGAGCGAGCTCTTGCCCTCGAGGCGCGCGGCGATGTCGTCCGGCAGGGTCACGACCTCGAACGTCGAGCCGAGGACGAACTCCCCCGGGTGCAGCACGAACGCCTCGTCCGGGTCGGTCTCCACCAGGCGCGTGAGCTCGGGCTGGTCCTCGGCGGGGTCGATGTGCGGGTACTTGTGGTTGTCGAACAGCCGGAAGTACTTGTCGAGCCGGACGTCGATGCTCGACGGTTGGACGAGGGCGGCGTCGTACGGATCGAGGCCGATCCGGCCGTCGGCGAGCTGGGCGGTGATGTCGCGGTCGGAGAGCAGCACGCACGAAGCCTAGCGGCCGGTGGCGCGCCCCCGGTATGCTGCGAGGCTGCCCACCGGGGTGGCGGACGACGGCCGTCCGACCGGCCGCACGAGGGGGCACCCGTGACCGGCACAACCGGCACCACCGACACCTGGACCGTCGAGGAGCTCGACGTCCCGACGACGATGGACGACGACCCGGCGCGGGTGCAGGCGTTCCGGGACTGGCTCGCGGTGTCCGACGCCGCCGAGTTCGCGGTGCACGGACTCCGCGAGGTCTCGTGGACGCCCGCCGAGTACCTGCCGATGTGCCACGAACCCGGGGCCCCGAGCCGCCTGTTCGTCGTGCGCGACGACGCGGGCGAGGTCGTGGCGTCGGGGGCGTACGACTCGAGGACCGAGCCGGGCACGACGAACTGCTGGCTGTCGCTCGGCGTTCGGCCCGACCGGCAGCGCCGCGGCATCGGGACCCTGCTCGCCGACCACCTCGAGCAGCTCGCCCGCGCCGAGGGACGCACCCAGTGGAAGACCTACGCCGTCTCGCGCCAGGTCGGCCCCGGAGCCGGGCCCGGGTACGTCGCAGCACCCACGGGCCACGGCGCCGTGCCCGCGGACGAGGCCGGCGTGCGCTTCCTGACCGGCCGCGGCTGGCGCTTCGGTCAGGTCAACCGGATGAGCCGGCTCGGGCTGCCGTCGGACGGGTCGGTCGTGCGCGCCCTGCACGAGCGCGCGGCCACGGCGGCCGGCCCCGGCTACCGGGTGCACACCTGGACCGGCCCGACCCCGGACCGGTGGCTCGACGACCTCGCGCTCCTGCACACGAGGATGAGCACCGACGCCCCCGAGGGCGACATGCAGGAGCCCGAGGACGTCTGGACCGGCGAGCGCGTCCGCGAGTCCGAGGAGCAGTTGGCGACCGGCCCGCACACGATGCTCACGATCGCGGTCGAGCACGCCGAGGACACCGCCCTGGTCGGTTTCAGCCAGCTCAAGGTGCCGGAGAACCCGGAGCGCCCGGTCATGCAGTGGGACACCCTCGTGCTCCGTGAGCACCGTGGGCACCGGCTCGGGTGGCTGCTCAAGGTGGTCGGGATCGAGACGATCGAGCGGGACTTCCCGGGCCGGCCGTCGATCGTCACGTTCAACGCCGAGGAGAACCGGCCGATGCTCGACGTCAACGAGGCGGTCGGCTTCGTCGGGGTGGGCAGCGAGGGGATCTGGGAACACCGGGACTGACGGGTCGCGTCCGCTGCCGGACTGGGATGGTGGTGTCAGGCGGCGGACCTACCATTGGACGGTCATGACCGTCACGTCAGCCGCCACGCAGCCCGGGGACACGGCACCCGAACCCGCCCCCACCACCGCACGGTCCACCACCGTCGCGACGGTCCTGGTCATCGCCGTCCCGCTCGCCGTAGCCTGCGCCGTGCTCGGCATGACGCTCACCGGCGCGTTCACCGCCTCGCAGCAGCTCGTCTCCGCCGGTGACCTCGTGGAGTACGGCCTGCCGGTCGCCCGGGTCGTGCACGACACCGCCGCGGCGCTGTCGATCGGCCTGCTCGTCGTGGCCGCGTTCGCGCTCCCCGCGAAGAAGCAGGACCACCGCACGATGTCGTCCGTGCAGCACCGGGCCGCCCGCTGGGGCGCCGCGGCCGGTGCCGTGTGGTTCCTCGCCGCGGTCGTGGGGATCGTCCTCACGGGCGCGAACACGCTGGGTGTCCCGCTCACGAGTCCGGTGTTCGCGCGCAACTTCCTGCTCTTCGCGTTCCAGGTCGAGATCGGGCAGGCACTCGTCGTCTCCGCCGTCGCGGTGCTCGTCGCGACGCTCGTCGCCGCCTTCGCCACGCGGGTCACCTCGCTGGCGGTCGCGACGGTCGCCGGACTCTTCGCGCTGCTGCCGCTCGCCCTGTCCGGTCACGCCGCCGGGGCGCTCGAGCACGCGAACGCGGTGAACTCCCTCGCCGTGCACCTGGTCGCCGTGTGCGTGTGGGCCGGCGGACTCGTCGCCGTGCTGCTCCTGCGCACCCGCACGAAGGGCGCCACGGGACGCGTGGTCGCGCGCTACTCGACGCTCGCGGGGTGGGCGTTCGCCGCGGTCGCGTTCTCCGGCATCGTCAACGCCTCGCTGCGCCTGACCGGTCCGGCCGACCTCGTGACGACGACCTACGGGTGGCTCATCACCGTCAAGGCGGTCATCCTCGTGCTGCTCGGGCTCGCCGGTGTCGCGCAGCGCCGGAAGCTCGTGCCGGGACTCCTCCGTGCGCCGCTCGACCGCAGGCTGTTCGTCCGCTTCGCCCTGGCCGAGGTCGTGTTCATGGCCGTCGCGATCGGCGTCTCCGTCGCGGTGTCCCGCTCGCAGCCGCCGATCCCGCAGACGCCCGAGACGGGACAGGACACCCGGTCCGGCCTGCTCGGCTACACCTACCCGCCGGCGCAGACCGTGCAGACCTACCTGACGCAGTGGCACATCGACTGGGTCTACCTGGCGATCGCCGTCGTCGGAGCCGGCTGGTACCTGCTCGCCGTGCGGAAGCTCCGGCAGCGCGGTGACTCGTGGCCCGTGGGTCGCACCATCGCCTGGCTGCTCGGCTGCGCGCTCTTCATCTGGACGACCTCGGCCGGACCGGCGGTCTACGGCATGGTGCACTTCTCGTCGCACATGCTCCAGCACATGCTCCTCATGATGTTCGTGCCGCTGCCGCTCGTGCTCGGCGGCCCCGTGCTCCTCGCGCTGCGCACGCTCCCGGTGCGGAACGACGGCTCGCGCGGTGCCCGTGAGTGGCTCATGCTCTTCACGCACTCGCGGTACATGCAGTTCATGGCGAAGCCCGCCGTCGCCGGGACGATCTTCGCCGGCTCGCTCGTGGTGTTCTACTTCACGCCGGCGTTCCAGTACGCGATGCAGTCGCACGAGTGGCACGTCGCGATGGTCGTGCACTTCGTGCTGAGCGGCTACCTGTTCTTCTGGGTGTTCGTCGGCGTCGACCCGGGGCCGCAGCGCCCGCAGTACCCGATCCTCATCATCGCGCTGCTCGCGACCCTGGCCTTCCACGCCTTCTTCGGCGTCGCCGTGATGACCTCGCAGTCGGTGTTCGCGGCCGACTGGTTCCACGCGCTCGGCCAGACCGACGACCGCGCGCTCCTCGCCGACCAGCACACCGGGGGCGGCATCGCCTGGGGCGCGTCGGAGCTGCCGATGGTCTTCGTCGCCCTGCTCGTGGTGCGCAACTGGGTGCGGAGCGACAAGCGCGACGCCAAGCGCCTCGACCGCAAGGCCGAGCGCGACGGGGACGCCGACCTCAAGGCGTACAACGAGCAGCTCGCCGCAATGAACCGACGCGACTGAGGCCGCTGCAGGGAGCACCCGCCCCGGAACGAGACAGCGCACCGTGCGGTTCCGCACGGTGCGCTGTCTCGCTGCGCTGGCTCGCTGCGCCGGAGCGACCCGACTAGCCCCGGGCCGCCCGGGTGCGACGGCCGAGCAGGAGCACGACACCGGCCACCAGCAGCGCGACGGCGAGGGCGATCCCCGTCCAGAGCGCGACGGTCGGGCCGGTGAAGGCGAGGCCGCCGGGTGCGGCTGCCGCCGTCGGGGTCGCGCTCGGCGTGGCGCCCGCCGGAGCCGAGCTGGGCGCTGCCGCCGTCGGGGCCGGTGCCGGTGTGGTCGGCGCCGTGGTCGGTGCCGGTGCCGGGGTGGTCGGCGCGGGGGTCGGGACCGGCACGACGGCCTCGGCCACGGTCACGTCGAACTCGTCCGAGGTCGACGCGGCGTACACCGCGTCGCCGGAGTAGACCGCGACGATCCGGTGACGGCCGGACCCGAGCCCGGCGACGTCGCAGCTCGTGACCGGGAGCGTGACGGCGCAGAGCACCCGGTCACCCTCGCGGAACTCGACGGTCCCCGTGGGTGCCGGCTGACCGGCACGTGCCGCGGGTCCGTCGACGGTCAGCGTCACCGGGGCACCGGCCGCGACGGGCTCGGAGGCGTCCGGCGAGGTCGCGGTGACCACCGTCGGGACCTTCGACACGACGAGCGACCCCGTGCCCTCGGCGGTCGCGTGGTCGGCGTCGCCGAGGTACGCGGCGGTGACCACGGTCCCGCCGGCGGTCGTCGCGGGGACGGTGCAGCTCGCCGTACCGTCCGTCAGGTCGGCCGTGCACAGCTCCGCACCCGTCTGCGCGTCGGTGAACCGGACGGTCCCGGTGGGGACGGTTGCGTCGGTCGTCGCGGACGACGAGACGGTCGCGCGGAGCGACGCGTCGTCGCCGACGGTGACGGCGGTGTCCTCCACCGTGACGACGGTCGTCTGCGGGGCGACCGTGACGTCGCGGGTGACGGTGATCGCCTCGGCGTCGATCGACGACACGACCGTCGACACCGTCGCGGTGCGGGCGGTGCCGGTCACCGTGAACGGGATCGTGAGCTCGGGCAGGTCCGTGCCCGGGGCACGGTCGGCGGCGGCCTGCTCGCAGGTGACGACCTGACCCGACACGGAGCACGTCCAACCGGTGCCGGTCGCGCCGTCGGCCGACGGGGTGACGCCGGTCGGGAACGTGGTGGTCGTGCGGACGGCGCGCGTCTCGGAACCGCCGTCGGCGGAGATCGTCGGGGTGACCGTGACGGTGCCGGAGCCGGCGTGCGCGACGCTGGTCGCGCCTCCCGTCCGCGCCGTCAGGACCGGGACCGCGCCCGCGGCGGTCGTCGCGACGAGGTCGGTGACCTCGTGCACGTCGGTCGCACCCCCCGTGCCCGCGGTGAAGCCGTAGGTGAGCTTGTAGGGGTACCCGGTCGCCGGGTCGATCCACGAGGGGTCGATCCCCGCGACGTTGCTGCTCGGGTCGAGCTCCGGCAGGGCACCGGTGACGACCTGGCGCGCGCCGCCCACGCTCGTGAAGACGACGGCGTACTGCCCGGCCGGTACCGACACGTCCGGGTACCGGCGTGCCGTCAGCGCCGATGCGGTCGGGTTGACGACGACCTCGACGGGCACGGCGACCTCGCTGCGGTCGGTGAAGACGGAGCCGCGGAGCGAGCGGTCGGCGCGCGTGACCGACTGGACGCAGTACCCGGAGGACCCGTTGCCCGGTCCGCGGACGGTCACCGAGTTCTCCGCACCGCCGCGGCTCTGGTCACCGACGCAGCCGGTGTAGTTGCCGGCGAACCCGCCGTAGGTGTCGAGACCGACACCGAGGTACGCGTGCTCGAGGCCGTCGACACCGCCGGCGGGGTAGGCCGCGTAGCCGAGCGCACCGCCGGTGTAGCCGGTCCTCGTGGGCACGGCGGGGTTGTACGGGTCGGTCGCCGCCAGGTAGAAGACCATGCCGTCGGCACCGCTGCCGTCGTACTGGTAGGTCGTGAACGAGGCGTCGAGGCCCTTGTCCGTCGGCACGGCCTGCACGGCTCCGACGGCACCGATCAGGGCCTGCGACGCGGACGTCAGGCGGAGCGCCCCGGACCCGGCGTCGTCGGCCGTGTCACCGCAGGCGGGGATCGAGCCCGTGCCGGGCCCGCCCGACGCACCGGCCGTCAGGCAGGCGCTGTTCCCGGCGGCGGAGGGCGTCGACGGGAGCACCCAGCCGTCGCCCGCGCTGGTGCCGCGGAAGGTCTGGTCGGCGAAGGTCGTCTGCGTCGGGGCCGCGGCGCTGGCGGCGGTGACGTCCGCGCCGAGGAGCGCGAGACCGGCGAGTCCGGCCACGGTGAGACCGGCGAGGATGCTGCGAGCGCGCGCGACGGCGCGCCGCTGAGGTCGTTGAGCCAAGGGAGCCCTGTTCAGTGAGGAGGGGTGCCGACGAGGAGCTGCCAGCCCGGCTCGTCGACTCGGGTCCTCACACCGTAGGGCGATCCGCGCGATGTGGAGCACCGGGGACGCCGGACACCCCCGTACTGGGGGCAGGACGCCTGTCCGGAGACCGCCGACCGCGAGGGACGCTCAGTCTCCGTGCACGATGCAGACCGCGTCGAGCTCCATCGAGGCCTCGAGCGCGGCGCTGACGCCGGGCTCTCCCTCGGGCCCGAACGGGGTGACGGTGTCGACCCACCACAGCGGGGTCGAGAGGGCGGGCGCATCGGGCAGGATCCGCTCGACCTCGTCGAGCGAGTCCACCCGGCGGACGCCGAGGACCGTGATCACGGGGTGTCCCGCGTCGCGGCAGACCTGCAGCACCGGGCCGTCGTCGAGCGCACGGACGCCCCACGCGTCGTCGTGCAGCAGGAGCGCCTCCGCGACGTCCCGCGCCTGCACCGGCCCGCGGCAGAGGAGTGTCACGTCACGCGGCACCCTGACCGCCCGTCCGGTGGGCGGAGTGCGCGTGCGCGCCGCGGTCGTGTCCGTCGAGGGTGCCCTCGTCGTGCGCGGGGTCGAGCGGCGCGCCGCCGACGAGCTGGAGGAAGCGGTCCTCGTCGATGCGGTCGAGAAACGCCTCGAGGGCCTCCCACCCGTCCTCGAGCCGCACGACCAGGCCGCCGCCCCCGAACACCGACGTCGAGGTCCGCGCCGGCGGCCACTCCCCCGTGCGGTCCAGGAACCCGGCGGCCTCCGGACCGACGACGACCGCTAGCGGCGACGGTTCGCCGTATGCGACCGCGCGGACCAGGTGGTCGGCGTCGCCGCGGCGCTGCATCACGACGCCGAACACCGGCTCGACCTCGGCGGCAACCCGGTGCACGGCGTCCAGGAGCTTCGCCGCGAGCGCGGGGTCGGTGCCGTCCTCGGGGATCGTGAGCACGGCGGACATCGTCTCGACGACGACCCCGTCGAGCAGGTGCGCGGTCATGGTCGCCGAGAAGCCGTCGCCCACCGCGTACGACGTCGACACGTCCGGGGCGTCGTGCTTGGCGTACTGCGTGACCACCCAGCGGTCCCACGGCACCGTCAGCGGTTCGCTCGTGCCCCACCGCGTGGGACAGGTGCCGACGGTGTCGCAGAGCGCCTCGATGGCGGAGCCGAGGTCGACCGCCCGGTCGGCGTGGTGCCGGAGCGTCAGGTCGATGCTGATCTGCCGGACGGACCCTGACGCGACCGGGTGCGCGGGCGACGGCGGACCGACGAGTTCCGGACCGGCGTGCACGAAGTCCTCGACGCCGGCGGCGCGGACGCCGGTGCGGCCGTCCCGCAGCGAGCCGTCCTGCTCGTCGACGGCCCACGCGGCTCCGTGCGCGCCCAGCGCGTGCCGCAGGGCGGGGCTGAGCGACGCCTCCCGGCCGGTGCGGAGCACGACCGTCCGCCCGGAGGCCGAGGCGCGTCGCAGCAGCGAGGCGAGCGAGTCCGTCAGCCACACGACCGGCGAGGCCGAACGGACCACGATGGCGGGGCCGACCACGTCGTCGATGAGGGGATGCCTGACCATCCGGGTCCTCCTCCGGTAGGGCGTCGGAACCCCCTGGACGGTACACACGGCGACGACACGTGTCCGTCGACCCGGGGACCTCACAGGGGAGACACGGCGACCGGACGGGAGGCCCGACCCACCCTCGCCGCGCCGCGTGCGGCGCGCGCACGGCTGGCATCCAGCGGAGAATCCGCTAGGCTTGCCACGTCCCGCCGGGCGGGACGCGCGAGTGTAGTTCAATGGTAGAACTCCAGCTTCCCAAGCTGGTAGCGCGGGTTCGATTCCCGTCACTCGCTCTCCAGATGGACACGCTCCCGAGGGAGCCACTTCCCGAACGCGGGGTTGCCCTCTCCGCGCGCACGGCCTTGGATCGGGTCGGAGCACGTCGGCTCCACCGGAGCAAGGAGGTGCGAGCATGCGTTCGCTCGTCTACACCAGCACGCAGACGCGTCCGATCACCGACTCGGAGCTCGCGCAGATCCTCGCCGTCGGCCGCGAGAAGAACACGCGCCTCGGCGTGACCGGGATGCTCGCGCACAAGGGCGACAACTGCATCGGGATCCTCGAGGGCGAGGACGACGTCGTGCACGACCGGTTCGAGCAGGTCCGCGTCGACCCGCGGCACACGAACGTGCGTGTCCTGCTCGACGAAGCGATCACCGAGCGCTCCTTCCCGGACTGGTCCATGGCCTTCCAGTCCCTCGACCCGCTCGTGCAGGAGGTGCCCGGCTTCAGCGACCTGTTCCGGGCGGGCCGCCCCGCCGACCCGGCGTCCGCGGCGTCGCGTGCGCACGGGCTGCTCGAGTGGTTCCGCAAGCACCCGCTCGCGCCGCTGACGTCGCAGCAGACGATCGACGACGAGGCCCCCAGGACCCGGGCGATCAACGGTGCGATCACCGTGATCCACGACCACGGTCCGGCCGGGTTCTCGGTCGAGGCCGTCGCCGAGCGCAGCGGCATGTCCGTCGCGGAGGTCGACGCCCTCTTCCCGAACCCGCACGCGCTCCTCGCCGCGACCGTGATGCGCTGGACCCGCGCGGTCTCCCTCCCGCTGCAGCCGCTCGCCGCCGAGAAGGGCACCGTCGCGTACCTCCACGCCCTGCTCGTCGCGCACGCCGAGGAACCCGCGCTGATGCGGCTCATCGCGTCGAGCCTCGTCGTCGCCACCGACCCGGAGGCGCCGGGCGCCGACTACTACCGGTCGGCCTACCTGCAGTTCCGCGAGGTCGTCCGCGAGGCACTCACCGAGGACGTCCGGAGCGGGCGGGAGCCCGCCACGATGGACCCGGTGCGCGGCACGCAGCAGCTGCTCGCGCTGTACGACGGGCTGCGGTTGCAGTCCCTCCTGACGACGGACACCGACGTGGTCGACGCCTTCGACCGCGCGGCGACCCGGATGCGCCGCGGGTGGGCCGAGCAGTACGAGCAGCCGACGTACTGGGACGTCCCGGTCGCACCGGCGCACTGACCACGGCGACGACGGCCACGCGCACTACGCTGCCGTCATGCAGCCCGACCCGACCACGTCCGAGGTCCCCCACGTGGTCGTCGGCGGCGGGGTCGTCGGCGCCGCGACGGCGTACACCCTGACCGCCCGCGGCGAGCGCGTCCTGCTCGTCGAGCAGCACGGCCGCGGCCACCACGAGGGGTCCTCCCACGGTGCCACCCGGATCTTCCGGCAGGGCTACGCCGACCCGGAGTACGTCGACCTGACGACCCGGGCGCTCGCGCTCTGGGACGCGCTCGAGGCACGCTCGGGCACCACCCTGCTCGACCGCACCGGCGCCGTGGACCACGGGCGACCCGAGGTGGTCGACGCGATCGCCGCGGCACTGGCGTCGGCCGGGATCCCGCACGAGTCGCTCACCACGGACGAGGCCGCAGCCCGCTGGCCGGGCATCGCCTTCGAGGGCCGCGTCCTGACCCACGCGACCGCGGGGCGGATCCGGTCCGCCGACGCGATCGAGGTCTTCCTGACCCTGGCCGAGCGCACCGGGCTGGCCGAGCTCCGCTTCGACACCCGCGTCACGGCGATCGAGGACCACGGTGACGACGTCACCGTGTCGCTCGGCGACGGCACGTCGGTCCGGACGCCGAGCCTGGTGGCGGCCGTGGGGTCCTGGGCGCCCACGCTGGTGGGTGCGCTGCTCGCGGCACGCGGGGCGCGCCTCCCGGCCGTCCGCGTCACGCAGGAGCAGCCCGCGCACTTCCCCAGCCACCTGCCGGACACGGCGTGGCCGTCGTTCGTGCACTGGGCGGACGGCGACGACGTCTACGGGCTCCTGACCCCGGGCGAGGGCGTGAAGGTCGGGTTCCACGGCACCGGACCGGTCGTCGACCCCGACGCCCGCGACCACCGGCCGGTGGCGGCCGAGGTGGAGCGCCTGCAGGCGTACGTCGCGCGGTGGGTGCCCGGCGTGGACGCCTCGCGGCCGAGCCTGATCAGCTGCCTGTACGACACCACCCCGGACGAGGACTTCGTGATCGACCGCCGCGGGCCGCTCACGGTGGCGACCGGGTTCTCCGGGCACGGGTTCAAGTTCGCACCGCTGCTCGGCGAGCTCGTCGCCGACCTGGCGACCGGCGGGGAGCCCCACCCGCGCTTCGCCCTCTGACCGCCGGGCGCCCCGCTACGGTGGTCGGGTGCGCGTCGTCATCGCTCCGGACTCCCTGAAGGGCACCGCCACCGCGGCCGACACCGCTGCGGCGATCCGTGCCGGCTGGCTCGACGAACGCCCCGACGACGACGTCGTGGGCGCCCCCACGGCCGACGGCGGCGAGGGCACGATCGACGCGTTCGCCGCGGCCGTCCCGGACGCCGTACGCGTGCCGGTCACCGTGACCGGGCCCGCGGGGACACCGGTCGACACGGCGTGGCTCCGCCTCCCCGACGGGCGGGCGGTGGTGGAGCTCGCGGCGACGAGCGGCCTGCCGCTGCTCGGCGGACGGCTGCAGCCGGGGACGGCCACGAGCCGCGGCTTCGGCGAGGCGATCGCGGCGGCACTCGACGCCGGGGCGACCGGGCTGGTGCTCGGCATCGGCGGCAGCGCGTCGACCGACGGCGGACGGCCCGTGCTCGAGGCGCTCGGGCTCACCGCGCACGCCGACGGCTCCGTCGACCGGAGCCACCTGCGGCCGCTGCCGCCCGGTGGTGCGGTGGTGCTGACGGACGTGACCTCGCCGCTGCTCGGGCCGGACGGCGCGGTCGCCGTGTTCGGACCGCAGAAGGGCGTCACGCCCGAGCTGGCACCGGCGCTCGAGGAACGGCTCGCCGCCTGGGCGCTGGCCCTGCCCGACGTCGACCCCGCGACGCCCGGGGCGGGTGCCGCCGGTGGCGTCGGGTTCGGCCTGCTCGCCTGGGGCGCGACCCTCGCCCCTGGCGCGCGTGCGGTCGCCGACGTCCTCGGGTTGCCCGCGCTGCTCGACGGCGCCGACGTGGTCGTGACCGGCGAGGGTCGGTACGACGACCAGAGCGCCGCGGGGAAGGTGCCGTCCGTCGTCCGGGCGCTCGCGGCCGAGCGCGCTCCCGGGGCGCGGGTCCTGCTCGTCGCCGGCGAGGTCGACGCACCGCTCGACGGGTTCGACGCGGCCGCATCGCTCATGGTGCTCGCGACGCAGACGACCGGGGAACCGGACGACGCCCTGCGCGAGCCGCTGCGGTTCGCCCGGATCGCCGGGCAGCGGTTGGCACGGCTCACGGGCTGACCGGCTGCGGCACCGCGCCACGCCCGTCCCACCGTGCCTGGGGGTCCCCATCGCAACCTCCCTCGTCCAGGAGCGCTCCACCAGACTGGAGGACGGGTCGCACCCGGCCCGCCAAGCAGCACCCCACGAGGAGACCAATGCGCACCGTCAACGCGTACGCGGCACCGTCGGCCACCGAGCCGCTCGTCAAGACCACCATCACCCGTCGCGACCTCGGCCCGAACGACGTCGAGATCGACATCGCCTACGCCGGCATCTGCCACTCCGACATCCACACCGTCCGCGGCGAGTGGGGCCCGATCCAGTACCCGCAGGTCGTCGGCCACGAGATCGTGGGCCACGTCTCCGCCGTCGGCAGCGACGTCACCAAGCACCAGGTCGGCGACCGTGTCGGCGTCGGCTGCATGGTGAACTCCTGCGGCGAGTGCGCGCAGTGCGTCGCCGGCCAGGAGCAGTACTGCCTGAAGGGCAACATCGGCACCTACGCCTCGGTCGACCCGGCCGACGGCTCGATCACCCAGGGCGGCTACTCCGAGGCCGTCGTCGTGAACGAGGACTTCGTGCTCCGCGTCCCGGAGTCGCTCGACATCGAGAAGGTCGCGCCGCTGCTCTGCGCCGGCATCACGACCTACTCGCCGCTGCACCACTGGAAGGTCGGCCCCGGCTCGAAGGTCGCCGTCGTCGGCATGGGCGGACTCGGCCACATGGCCGTCAAGATCGCCGTCGCCCTGGGCGCCGAGGTCACCGTCCTGTCGCAGACCACCTCGAAGCAGGAGGACTCGCTCCGCTACGGCGCGAAGGCCCACTTCGCCACGAAGGACCCGTCGACCTTCGAGCAGCTGGCCGGCTCGTTCGAGCTGATCATCAACACGGTGTCGGCGAAGCTCGACATGGCGGCGTACCTCGGCCTGCTGCAGGTCGACGGCACGCTCGTCAACGTCGGTGCGCCGTCGGAGCCCCTCGAGGTGCCGGCCTTCGCCCTGATCCCGCGTCGCCTGAGCTGGGCGGGCTCCGCCATCGGCGGCATCGCGGAGACCCAGGAGATGCTCGACTTCTGCGCGGAGAAGGGCATCCTGCCCGAGACCGAGCTCATCTCGGCCGACCGCATCAACGAGGCGTACGAGCGCGTGCTCTCCTCGGACGTGCGGTACCGCTTCGTGATCGACACGGCGACCCTCGCCTGACGACCCGGGCCACGGGGGTCCGGTGACCCCCACCGGACGGGAGGCGCGCTGCCGGTGAGCAGCGCCTCCCGTCCTTCCCCTGGCCACCCCGCGGACCTACGCTGTCCCCGGAACGCGACCGCATCGTCCACGTCACGCAGCTCGTCGCCGCCGCGGCCCGGACGCGAGAGGCTTGACGGATGGACAACACGACGAACGAGGGACTCCGTCCCCTGGTCTCGGTGTCCGGCACGGAGACCGACACCGCGATCGCCGACCTGGCCGGCATGTACGCCGGCAAGACCTGGCACTCCGGGCACGTCGACGACGACTACTGGTACCGGTACGTCGCGGTCGGTGACGACCGGATGAGCGTCCGTCGCTCGCAGATGCACGGCACCCTGCGCGGCGACGTCGCCGTCGAGGGCCAGGTCGTCGTGCAGTGGATCGACTCCGGCACCGCGACCGTGGACACCGGTCGCAACGCCGTCCGCATGCAGCCGGGCATCCCGGTGCTGTTCCCCGTCGAGCAGCGCTTCGACATGGACTACCGCGACTGGGACCAGCGGCTCGTGCACCTCGACCGCGACCTCGTGCTCGACGTCGCGTCGGAGCGGTACCTGGTGGACGGCACGCTCGCGTTCGACCGCACCACCCCGCCGACGACGGCCGCGGTGGAGCGGTGGCGCGCCTCGGTGGCGTCCTCCGTCCGCGTCCTGCGTGACGAGGGCACCGCGTCGCTCGCATGGCACGAGTCGCAGCGCGAGGTGGTCCGCTCCCTGCTCGACCTGTACCGCTTCCACGGCGAGGCCGCGCCGGTCGGCTGGGGCGAGCACCGCAACGCCCGCATCCGCAGTGCCGTCGAGACGATCCACGCCCGCGCGCACGAACCGCTCACGGTGTCCGAGATCGCCCGTGCGGCGGACCTCAGCGTGCGGGGGCTGCAGGAGTCCTTCCAACGCACGCTCGACCGGACGCCCATGCAGTACCTCCGCGAGGTCCGGCTGCGCCGGGCGCACGACGACCTGCTCCGCGCCGAGCCCGCGACGGTGTCGGTGGCCGAGGTCGCGTCCCGCTGGGGCTTCACGCACATGGGCCGGTTCTCGGGCGAGTACCTGCGGCGGTTCGGCGAGTACCCGAAGCACACGCTGCGCCGCTGACCGGCAGGACGGGACGCACCGCGTCGCGGGGCGTCGCACCGCGTCCCGTCGGGTCGCGTCCCGTTCTCAGCCCACCTCGTCGCCGGAGGGCAGGGCACCGCACCAGTCGACCGACGACGCGTCCACGCTCGCCTCGAGCGCCCCGGAGGTCGCGTCGACGATGCTGACGAGGGCGCCCGACGCCGACGCGGTCGTGACGGCGAGGAACTGCGCGTTCGGCGACGGACAGACCGCGGTGACGCTCGCGTCGTCGGGCACCCGGACGGGCAGCCGGGAGGCACGGTCCCCGTCCACGCGCACGGTGCGCTGGGCGAGGGTGCCGTCCGCCCGCACGTCGCCCACGACGCGGACGTAGGTGTCGTCGGTGAGCGGGGCGATCCGACCGAGGTACGGCGCGTCGGTGCTGCCAGCCGGCGCGGTGATCGGCGTGCGGCGACCGTCCGTGAGGTCGAGGCGGACGATCCCGGTGCCGGTCTCGACGACGGCCGTGGTGCCGCTGCCGACGAAGCCGTGCAGGAACGTGGCGCTGCCGAGGCGCACCGGGTCGGTCCGCCCGCTCATGTCGACCAGGACGAGGTCGTCGGAGCCGGTGCGGACCAGGGCGCTCTCGGTGCGCGGCACGTACGCCCACTGCGCGACGGTCATCGGGACCGCACCCGTGGTGGGTCGGCCGTCCTCGGCGACGGTGGTCGGCAGGTGCGTGCCCGTCATGTCGACGACGTACAGCCCGACGTTCCGGGACTGCCCGGTCGAGGTGTCGGCGTACTCGAAGCCGAACGACGCCCCGTCGTCGGCGACGTGCAGGGCCGTCACCCGTCCGGACGCGGTGGGGAGCGTCAGTCGCTCGACGGGTGTGCCCCGGTCCTGCACGCCACCGGCGAGCGGGACGATCTCGACCGTCGAGCTGCCGTCGCCGCCGCGGACCACGACGAGCGACCGGCCGAGGCGCGCGTACTCGGTGATGCCCCGCGCCTGGAGGACCGTCGTCGCGCCGCCGGCGTCGAGGGACCGTCGCACGATCCGGTCCGGGGCGCCCGAGGTCCCGGGCACGAGCGCGAGCACGTCGGTGCTCCCGGTGGTGATCGTCGTCCGGAGGTCCGCGGTGGCGGGCTGTCCGGGCGCGCGCACCCCGGCGACCGCGATCTCGTACGACCGGTCGTACGCGAGCGGACCGGCGAACTCGACCGCGATCGTGTTGCCGCTCGACGTCACGGTGTGCGGGGCCGACGGCGTCACCGTGACCGCGTCGGCGGACACGCGCTGGAGCGCCTGGTTCGCGGTGAGGATGACGCGCTGCGCGGGTCGCGACACGAGCCCGGTCGGGTCGTAGGTCACGTCACGGAGCCGCGGGCCCTGCTGCGACCCGACGACCGCGGCGACCGCACCGACGAGGACGAACACCGTGAGCGACGCCACGAGCCGGCGGCGGTAGCGGTCGCGGGGACGCCGCCGGACCGGACCGGCCGCCCGCGCGTCGGTGGTGCGGGGATCAGTACTCATACGGGTCCGTCGGCTGGTCGATCACCCGGACGGACGCCGCACGGACGACGATCCGCGCCTCCGCCGACTGGTCGGGGTTCGCGGCGAGCTTCCCGGTGACCCGGACCCACCGGTCGGCGTCGGGCACCGCGCCGTCCGTGACGACGCCGAGGCCGACGGGCTGCGCGTCGACGGCGCAGCAGCTGATCACGAAGCGGGTGAGCGTGAAGGAGCCGTCGGCGCCGGGCACCACGAAGCCGGACAGCTCCACGGGCTTGCCGACGAGCGCCGTCGTGTCCGTGGTCTGGCGGATGAGCGCCGCCCAGTCCTTCACGCCGTACTCGGACGTGTCGACGCCCTCGCTGCCCAGCAGGGCGACGTCCTGCGTCCCGGTCGCGTTCGACAGGGTCGGGGTGTCGACGCTCCGCTGCTGGGCGGTCCGGGCGGACAGGGTCGTCGGGGGGAGCACGAGCATCGCGGCGGTGATCCCGACCGTGACCACCGCGGCCGCGACGCCGAGCACGCGACGGGTGACGCGGGCGGCCGTCGGTGCCGCGCGGCGGACGGCGCGGGCCGCGTCCGAGCCGTCCTCGTAGGAGGAGTCCGCAGCATCGTCCCGCGCGTGCGCCGGTCCGTCGTCGTGCGCGTGCCCCACTCCGTCGTGCGCGTGTCCGTGGCCCCGTGCCACCGCGACGAGCCCCGCGACGGACGCGGGCACCGCGACGGCGGCCAGCACGGTCGTGAACAGGTCGTACCGCGGGTTGATGTACAGGTCGAGGTGCCCGACGAGCGCGAGCCACAGCGTGCCGAGCGCCACCGCGAGCACCGACCCGAGCCCCAGGTACGCGGGGCCCTGCTCAGACGAGGACATTCATCACCAACCCGACCGCCGCCGTGAACAGGACGCAGACGACCGCGAGCAGCACCAGGAAGCGTGCCCGGAAGGTCGTCCGGAGCAGGGCGATCATCTTGACGTCGATGATCGGCCCGATGAGCAGGAACGCAGTGATCGACCCGGGCAGGAACGTCGACGCGAAGGACAGCGCGAAGAACGCGTCGACGTTCGAGCAGAGCGAGATCGTCATCGCCAGGAGCATCATCGCCGCGACGGACAGCACCGGGTTCGCGCCGATCGACACGAGCGTCGACCGGGGCACGGCGACCTGGATCGCCGCGGCCAGGCCGGCACCGACGAACAGCGCGGGCATCATCGTCGCGGTCTCGCCACCGAACTGCGATGCGCTCTCGCGCCAGCGGTGGCGGCTCTGCGGTGCACCGATCGCCGCGCGGCAGCGGGCCTCGAAGGTGGGGAGCAGGAGCTCGGCCGGACGACGGTGCGCCGCGACGATCCAGCCGACCAGGTTCGCGAGCACGAACCCGCCGACGATCCGGACGACGAGGATCCACCCCGACCACCCGAACGCCTGCGCCGTGCTGATGATCACGAGCGGGTTGAGGATCGGCGCGGCGACCAGGAAGGTGACCGCCTCGGCCGGGGCGAAGCCGCGCATCATGAGGCCGCGGGCGAGCGGCACGTTCCCGCACTCGCAGACCGGGAAGAGCATGCCGATCAGCGAGATCACCGCGCGCCGCGGCACCGGCCGCTCCGGGAGGATCCGTTCGAGCACCCCGGCGGGCACCCACACCTCGACGATGATCGACAGCACGATGCCGAGGACCACGAACGGCAGCGACTCGACCACGACGCTGATGGCCAGCGTCAGGAAGTCCTGCACGACGTCGGGCAGCCCGGCGGTCCCGACGCTCGGCGACACCACGCGCACGCCGAGCAGCACCACGACGGCGCCGAGCACCAGGCCGGGGCCGGTGCGCGTGCGGGTGGGGGCGGGGCGAGTGGGAGCGCTCGTCACCGGGACAGGATAGGCGAGCCGACCGCTGCGGGACCTGCAGCCGCGCCCGCTCGCCCGGCTGCCCGCTCCGCCGCCCGGAGCCTGGTCGGCCGGGTCACCCGATGGGCAGGCTCGCCAGGTGCCGGTCGAGCAGCGCGATCGCCCAGTCGTGGGACGCCCCCGCGTCGAGCCGCGTGACGTGCACCGCGAGCCCGTCCACGAGCGCGTGCAGCCGACACGCCTCGTCCGCGCGCTGGTCCTCGGGCACGCCGACGAGCGCGACGATGCGGTCGCACCACGCCCGCATCTCCGCGACGACCCGGTCGAGCGCCGGCCGGAGTGCGGCGTCGGTGAGCGCGGCGTTCCCGAGCGCCAGGTAGACGTCGAGCTCGACGACCCGCTCGTCGTCCAACGGCAGCAGTTCGAGCAGGATCCGTCGAGCGGTCTCCGCGTCCGGCAGGTCGGCAGGCAGGGCGTCGATGCGCTCCCGCGTCCGGTCGAACACGAGCGTGATGGTGTGCTCGCGCATCGCGGCCTGCGTCGGGAAGACGTACCGGACGGTGCTCGGCGGCAGGCCGGCCTCGGCGGCGACACCACGGACGCTCAGTGCCGCGAGTCCGTCGCGCGCGAGCAGGCGGCACGCGGCCTCGGACACGTCGGTCCGGCGCTGCTCGAGGTCCTCACGGGTCGTCACCGATCCATACTCGCACGCTCGTGCGACTCGTGCTACCGTCGAGCGGGCAAGAGTCGCACAACCGTGCGACTCACGGAGAGGAGCCTCGTGGCCTGGGTGGTGCTCGTCCTGTCCGGCGTGCTCGAAGCGGTGTGGGCCACCGCGCTGAGCGCGTCGAACGGGTTCAGGAAGGTCGTGCCGACGATCGTGTTCGTCGCCGGCATGGTGCTCAGCATGGTCGGACTCGCGTTCGCCATGAAGGCGATCCCGGTCGGCACGGCCTACGCGGTGTGGGTCGGCATCGGGGCGTCCCTGACGGTCGTCGTCGCGATCCTCCGTCGGCAGGAGGCCGCCTCGATCGCCCGCATCGCCCTCGTGCTCGGCCTGGTCGCCTGTGTCGTCGGCCTCAAGGTGGTGAGCTGAGGTGGCGTGGTTCGTCCTGTTCGTCAGCGCCGCGCTCGAGACCGTGTGGGCGACCGCCCTCGGCGCGAGCGACGGCTTCACCGTGCCGGGTCCGACGGCGCTGTTCGCGGTCACCATCGTCGTGAGCCTGGTCGCGTTCGGCTACGTGCTCCGGCACATCCCGATCAGCACGGCGTACGCGGTGTGGACCGGCACCGGCGCGGCCCTCACGGTCCTCTGGGGGATGGCGACGGGCGCCGAGCCGGTCACGTTCCTGCGCCTGCTCTTCATCGCGGGGATCGTCGGCTGCGTGGTCGGCCTGAAGCTGGTGCCGGCGCGTCCGGCGGCGCCCCGAGGCTCGTCTCTGCGGACACCTTCGCGCGGCGAGGACGCGAGTTCCGTCCGCTGAGGCGAGTCTCGGTATCCGGTCACACGCCGGGACGGACGGGAGGCGCGGTGCCCGCTGGCACCGCGCCTCCCGTCCGTCATCGGTCACGGGATCAGACGGACGCTCCCGTGAACTCGTCCTCGGCCGCGACGTGGTCGCTGCCCGCGGTCCCCGCGGCGAGCGCGGCGGCCACGCGGTCGGCGTGCGACGGCGGGTCCGACGGCACGTGTGCCGGGCGGTCCGCCTCGTTGATCTTCCGGAGCTCGGGGACGATGTCCTCGGCGAGGATGTCGATCTGCTCGAGGACCGTCTTGAGGGGCAGGCCCGCGTGGTCGACGAGGAACAGCTGGCGCTGGTAGTGCCCGACGTGGTCCTTCATCGCGGCGTACCGGTCGATGACCTGCTGCGGCGAACCGACGGTCAGCGGCGTCTGGGCGGTGAAGTCCTCCATCGACGGGCCGTGACCGTACACCGGGGCGTTGTCGAAGTACGGGCGGAACTCGTCCCACGCGTCCTGCGAGTTCTTCCGCGCGAAGAACTGGCCGCCGAGGCCGACGATCGCCTGGTCGGCGGTGCCGTGGCCGTAGTGCTCGAAGCGCTGGCGGTACAGGCCGACCATCTGCTCGGTGTGCTGGATCGGCCAGAAGATGTTGTTGTGGAGGAAGCCGTCGCCGTAGTAGGCGGCCTGCTCGGCGATCTCGGGCGTGCGGATCGACCCGTGCCAGACGAACGGCGGGACACCGTCGAGCGGGCGCGGGGTCGAGGTGAAGCCCTGCAGCGGCGTGCGGAACCGCCCCTGCCAGTCGACGACGTCGTTCTCCCACAGCTGGCGGATGAGCGCGTAGTTCTCGATGGCCAGGTTGACGCCCTGGCGGATGTCCTGTCCGAACCACGGGTAGACCGGGCCCGTGTTGCCGCGGCCCATCATGAGGTCCATGCGGCCGTCGCTGATCACCTGGAGCATCGCGTACTCCTCGGCGATGCGTACCGGGTCGTTCGTGGTGACGAGCGTGGTGCTCGTCGACAGGGTGATGTGCTTCGTGCGCCCGGCCAGGTAGCTGAGCATCGTCGTCGGGCTCGAGGCGACGAAGGGCGGGTTGTGGTGCTCGCCGGTCGCGAAGACGTCGAGGCCGGCCTGGTCGGCGTGCTCGGCGATCGTGAGGATGTCCTTCACGCGCGTGGTGTCGTCCGGGGTCGTCCCGGTGGTGGGGTCCGTCGTGACGTCGCTGACGGTGAAGATCCCGAACTGCATGGTGCACGCCTCCTGGCTGCTGGCCGCTCGTCGCTGGCTGCTGTCGCTGGCCGTCCGATTCGATGCGTTTGCATCGACTTGCCGGGTACAACGTAGCGCAGCGAGAGGCATTCCCGCCAGTGCGGACGCGCTCCTCGGCGGTTCAGCCGCGCGGTGGCAAGGCCGCGACGTCGGTCTGTGCCGCGTGGTGCATCCCGTCGGCGATCCACACCACGGTCACGACCGCCAGCACGCTCGCACTCGATGCCATCCGCCCCGCGACCAGGACGGCCCCGTGCACGTCGGCGAGCTGGGCCACCGCCACGACCAGCGCAACCACACCGACCAGGAGCGTGACGCCGGTGGCGAGGAGGAGCACCACCGTCACCGCGCGCCGGGGCCCCCGTCGGCCGTCCCGGTCGCCGCGCTCCCCCCGGTCGACACGCGGCCCGACCGCACGGACGAGCCCGAGCCAGAAGAGCGCGATCGCGCAGGCTCCGACGATGTCGCTCACCCGGTGCCACCCGTACACGACGGTCTGGTTCGCGACGAACACGGCGTACCCCGTCCCGACCAGCGTCACCAGGGGGCGGAACCGTCGCGGTGTCACCAACAGCACGGCGAACAGCGCGGCCAGGGCGATCGTGGCGTGCCCCGACGGGAAGGAGTTGGGCGTGGTCGACTGGGCGATCTCCGGGCGCTCGGCGATACGCTTGACGAGCGTCGAGGTGGCCGCCGAGGCGAGCACCACGACCCCCGCTCCGAGCCCCACGGCGAGACGGCGACGAGCGAGACCCACGGCGGCGATCACGACCACCAGCAACAGGATGACCGGCACCGAGATGACGTTGAGCGCAGTGTCCGACCCGAACAGGTCGGACTCCCGGACCCCGCCCAGTGCGGCGTCCTCGACCCGCTGCCCGATCGGCGTCAACACGGCGGCGGCGTAGACGAGAGGCACGATCACGAACCCCAGAGCTGCCAGCAGCGCCCACCGCATCCGTCGCGAGACACTCGGTCCACGCGACTCGGGTGCCGTGCGTTCGGGCGTGCGGGTCACCGGCGTGGTCCTCCTCGGCGTGGCGATCATCGGGCTCCTCGTCCGTCTCGTGCCGCGGCTGCGATTCGGACGGTCGGGGTCCGACACGATACCGTTGGTCCGCCGGTCCGCGCCTGTGAACCAGGGGTCAGCGACCTCCGGATCCGACGGCCGCACCGCCCGTGCACCACGGGCGGACGCACCGGCTCCCGTCGCCGGCCCGACCGGTGCCACCACCCTGTACCAGGAGGAGACCGAAGTGGCCATCAAGGAACCGAGCATCACGGCGTCGCCGAACCGGGCACTCGCCCTGACCGCCGGATCGCTCCTGGCGCTCTGGGGCTTCCTCGGCTTCTTCTTCGCCGCGGACGGTGACCCGGGCTTCTTCAGCCGTGAGGGCGGCATGCTCTGGAACGCGTTCGGCGTGAACCCGGCGCTGTGCCTGCTGTGGGTGCTGCTCGCCGTCGTGCTCCTCGTCACCGGGCTCGGCACCACCATCGGTTCCCGGAACGGCAACCGGCTCGTCGGGGTCGTGCTCGTCGTCATGGCCGTCTACGGCTTCGCGCTGGGTAGTACCTCGGCCAACGTGTTCGCCCTGACGTTCGCGGACAACCTCTTCCACGCGATCGTCGGTGTGGTGCTGCTCCTCACCGCGTTCGGTGCGGACCGCGAGAACGTCCGGGCGCTGCGGGCGGCCGCGCGCGCCTGACCGCACCGTCCTCGACGCCCCGTCCACCTCCGGGTGGGCGGGGCGTCGTCGTGCCGGGCGGGGCGGGCTGCGCCGAACGGGCAGGACACGCCGTGTGCTGGTCGTCGAGTGGGCAGGACTCGTCGCCCGACGGCACCGAGCGTGCCGGATGGTGCCCGGTCGGCGGAGCCGGTCGGGCGTCAGGCGTCGGCGTCGCGCGGCCGGGCGGCCTCGAGTTCGGTCGCCACGATCCGGGGCGCCTCGGACATGAAGCGCCGGACGTCCAGGTCCACGATGATGTCCTGCGGCCGGAGCGGTCGCGTCAGGTACAGCCCCTCGAGCGACGTGAGGCGTGACAGCGCGACGTAGGTCTGTCCGGCGCTGAACACCCGGTTGCCGAGGTCGACGACAGCTCGGTCGTAGGTGCTCCCCTGCGACTTGTGGATCGTCACGGCCCAGGCCAACCGCAGCGGGAACTGCTGGAACTCCCCCACGGTGTCCTTCTTGAGCTCCTTCTTGTCCGGGTCGTAGGAGTACTTGAACTTCTCCCAGACCGACGGCTGGACCTCGAAGGACTCGCCGTCGACGTCGACCCACACCGTGTCGCGGATCGTCGTGACGACGCCGAGCGTGCCGTTCACCCAGCGCTGGTCGGGGTCGTTGCGCAGGAACATCACGTGCGCCCCGGGCTTCAGCTCGAGCGCCTCGTCCGCGGGGAAGTTCCGCCCGCCGAAGTCGCCGTTCACGTCGGCGCGGGCCGTCTTGACCTTGCCGGGCAGCCGCTCGAGCGCGGCCTTGTTGATCCGCGCCACCGTGTCGTTCCGGGTCGCGAGCGTGATCGCGTCGTCCGGTGCCGGCCGCGCACCCGCGGTGTTGAGCTGTCCGGCCACGTCCGCCGTCACGCGGCCGTGGCGCACCGCCGTGAGCATGGCAGCGAAGGCGTCGTCGCGCTGCCGGTGCACGGTCGCCAGCTCGACGATGTGCAGCTCCGTCTCGAGCCACACCTTCGCGTCGAAGAACCACATGGACCGGTAGTGGTCGGTGAAGTACGCGCGCTCGTCGCCGTCCCCCGGCACGGGCGGGAGTTGGTACGGGTCGCCGAACATCACCACCTGCACGCCGCCGAAGGCCTCGAACTGCCGTCCGCGGGCCTTGCGGAGCGAGCGGTCCATGGCGTCGAGCAGGTCGGCGTTGACCATCGACACCTCGTCGATGACCAGGGTGTCGATGGTGTTCAGGAGCTTGCGGGTCTCCGGCCCCTGGCGGAGTTCCGCGTCGGCGATGAGCCCGATCGGCAGCCGGAAGAGCGAGTGGATGGTCTGCCCGCCGACGTTCAGCGCCGCGACGCCGGTCGGGGCGCAGATCACGACCTGCTTCTCGGTGTTCCACGACAGGTGGTTCAGCAGGGTCGACTTGCCGGTACCGGCACGTCCGGTGATGAAGACGTGGTCGCGGGTGTGCTCGATGTACTCGAAGACGGCCTGCTGCTCGGCGCTCAGCGCGATGCTCACCGTGCCGCCGCCTCGGACGCGGGTGCCGGTGCCGGTGCCGGCGACTTCGGTCCCCGCTCGACGCCGCCGGGACGGACGCGGTCGCGCCGCAGCCGCACCAGCGCGACGACGACGACCGTCACGACGAGCAGGACGCCGGCGACGACGAGCACGACGCCGCCACGGGCCTGGTCGACCAGCGGCGTGGGACCCCACTCGCGGCCCATCGCGCCGAACCAGGACGCCTGCAGCAGCCCGAGCGGCCCCTGCATCGCGATGCCGAGCGAGACCGTGCCGGCGGCGACCACGACGGCGCCCGCGACCCGCACGAGCACGGCACCGGTGCTCGCCGACCGGGCGCCCGCGGCGACCGGGGTGAGGAGCGTGGGCACGGCCAGCAGTCCGACGAGCAGCAGCCCCACGTCCACCAGGGTGCGCCCGGACGGGTCGCTCACCGACCAGCGGAGCACCTGCGTGGCGTAGAGGCCCCACCAGACCGCGGCGAGCAGCACGAACGACGGGAACGGCTGGGCGAGGTACCGCACCACGCCGTTGTCGACGAGCAGCCCGGTCCACTCCCGCACGCCGGTGGAGTCGTCGTCGCGCCGGTGCACGGCGGCGCGGACGAGCTGCACGGGTGCGGCAGCCCAGACGAGCGCGGGGACGACCAGGCCGAGGAGCACGTGTGCGCCGACGTTCGCCGACACGAGGAAGCGGTCGTAGGTGTGCAGCGAGCCGGAGGTCGCCAGGACGAGCGACACGACGGCGATCGCCGCAGCGACGGTGCGGTGGACGGGCCAGGAGACGCCACGGCGGCGGAGACGGACGACACCGGCCGTGTACGCGGCGGCCGCGAGCACGGCGGCCATCAGCCAGAACAGGTCGAGGTTCCACGCGGTCAGCCAGCCCCACGCACCCGGGTCGGCGGGCAGCGGGTCGTCGGTGAGGAGCTCGGCCGGCGTCGGGTTCGTCGTCTTGCTCAGCGCGACCTCGCCAGCGGGGGTGGCCGTGCGGCCGAGCGCCGCGGCGAACCCGCTGGCGACCCCCATCACCGCGAGCTCGACGAGCACCAGGGTCCAGAACGGGCCGCGCCGGTCGGGCGCATCGGTGAGCGCGCGGATGGCCCGGCGGCGCTGGACGGCGCCGAGGACCCCGATGCCGACGATCGCCGCGATCTTGACGAGCACGAGGACCCCGTACGGCGTCGCGAGGTTCGACAGTGCTCCGACGCGGATCTGCGCCGAGGCGGTGCCCGACACCGCGACGAGGACGAAGCACCCCAGCGCGATGCTCGAGTACCGCGAGACGACGAGCGGCAGCCGGTCGCCGGGAAGGACGTTCCGCAGCAGGACGACGAGCAGCAGCCCGCCGACCCAGAGCGCGGCGCCGACGAGGTGCAGCCCGAGCGCGGTCACGGCCGAGTCGTGGCTGGCGGTCCCGGCGGCGTGCCCCTGCTGCGCGAGCGGCACGAGCCCGATCATGGCGACACCGGTGGTGAGGGCGACCATGCCGCGCCCGCGCACGGCGAAGCAGAGCACCGTCACCGCGGCCGCGACGAGCACGGAGACGAGCCAGGCCGTCCCCAGGTCGGTCCCGGTGAGGAACACCCCCATCGACTGGCCGAACTGCTCGCCGATGCTGACGGGCGACCCGGCGACGGACAGGAACGTGAAGAACGTGGTGACGGCTGCCGCCACGGTCCAGACGCCGGCGGCACCCGCGGCGACGTCGATCGCGCGGTTCCACTCCGGACGGCTGCGGGACAGTCCGACGACGGTGAGTGCCAGTCCGCCGATGGTCGCGGCGGCGGACAGGTCGACGACGAGCCGCGCGATCGGCAGCCCGAAGCGCACGACGGCGCCGGGGTCCGCGATGAGTGCACGGTCCGCCCCGCCGCCGATCACGAGGGCGACGAGGAGCGAGACGAACCCGACGAGCAGCAGCACGGCGGGGCCGGCGATGCGTGCGATCCGGTCCACCCGACAAGCCTAGGCGCTGCCCGCCCGACCACGGCACGCGGGTGGGCCGACCTGTGGGCGGTGACCCGCGCCTCCCGGCCGTGCAGGGGTGCCCGTGGACCGTGACTTCGTCCGGGAACGACGGAAGGGACGGCCGAGGCCGTCCCTTCCGAGTGGTGTTCCGGGGGTGCTACTTGACGGCAGCCTTGAGCTTCGAGCCGGCGCTGACCTTGACCGAGTCGCTCGCGGCGATCTCGATGGCGTCACCCGTCTGCGGGTTGCGGCCGGTGCGCGCGGCGCGGTGGGTCTTCTCGAAGGCGATCCAGCCCGGGATGGTGACCTTGGTGCCGTCGGCGACCGATGACGAGACGACGCTGAACAGCGCGTCGACGACGCCGTTGACGGTGGCCTGGCTCTGGCCGGACTCCTGCGCGACGGCAGCGACGAGCTCGGTGCGGTTCAGTGACTTGTCAGCCATGGATGTCCTCCTCGGACTTCTTGCAGTGTCGGTGGGACGTTCGGGACGCCCGCCCGCCCGGAGCGGGTGCCCTGGACGTGGTGGCTCCACAGGCGAGCACGCCGGGCGGAACCGACAGCGAACCTACCAGCCAGCGGGTGTGCGGACGACCGACTCGCCCGGATTTCCGGGCTTGTCGAGGGTTCCGAGGGGTCCGAGTGACGGATGTGACGATCGTGACGGCCACTCAACGACCCGGGGGACGACGAACGCCCCGTCCCTCGGAGGGGACGGGGCGTTCGTGCGGGATGGTGCTTACCAGGAGCTCTTCGTGATGCCCGGCAGCTCGCCACGGTGGGCCATGTCGCGGAAGCGGACACGGCTGATGCCGTACTCACCGAGGTGGCCACGGGGGCGACCGTCGATGGCGTCGCGGTTGCGGTAGCGCACCGGCGACGCGTCGCGCGGGAGCTTCTGCAGGCCGACGCGGGCGGCCTCACGCGACTCGTCGGTGCCGTTCGGGTCCACGAGGGCCTTCTTCAGCTCGAGACGACGCTCGGCGTAGCGCGCGATGACCTCGGCGCGCTGGTTGTTCTTCGCGATCTTGCTCTTCTTCGCCATGCTTAGCGCTCCTCACGGAAGTCGACGTGCTTGCGGATCACCGGGTCGTACTTCTTGAGCACGAGACGGTCCGGGTTGTTGCGACGGTTCTTCTTGGTCACGTAGGTGAACCCGGTCCCCGCGGTGGAGCGGAGCTTGATGATCGGACGGACGTCCTGACCCTTCTTGGCCATCAGATCTTCTCCCCACGGGCGAGGAGATCCTTGACGACGGACTCGATGCCGCGTGCGTCGATCACCTTGATGCCCTTTGCGCTGAGCGTGAGCGTGACGTTACGACGAAGCGAGGGCACGTAGTACGTCTTCTTCTGCACGTTCGGGTCGAAGCGACGCTTCGTCCGGCGGTGCGAGTGCGAGATGTTGTGTCCGAAGCCGGGGGTGGCTCCGGTCACCTGGCACACTGCTGCCATGGTTTCCTCCTGAGGTACCGAGCGACCGGACGGCCGCTCCCAAGTTCACTTGCCTGGCGCACACGCGCAGGTCCGTCGGAACGGGCTGCGAGGGGGTTGTGTGCACCGCCCAGGCCCGCGGACCCTGTCGAAGGGGCTGCGAGCACCGCGCGACCGCGGCGTTCGCGACGGTCGGAGGGCTTGGAACAACTGGGTCTGCCACGCGGACGCGGCGGACCAGGGGTCAACACTACGCGACGACCGGGCGTGTCACAAGCCGGGGCGCGTCCGCCTACAGCCCGGTGGTCGGCCGCGGCGCGAGCGCCTGCACCAGGAGCGCCCCGAGCTCCCCCGGCGCCGTGAACATCGGCCAGTGCCCGGTCTCGAGGCCCACGATCGTCAGGTCCTCCACCGCCGAGAGCTCGGTCGTCCAGGCGTGGTGCTCCGCGACCATCGCCGCGAGCTCCGCCGCCGGGACCTCGCAGGACACGACGGTCGCCGGGATCCGGTGCCGTGCGGCATCGGTGTAGTGGAACGGGTCGGAGGGCACGGCAGCCGGTTCCGGGACCGCCCGGCGTTCGAAGGCCTCGCGCAGCTCGGGCGTCATCCCCCGGACGGTCGCCGGCTCCCACACGTCCCACGACGGCAGCGGCACGACGCCGTCCACCACGGGCAGCTCGTCGTTGACGCACCCGCCCTCGGGCCCGGGGAACGTGTCGACGTACAGCAGGTGCGCCACGAGCGAGGGTCGCCGGTCCGCGGCCATGAGCACCATCGGGCCCGCTCCCGAGTGGCCGGCGAGCACGACGGGTTCCTCGGGTGTCGCGACCTCGTCGAGCACCGCGACGATCCCGGCGACCTGCTCGTCGAGCGTCGCGCCGGTCCGCGTGACCGCCTGGACGGAGTGCCCGGCCTCCTGCAGCACGGGCGTCACCTCGTCCCACGCGCTCGCGTCGAGCCAGAACCCGGGCACCAGGATGACGTGCATGCGCGGGAGGCTACTCCCCGGTGCGCGCCGCGGTGCAGACCGCGCACTCGCCGAAGATGTCCACGACGTGGCTCGCGTTCGTGAACCCGTTCGCGGCGGCGACGTCCTGCGCCCACCGCTCGACGGGGTCGGCCTCGATCTCGACGGTCCGGCCGCAGTTCCGGCAGATGAGGTGGTGGTGGTGCCGGTCCGTCGTGCACGCACGGTAGAGCGACTCGCCGTCCTGCTGCAGCGAGTCGGCGTCCCCCTCGGTCGCCAGGTCGGCGAGCGCCCGGTACACCGTCGCCAGTCCGATGGTGGACCCGCCGTCGCGCAGGTGCTGGTGGAGCGCCTGCGCGCTGACGAACCCCTCGGTGCCGGACAGCGCGCTGCGCACCGCCTCGCGCTGCCAGGTGTTCCGCTTCGGCTTCTGCACGGCGTTCATGCGGTGACTCCTTCCCTGCGGGTCGCGTCGGTCGACGCGTCGGTCCCGGACGGGAGGCTCGGTGCGCCTCCGTCGGTCTGCTCGCGGTCCGCGATCCGGTCGCGTCCGCGCCGGTCCTTGCGTCCGCCCACGATGCGGCAGACGACCCAGATCACGAACGAGATCGTCGTGACGTACGGGCTGATCGGCAGGCCGCCGCCGAGTGCGAGCAGGATGCCACCCACGACCGACACCACGGCGAACACCGTCGAGAGCACGGGCACGACCACGGGGTGCGACGACAGGCGCAGCGCGGCGGCCGCGGGGGTGACGAGCAGCGAGAGCACCAGCAGCGCACCGACGATCTGCACGGAGACCGCGGTGGCCAGGCCGAGCGCGAGCATGAACACGATCGCGAGGGTCCGGACCGGCACCCCGGCCGCCGCCGCGACGTCGGGGTCGACCGACGAGAACATCAGCGGGCGCCAGACGACCAGGAGCGTGACCACGACGATCGCGGAGACGACCACGAGCGAGGTCAGCTGCGGGTTGTCGACCGAGACGATCTGCCCGGTCAGCAGCCCGAACTTGTTCGCCGCCCGGCCCTTGTAGAGCGCCAGGCACAGGATGCCGAGCCCGAGACCGAACGGCATGAGCACGGCGATGATCGAGTTCCGGTCGCGGGCCCGCGAGCCGAGCAGCCCGATGAGCAGCGCCGCGACCACCGACCCGACGAGCGAGCCGGTGACGACGTTCACCCCGAACAGCAGCGCGGCGCTGGCCCCGGCGAACGAGAGCTCCGAGATGCCGTGCACCGCGAACGGCATGTTGCGGGCGACGACGAACGGGCCGATGAGCCCGCCGACGATGCCGAGCACGGCGCCGGCCCAGATCGAGTTCTGCACGAGGACCAGGAGCTCGCCGTAGTCCTGGAACGAGAAGACGGTCGACAGGACGTCCATCAGATCCGCCCTTCGTCCGGTGTGGTGGCGTGTGGGTCCGGGTCGCAGTGGTGGTGCGCCCCGGTCTGGTCGTGGGCCTCGTTCGCACCGACGATGACGATGCGGCCCATGGTCCGGACGACGTCGACGGGGGTGCCGTAGAGGTCGGAGAGGACGTCGGCCCGCAGCACCTCGTCGGGCGCGCCGATCCGGAAGCGCCCGCCCGCGATGTAGAGGACCCGGTCGACGACGTCGAGGATCGGGTTCACGTCGTGCGTGACGAACAGCACGGCGGCGTCCTGCTGGCGGCGCTGCCGGTCGATGAGCTCGGTGACCCCGCGCTGGTGCCGCAGGTCCAGCGAGATGAGCGGTTCGTCGCACAGCAGCAACGCGGGGTCGGCGGCGATGGCCTGCCCGACGCGGGTGCGCTGCTGCTCGCCCCCGGACAGCTCGGCGACCGGGGCGTCCGCGAACGCCGTCGCGCCGACCTCGTCGAGGATGCGGTCGATGCGCGCTCGCTCGGCACGACTCGCTGGTAGGACGCCCCAGCGCGACCCGGTGACCCCCTGCGCGATCATGTCCCGCGCGCGGAGCGGCGTGCCGGACTCCATCAGGCGCTGCTGCGGGATGTACCCGATCCTCCGGTGCCCACGGCGGACGGGTCGGCCGAGGAACGACATCGTGCCGCCGGTCAGGCGCTGCTGGCCGAGGACCGTGCGCAGGAGCGAGGTCTTGCCGGCGCCGTTCGGCCCGAGCACGGCGACGAACTCGCCCGGTGCGACGTCGAGGTCGAGGTGCGACCAGAGCGCCCGCGAGCCGTAGGACAGTGCGGCGTCGCGGAGCGCGAGCACGGCGGAACCGCCACGGCCGGGAGCCGCAGCGGTTCGCGAGGGGGTCTGGACCGCGGTCACTTCGTGAGCGCCCCCTGGATCGCGTCGATGTTCGCCTGCTGCCACGAGACGTAATCCTCCCCCTTCGGGAGCGTCTCCGTGACACCGACCACCGGGATGCCGGCCTGGTCGGCGGCCTGCTTCACCTGCTCGGTCTCCGGGCTGGACGTCTGCTCGTTGTAGGCGAGCAGCTTCACCTGCTTCTCGCTGAACAGTCGGAGCGTGTCGTTGAGCGCGGCCGGCGGGACGTCGTCGCCCTCCTCGATCGCCTCCGAGAACGCCTCCGGCGTGACGTTGTCGAGGCCCATCGCGTCGAACAGGTACCCGGGCACCGGCTCGGTGTACGACACCTTCTGACCGTCGACCTCCTCCTTGGCCGCCGCGGTCTGCGACTCGAGGTCGTCGAGCTTGCTGGTGAGCGCCTTCGCGTTGCGCTCGAAGGTGTCGGCCTGCGCGGAGTCGAGCTTCGTCAGGCGCTGCTCGACGTCGGCCACGAGCTTGACCATGGTCGGGTAGTCGTAGAAAACGTGCTCGTTGAACTCGGCGTCACCGCCCGCGTCGAGGCCGGAGAGCTCCACCACGTCGATCGTGTCGGCCTTGGTGTCCGAGGCCTTCGCGAGCGTCGTCATGAAGTCGTCGTACCCGCCGCCGTTCTCGATGAGCAGGTCGGCCCGGGACACCGCGAGCTGCGTCCGCGCGCTGGACTCGAACGAGTGCGGGTCCTGCGACGGGTCGTCGAGGATGCTCGTGACCTCGACGTCGTCGCCGCCGACGGTCTTCGCGATCGAGCCGTACACGTTGGTCGAGGCGACGACGCGGACGGTGCCGTCGTCGCTGCCGCTCCCGCTGCCGGACGAGGACGTGGCGCACCCGGTCAGCACGAGGGCTGCGGCGCCGGCGACGAGCGGCAGGGCGAGGAGACGGCGGTTCTGCATGGGACGAGCGTACGGCTTGCTGATAACGGTTGTCAAAACCAGTATCAGCCGAACGACGGACGGGAGGCGCGGCGCCATCCGGCACCGCGCCTCCCGTCCGTCGCGTGGTGGCGACTAGGCCTTGGTGGCGGCGTCGATCGTGTTCTCGGCGATCGTGTCCTCCTCGCGGCCCGGGGTCCGCAGGTTCCACTTCTTGATGACGAAGCTGAACAGGAAGTAGTAGACGACCGCGTACGCCAGGCCGATCGGGATCAGCCAGATCGCCCCGTCCGCCTTGCCGAAGTTCAGCACGTAGTCGATCGCGCCGGCCGAGAACGAGAAGCCGTCGTGGATCCCGAGCGCGTTCACCAGCGCCAGCGACGTACCCGTGAGGACCGCGTGGATGACGTACAGCGGGAACGCGACGAACATGAACGAGTACTCGAGCGGCTCGGTGATACCCGTGACGAACGAGGTGAGCGCCGCGGAGAGCATGATGCCGCCGACGAGCTTGCGGTTCTGCGGCTTCGCGTTCCGCCAGATGGCGAGGGCACCGGCCGGCAGCGCGAACATCATGATGGGGAAGAAGCCCGTCTGGAAGATGCCCGCGGTGGGGTCACCGGCGAGGAAGCGCGGGATGTCGCCGTGCACGACGTCCCCGGCCGCGTTCGTGAAGCTCCCGAGCTGGAACCAGGGGAAGAAGTTGAGCAGCTGGTGGAGGCCGACCGGGATGAGCATGCGGTTCGCGAACCCGAAGATGCCGCCGCCGATGACGGCGTTGTCCGACACCGCCTGGCCGGCGGCACTCAGGGCGATGTCGAAGTAGCGGTAGACGAAGGACATCAGCACGGCGATGACCAGGCCGGCCGCCGCGGTGAGGATCGGGACGAGTCGACGCCCCGAGAAGAAGCCGAGGAAGTCGGGCATCTTCGTCCGGTGGAACCGCTGCCACAGGTTGGCGGCGACGAGACCCATCACGATGCCGCCGAGCACGCCGAAGTTGATCGTGGCCTGGTCGCCGTTCGCGTCCTTGACGCCCGCGAGCACGATCGGCGACATGACGGCGAAGACCTCGTACATGACCATGTAGCCGACCACCGCGGCGAGCGCCGTGGTGCCGTCCGACTTCTTGGCCCAGCCGATCGCGATGCCCACCGCGAAGAGCAGCGGCAGCCACGTGAAGATCGCCTGGCCCGCCGCGGAGATCACGCCGGCGCCGGTCTCGAACCCGGGGATGGCGCCGAGCAGGTCGGGCTGGCCGATGCGGTTGAGGATGCCGGCCGCCGGCATCACCGCGATCGGCAGGAGCAGGCTCCGGCCGAGGCGCTGAGCGTTCGCGAAGAGCCTGGACTGCTTCTTCGGGGTCTTCTTGTCCGGCACGTCCGTTGCAGCAGCGGTGCTCATCGGCGGTCCTCTCGTCATCGGGTGGAGCTGTCGGCGGTGGGTGGGTTGAGTCACGCGTCCGGCGCGGGTAGCCTCGGCGGTACCGCCGGGTCCGGTCCTGTCCGGTCATGACCAGTTCCGTAGTCTGAACCGGTGACCGGATGTGTGTCAACCCGGCACGGAAACCGCAACGAGGAGGAACCGATGGCCGACATCAAGGCAGCCGACATCATCGCCGCGCTGGGCGGGGTCGACAACATCGAGGAGGTCGAGGGCTGCATCACGCGACTGCGTGTCGAGGTCGAGGACGGTGACCTCGTCGACAAGGCCGCTCTGCAGGCCGCGGGCGCGCAGGCTGTCGTCGGTGGCGGCACCGGCTGGCAGGTCATCGTCGGCACCGTGGCCGACAACCTCGCGCAGGACATCCAGGACGAGCTGTGACGACGGTCCGGACCCCCTTCGCGGGGCCGGTCGTCGCCCTCGCCGACGTGCCCGACCCGGTGTTCGCCGGGCAGCTCGTCGGCGCCGGGGTCGCGGTCGACCCGACCGGTGTCGAGGACGCGGTGACCGCCGTCGCCCCGGTCGACGGCACGATCGTCAAGCTGCACCCGCACGCGTTCGCCCTGCAGGGCACCGCCGGGACCGACGTCCTGGTGCACGTCGGCATCGACACGGTGAAGCTGCGCGGCGACGGCTTCGACCTGCTCGCGGCGGAGGGCGACACCGTCCGCGCCGGTGACCCGGTCGTGCGCTTCACGCCCGCGGCGATCTCGGCCGCCGGCTACTCGCCCGTGTGCCCGGTCGTGGTGCTCGGCAGCGCGCCGGACTCCGTCGAGCAGTCCACGGTCGGCACGACCCTCACCGACGGCGCCACGCTCTTCACGGTCTGACGGCCCGGGCGGCGCTGCCGAGCCTCGCCCCTGCGGACAGTTTCGCGGTCCGGTGACCGCGAAGATGTCCGCGGAGCCGAGGCTCGCGGTGCCGTTCGCACCCGCGCTACGCGACGGGACGGGACGCCGTGACCTCCATCTGCACCCGGTAGCGGTCCGACCGGTACCAGGAGCGTGCGTGCTCGACCGGCCGGTCCCCCGAGTACGACACCCGGTCGAACTCGAGCACCGGTGCGCCGGTCCGCGTCCCGAGCAGGGTGGCCACGTCGTCGGCCGCTGCCTTGGCGGCCACGGTCTGTCGCGCCCGGTCGATCGGCGTGCCGTACTCGTCCGCCGCGAGCGAGTACACCGACCCCGACAGGTCCTGCTCGAGGAGCCCCGGGAACGCCGACGCCGAGAGCCAGGCGTCGTCGATCGACACCGGCACCCCGTCCGCCATCCGGAGCCGCTTGAGGTGGTGCGCCGTGTCCCCGTCGGCCAGCCGCAGCGCCGCGACGGTGTCCGCCGGCGGCACGCGTTCCTCGCGCACGAGCACGACCGTCGTCGGCACGTGCCCGAGCGCGCGCATCTCCTCGGTGAACGACGCCAGGTGGAGCGTCGACTGCACCGGACGTCGCGCCACGAACGTGCCCTTGCCCCGCACGCGCTCGAGGTAGCCCTCGTTGACGAGCTGCCCGAGGGCCTCGCGCACCGTGATCCGCGAGACGCCGTACTCCGCGATGAGCTGCCGTTCCGAGGGGATCGCCGCACCGGGGGCCAGCCGCGTGGTCGCGAGGTCCAGCAGGATCCGGCGGAGCTGCTGGTGCTTCGGCTCGGCGCCCTCGGTGATGCGGGTCGTCATGCGGGTCCCCGTGCTCCGTCGCTCGTCGTGACCGGTCGTGCCGGTGGTCATGCGCGGACATGACCAGTTCCCCTCACAGTAGCGAGTCGGTCCGCGTTCGCCAACGGCGTGTCAAGATGACGACCGTGACCTCGGTGGTGATCGTGGACGACGAGACCCTCGTCCGGTACGGCTTCGAACTCATCCTCGGCGCGGCGGCGGACATCGACGTCGTCGCCACGAGCGGCGACGTCGACGCTGTCGACACGGTCCGTCGCCACCGTCCCGACGTCGTCCTGCTCGACGTGCGGATGCCGCGGGTGAACGGGCTCGAGGTCCTCGACGCCCTCCGCGCGCTGCCCGAACCGCCCGCGGTCGCCATGCTCACCACGTTCGACACCGACACGCAGGTCGTCGCGCAGGCGATGGAGTGCGGCGCGGCGGGCTTCCTGCTCAAGGACACCGACCCGGAGTCGCTCGCCGAGTACGTCCGCGCCCTGGCCCGCGGCGGGATCGTGCTCGCGCCCGGACTCGACCGCACGCGGCTCTTCGCGCCCCGCCCGACCGTCGAGGCGCCCGCGCTGTCCGCCCGGGAGCACGACGTCGTGCGCCTGGTCGCCGCGGGCGCGAGCAACCCCGAGATCGGGCAGCGCATCGGCGTGAGCACCGGGACCGTCAAGGAGGACGTGCGCGCGCTGCTCGCCGCCTTCGGCGTCACGACGCGCGTCCAGCTCGCGCTGCGCGCCGCCGAGGCCGGGCTCCTCGATGGCTGAGCGGACGCGCGTCGCGCGCGTCCGCTCACTGCTGGCGCGGACGGACGGGAGGCTCGACGCGCTCGTCGACGCCGGCCTGCGCCGTGCGCGTGCGCACCCCGCCCCCTGGTGGCTGGTGGACGCGCTCTTCCTCGCGGCCGCCGTCGTCGACGCGGTGCTCGACATCGCGGGTGCGACGGCGACCGAGGTCACCGTCTCCGTGGTCGCGGCCGCGGCCCTGGTCCTGCGGCGTCGGCTGCCCGTGCTCACGTTCGCCCTGACGATGCCCGCACTCTTCTTCGGGTCCGGGGTCGTGGCGGCGAGCGTCGCGCTGTTCACCCTCGGCGAGCGGACGGACCGCCGGTGGCTCATGCTCCTGGCGGCCGCGGTGCAGTTCGTGGGCTTCAGCGGCTTCGTCGTCGGGCCGCCGCAGCAGCTCGACGAGATCGTCGTCTCGGTCGTCTACGCGCTCATCTTCGCGCTCGGTCCGCTCGCGATCGGGCTGCTCGTCCGGACGCGGGCGGACCTGGTGGACCGGATCGCCGAACTGCGGGCGTCCCGGAGCGAGGAACGCCGCCAGGCCGCGGCGGTGGCGCTCTCCCGCGAGCGCGCGCTGCTCGCCCGCGAGATGCACGACGTCGTCTCGCACCAGGTCACGCTGATCGCGGTGCAGGCCGGCGGCGTGCAGATGGCCGGACGCGACGAGCGCGAGCGCGCCTTCGCCCGGACGATCCGCCAGCTCTGCGTCGTCACCCTGCAGGAGCTCCGCGAGATGGTGCTGGTCCTGCGCGCGTCCGGCGGGACCGACCGCGAGACGGCCCCGCAGCCGGTGCTCGCCGACCTCGACCGGCTCGTCGCGGCGAGCGGACTCGAGACCGAGGTGGCGGTCGACCTGCCCGACACCCTGCCCCTGCCCGTGCAGCGCGCGGTCTACCGGTTCGTGCAGGAGGGGCTCACGAACGTCCGGAAGCACGCCCCCGGCGCGCGGGTCCGGGTGAGCGGTCGGCTGCACGGGGACCAGGTCCTCGTCGACCTGGTCAACGGCCCGGCGCAGGCCGAGCGGCTCGAGCTCCCCGGCTCCGGGCTCGGCCTCATCGGCCTCGGCGAGCGCGCCTCGCTGCTCGGCGGCCACCTGGAGTCCGGCCCGCAGCCCGGCGACGGGTTCGCGCTGCACCTGCGGCTGCCGGTCGAGCACCGTCCGGGCGTGCCCGTCCCCTGACGTCGCACCCGGGCCGGACCACCACCGCCCGGGGGATGCCCGGTGGCCGACCGGCCACCGCGGTTCACGCCGTCGCCCGATGTCCCGACTCTGGCCACCCGGCTGTGATGGCACTGTGGACCCCACAGCTCTCGTCGCCGCCCTCCGTCGGCACCCCGTCACGACCGGCGTCGCCGTCGTCGCGGTCCTGCTCGCCGTCACCGCACGGATCGCGCACGCCGAACCGGACTTCCCGCACCACCCGCCGGTCGCCTGGTTCGCCCTCGCGCTCGTCGTCGCGGCGACCCTGCTCGCCGAACGGACCCTCGGCCCGCTGCGCACCGTGCTGATCGGTGCCGGCGCACCCCTGGTCGCCGTCGGCGTGACGTCCCTCGCGGTGACCGTCGGGGTCGCCGTCGGTGAGGCGCACGCACAGGCCGCCTCCGGCGAACCGCTGTTCGCGCCGTCCGCGGTCGCGACCGCACTCCTGGCGGCCGTCTCGGCGTCGATGCCGCCGGCCCGACGGCGGCGCGTCCGCGCCGTCCTCTGGACGGTCGTGCTCACGCTGGTGCTGTTCGCCGGGCACGGGTCCGACACCGCCCGCGCCCTGGCGACCCTGGCCGGGACCGCAGCCGGCGCGCTCGTGGTGCGCCGCGCCTCCCGGCCGGCCCCGACCGCACCCCGCGCCGACCGCACCGTCGTCACGGAACCCCGTCCGGTCGTCGTCGCGACGCTCGTCGCGCTCGGTGCCGGCACCCTGGTCACGCTCGTCGTCCCGGACCCGGACGGGGTCCTCTCCCCCTTCGCCGACGCCATGAGCGACCGCGCGACCGTGCTCGTGGGCGTGCTCCTCGTCGGCGCGGCCTGCCTGGTCCGGCGCGGACGTCGCACCGGGATCGTCCTGGCCGCGGGCCTGCTCGTGACGCTGTCGGCCGTGCTCGCGGACGTGTTCCTGATCGAACCGCTGCAGGACGGGTTCGTGCAGTGGCAGGGGCTGACGACCGACCAGGTCGAGTGGCAGGTCACCCTGCTCGGCGCGTGGGCCGTGCCCGCCGCGGTGCTCCTGGCGATCGTGGTGCTCCGCGGTCGGCTCGTGCGGGCCCGCTTCACCGCGAGTGCGACCTGCCCGGAGACGTACCTCGGCATGCTCCGCGAGGGCGACGCGGGCAGCCTCGGACACATGGGCACCTGGCAGGGCAACGCGACCTGGACCCACCCGGACGGACTCGGCGCCGTCGCCTACCGGGTGCACGGCGACGTCGCGCTGACCGTCTCCGACCCGGCCTGCGCCGCGGCGGACCGGGCCGAGGTCGTCGCCGCCTTCGCGCGCGCCTGCGAGCGCAACGGCTGGGTCCCCGCCTTCACGAGCGTGCACGAGCCGGTGCGCGCGATCCTCGCGGCGGAGGGCTGGGCGTCGTTCCCGGTCGGCGTCGAGTCGGTCCTCGACGTGACGACCTTCGACCTGCGCGGGAAGAAGCGACAGGACCTCCGCACCGCGTCGAACCGTGCCGACCGCGAGGGCCTCCGCGACGAGTGGACGACGCTCGCCGCACTCGACGCCGACCGGCGCGCGCAGGTCGAGGCGATCTGCACCCGGTGGGCCGCCGACCGGCGCCTGCCGGAGATGGGCTTCACCCTCGGGGGCTTCCACGAGCTCGACGACCCGGACGTGCGCCTGCTGCTCGCGGTGACCGCCGAGGGGCGGGTGACGGCGGTGACGAGCTGGCTGCCGATCCACGAGCACGGGACGCTGACCGGGTACACACTGGACGTCATGCGACGCGGTGAGGACGGGATGCCCGGCGTGATGGAGTTCCTCATCGCACGGACGGCCCTGCGTGCCCGCGAGGCCGGGCTCGCCACGATCAGCCTCTCCGGCACGCCGCTCGCTCCGCACGCCGACGCCGGGTCGTGGGTCGCGCGCGGGTCGGCGCTCGTCGCCCGTGCCCTCGAGCCCGTGTACGGCTTCCGGTCGCTGCAGCGGTTCAAGGAGAAGTTCGGGGCCGCGCACGAGCCGCTCTGGCTCGTCGTGCCGAGCGCCCTGCAGGCACCCCGGGTCGCGCGCGCCCTGACCACCGCGTACGTGCCCGGCCTCCGCCCGAAGCACCTCTGGGCACTCCGTCAGGCGCACGTCGGCGCGGGCTCCTCGCGCGTCGGCGCCCGTCGGTGAGCCCGACCGAGTGGCTGCTCGCGACCCAACTGCAGGCGCCGTCGAAGCTCGTGCCGGCCGACCTGGCGTTCACCGTGCTGGCCGTCGCCGTCCTGCTCCCCGCCGTCCGGCAGTGGCGGTCGCAGCAGGCGTGGCGACGGGTCGGCCTCCGGGCGGCCATCGCCGGTGCCGCCGCGCTCGTGGTCCTCGGCGCGTGCTGGTTCACCACGCAGGTCGTCGACCTGTTCGGTGTCGCCCTCAGCCCGGTGACGCAGATGTGGAGCGCGTTCGCCGGAGCAGCACTCGCCCTCGCCGTGACCGGCCTCGTGCAGGGCGGCCGGTGGCGTCGGACCCTCGCGGTCGTCCTGGTGCCCGCGGCGCTGCTCGTGCCCGCTCTCGGCATCAACGTCGAGTTCGCGAAGTACCCCACGCTCGGCACCGTCGTGCAGAGCGACCCCTGGCCCGCGTACGACCCGGACGCTGCGCCGCTCGCCGCACCGCCGGCCGCCGGCATCGTGCGGACCGCCGAGATCCCCGGCACCCGCTCGCACTTCGCGGCCCGGCGCGCGGTGGTCTGGCTGCCACCCGCCGCCCTCGTCCGGGACCCCCGGCCGCTGCCCGTCGTGATCGCCTTCTCCGGGCAGCCGGGTGCCCCCGGGGACCTGTTCACCGCCGGTCGCCTGGCGGAACCGCTCGACGCCTACGCCCGTGCCCACGACGGCCGCGCACCGATCGTCGTCAGCGTCGACCAACTCTCGGCACCCGGGCGGAACACGATGTGCGTCGACTCCCGGCTCGGCGACGTCGCGACGTACGTGACGCAGGACGTGCCCGCGTGGATCACCCGGAACCTGCCCGCCACCACGGACCGGAAGGCCTGGGGGCTGACCGGCTTCTCGCAGGGCGCCACCTGCACCATGCAGTTCCTCACCGGACACCCGGCGGACTTCGGCGCGGCACTGGCCGTGTCGAGCGAGCTCCAGCCGGTCGACCAGGGCCCGCAGCACAGCGCCGACCAGGCGTTCGGTGGGTCCCTGGCGGCGTGGCGGGCCGCGGCGCCGATCGCGCAGATGCGGGCGAACGGGCTCGACGGGCACGCGCTGTGGCTGACGGCGGGATCGGCCGACCGGGAGTTCAGCGAGAACGCGCGGCGGCTCGGGGAGGCTGCTCGTGCGGCCGGGGCGCGGGTGTCGATCGGGTCGGCGCCGGGGAGCGGGCACGACTGGAACACGGTGCAGTGGTCGTTCCGGACTGACGTGGGGCCGTTGGCGGATGCGTTGTTCGCGGCGGAGGACTAGCGCGGAACCAAATATCGTACATCCGGTGTTTGACCGCAGTGCTGCAGTTCCGCCACGCTGATCGGACACGTCAGCGGAGCGGAAGGACGCATGCGATCCCGCGCACTCGTACTCGCCTACGCCATCCCGCCCGTCCTCGCGTTCGTCCTCGCCTTCGTGGGACTCACCGTGGCGGACGAGACCAGCGTGGTCGGGGCGACGTCCTCGGTCACCGTCTCCCTCGACGGCGCGGCGCGGTCGAACCGGATCGTCGCCGGAGCGATCACCCGCGTCGCCGTGGAACACCACGCGACCGTCGTCCGGATGGTCGCCGACCGCGCGGACCCGGACGGTCGCCGGACAGCGCTCGTGACCGACGCTCCGGGGACGCTCGGCGAGCGGTGGCTCCGTGACGGCTACCCGGACTTCTCCCGTGCGGTGTCGACCCGGGTCCGGCCCGTGTCCGACCTCGACCACGTCGATCCGACCGGCACGTACGAACTCTTCGGTGACGACGCCGCCCGCCACGACCTGGTCCGCGCCTTCGACTCGGTCGGTTACCGAGCGACGACCGAGTCGACCCCGGCGCTCGCCCGACTCGGCATCGGTGACACGGTCGACGGCACCCTCGGTCTGGTCGGCGTCCTGGTGCTCGGATCGGCCACCGCGTGCCTGGTGGCGACGGTCGGCTCGCCGCGACGCTGTGCGGTCCCCCGACTGCACGGGCAGAGCACCGTGCGGATCCTGCGGCAGGAGCTCGGTGCGCTGCGGACGAGCGCGGCGGTCGCGCTCGTCGGCGCGCCACTCGTCGGCGTCGGCACCTGGGTCGTCAACGGCGCAGCGCAGTGGCCGGCACTCGTCGCCGCGTCCGCGCTGCTGTGCGCCGCGCTGCTCGTGCCGGTGCTGCTCGCCCACGCGACGGGCGTCCTCCTCGCCTGCCGACGCCCCCTCGTCGACGCCCTCCGTGGGTCGCGGCCACCGGGTGGCGTCGTCGGCCTCGCGCACGCCGCACGCCTGGCGGCGACACTGCTGCTCGTCGCCGCGGTGAGCGGTCTCGTCGGCGCCGAGGTCGTGGCGCGGACGTCCGGCACCGAACGCGACCTCCGCGCGGCTGGGACGGCCGTGCAGCTCTGGATCACGCCGGACCCCCGACCGATCGGGTCGCAGGTGTACTGGGACCGGCTCGGCCGGTTCGTCGGTGGCGCACTGCAGGACCACGACGCACTGCTCACCGCGCTCAGGGAGGTCTCGACCGGCGAGGGCGGCGCGGGGGTGTCCGCGCTCTTCGTCGATGCCGAGTACCTCCGGCTCCAGGACGTCCGCGCAGTAGACGGCACCCGCATCCGTGCCGGTGCGACGCCGACCGTCTGGCTGCCCGAGCGCAGCAGCCTCGACCCGGACGCGCTCGTCGGTTCACTCACCGACTGGGACTTCCGTGACGGGCCCGCTGCGGCCACCGAGGACGTCACCGTCGGGCGGCTCGGCACGCCGGAGCTCTGGACGTACCCGGACGGCGGTCGGGTCCGGGGGTGGGTCGACGACGCCGTCCTGGTGGTCGTCCCGACGCCGGCCACGATGTTCTCGGCGGACCAGCTCGGCTCGTGGCTGTCGACCGGCGACGTCGTGTTCCGCGACCGAGCGCGCGCGGAGCGGGCGATCCACGCTGCCGGGGTCGGCTCGGAGATCAGTGCCGTGGTCGACGTCGGACAAGCGGCAGCCGAGACGGCACGCGGTGCCGGACGGACGGTCGTGGCCCAGTCCGCTGCCGTCGTCAGCGGCGCCGTGGTGGCGGTCGCGCTCGCCGTACTGGCGACGTCGGCACACCGTCGCCGACACGGACGGGCCAGGTTCGCGAAGACCGTCGCGGGCGTCCACCCGGTGCGAGCGGACGCCGACCTGCTCGCCGTGGAGGTGGTGTCGGTCGCCGTCGCAGCGGTCGCGGCGGGTGCGGCGTGGTCCCGGCTCAGGCCGGATGCAACGTGGCAGGTCTCGACGCTGGACCCGCTGACGCAGACCGCCACGCCGGCAGCGCTGCTCGCGATCACGGCCGCGATGGCGGTGTCGCTCGTGAGCACCGGGATCGTCCTCGGCACGGCTCGGGGCACCGACAGGACCCGAGGAGACGGAGCACGATGATCGACGTCCTGGCCGTCAGCAAGCAGCGGGGCGGTCGCACGCTCTGGGAGGACCTCTCCTTCGCGGTCGCGCCCGGCGAGGTCGTGGCGCTCACGGGGCCGAGCGGCTGCGGCAAGTCGACACTGCTCGACTGCGTCGGGCACATCGACCGGGTCGACTCCGGGACGATCACCATCGGTGGCGTGGACGCCGGGCGGAGTGCGCGTCGCGCGCGACTGCTCCGACGCGACCACATCGGGTACCTGTTCCAGGACTTCGGTCTCGTCCACGACGCGACCGTCGGCGCCAACGTCGACCTGGCCCGTCCGACGGGGCGCGGCCGACGCCGGAGCACGTCCACCGCCGCGGCACTCGAGCAGGTCGGCCTCGGCGGCCGCTCGACCCACCGCACGTACGAGCTGAGCGGCGGCGAACAACAGCGCGTCGCCCTCGCACGGCTCCTGGTGAAGGAGCCGTCGGTCATCCTCGCCGACGAACCGACCAGTGCGCTCGACGACGGTAACGCCGCGATGGTGCTGGACCGGTTGGAAGCCTTCGCCGCCGACGGCGCTGCCGTGCTCATCGCGACGCACGCGCCGTCGGTGACCGCGCGCGCCACGCGGGTCGTCACGCTCCACGACCGACGGGATCGCGGCGCTGCCTGACCCGCCCGGCGGCTTCGGGCGGCGGTGCTGGATGCCCGCGTCAGGCGTTGCGGACGAGCCAGGCGAACTGGTCGTCGGTGAGCTCCCGGTCGGTCCACACCTGGCCCGACACCCCGCCCGGTGCCGCCACGGACGCCGGCCCCTGCCACACGAGCGACAGCCCGGCCTTCCGCAGCACCGCTGCCGAGGCCGGGTTGTTCGTCAGCACCCGCCCGGTGACCGGCGCGCACGGGGCGACCCGGTTCGCCTGGGCCACCGCCGCGGCAGCGATCTCACTCGCGTAGCCGTGCCCCCACGCCGACGGCGCGAGGCGGTAGCCCAGGTTCCAGACCCCCGCTGCGGTCATGTCGACGCCACCGATCCCGACGAAGGTGCCGTCGGGTGTCCGAACGGCCCAGGAGCCGAGACCGTGCCGTGCGCGGCCGCCGATCTTCCGCTGGACGAGGTCGACCGTGGTCGCACGGTCGACGTGCCGACCGGAGGGCAGGTGCGCCCACGTGCGGGCGTCCGAGAAGACCGCGTGCGCGTCGTCGATGTCGGCGGGCGTGAGCGGTGTGAGCACCAGGCGATCCGTCCGGATCTCCTGCTGTGGGGTCAGGAGCTGGTGGGCCATGCACCGATCATCACCCGCACCGCCGACAAGCCGGTGAACACCACGCGACGTCCGCGCGATCCGGCCCGGCGCTGCGGCATCGCGCAACACCGGACCGGCTCCGTCGGTCCGATCGCTCGGCTAGTCGAGCAGGAGCGCCGGCTCCTCGAGCACCGAGGCGATGTCGTGCACGAAGCGCGATGCCACGTCCCCGTCGACGACCCGGTGGTCGAACGACGCACCGATCGTGGTCACCATGCGCGAGCGGACCTCGCCGTCGACGACCCACGGCTTCGGCTTGATCGTGCCCATCGCGACGATGGCGACCTCGCCCGGGTTGAGGATCGGCGTGCCGGTGTCCATGCCGAACACCCCGATGTTCGTGATCGTCACGGTGCCGTCGGCCATCTGCTGCGGCGTGGTCTTGCCGTCGCGGGCGGTCAGGGTCAGGTCCTCGAGCGCCTTCGCGAGCTCGAACAGCGACATGTCCTGCGCGTCCTTGATGTTCGGCACGATCAGCCCACGCGGGGTCGCCGCGGCGATGCCGAGGTTCACGAAGTGGTGGACGATGATCTCCTGGTCGGTCCAGGTCGAGTTCACCGACCGGTTCCGCCGGACGGCCCAGATCACGGCCTTCGCGAAGACGAGCAGCGGCGAGACCTTCACCCCGGCGAACGTCGGCGAGGACTTCAGGCGCTTGACGAACTCCATCGTGCGGGTCGCGTCGACGTCGACGAACAGGGACACGTGCGGTGCCGTGAACTTCGACGTGGTCATCGCCTTCGCGATGGCCTTGCGGACGCCCTTCACCGGGATCGTCTCGCGACGGACGTCGCCCCACTCCGGCGTCTCGATGTTGCGGAACACGCCGGCCTGCTTGGCGTGGCGGATGACGTCGTCGCGGGTGACCTCGCCGGCGAGGCCGGTCGGCACGACCTCGGCGAGGTCGACGTCGAGGTCCTTCGCGAGCTTGCGGATCGGGGGCTTCGCCAGGACGATGCCCGACACGACGGCCTTGCGCGGTCGGGAGCCCTGCTCGCCGACGGCCTGCGAGATGCTGTCCTCGCCCGGGTCGGCAGCCGCTTCGGCCGCGGCGACGGCGTCCGCACTGGAGGCGCGGCTCGCCTCGGCCGCGAGCGCTGCGGCCCGCCGCGCGCCCGGCTTCCGGCGGGACGGCGACGTGGTCGCGGAGCCGTAGCCGACCAGGACGGCGCCGGACGACTCGTCGGTGCCGACGACGGTGGCGTGGTCCGCCACCGGTTGCGCCGGAGCGGCGTGCTTCGGCTGCGAGGCGGCGGGGGCGGGCGCGGGCGCTGCTGCAGGAGCGGGCGCCGCGGCCGCGCGCGGGGCCTGCTGCGCCGGGGCCGGAGCGGCCGGAGCCTGCGCGACGGGAGCCGGCACGGCTGCCGCGGCAGGCGGGGTGGCCTGCACGTCCGGCGAGGCCGGGACGCTGTCGGCGACCGGCGCCGTGCCTCCCGGCTGTGCCGCACCCGACGCGACCTGCGCGTCGGAGTCGACCCGGATGATCGGCTTGCCGACCTCGACGGTGTCACCCTCGGACACGAGCAGTCCGGTGACGGTGCCGGCGAACGGGGACGGGAGCTCGACGAGCGACTTCGCGGTCTCGATCTCGACCAGGACCTGGTCGACGGCGATCTCGTCCCCGATCGCGACGCGCCACTGCACGATCTCGGCCTCGGTCAGGCCTTCGCCCACGTCGGGCAGGGGGAATTCGGCGGCGGGCACTGCGGCTCCTTCGAACGTTCTGGTCGGCTCGGTCAGTATGCGAGGGCGCGGTCGACGGCCTCGAGGACACGGTCCGCGTCCGGCAGGTGGAGGTGCTCGAGCTTCGACACCGGGAAGGGCACGTCGAACCCGGAGACCCGGATCGGCGGCGCCTGCATCGTGTAGAAGCACTGCTCGGCGACGGTCGCGGCGATCTCGCTGCCGACGCTCACGAAGCCGGAGGCCTCCTGCGCGATGACGACGCGACCCGTCTTGCGGACCGAGGCGAGCAGCGGCTCCCAGTCGATCGGGGAGATCGAGCGGAGGTCGATGACCTCGCAGCTGGTGCCCTCGGCCTCGGCGATGTCCGCGGCCTGCATGAGCGTGGCGACCATGGCGCCGTGCCCCACGAGGGTGACCTCGGTGCCGGTGCGGGCGACGCGCGTCGTGTGCATCGGGACGTGGCCGTCGACGAGGTCGACCTCGCCCTTCGGCCAGTAGCGGGACTTCGGCTCGAGGAACACGACCGGGTCCTTCGACGCGATCGCCTCCTGGATCATCCAGTAGGCGTCGTTCGGCGTGCTCGGGCTGACGACGCGCAGGCCCGGGGTGTGCGCGAAGTACGCCTCCGGGGACTCCTGGTGGTGCTCCACGGCGCCGATGTGCCCGCCGTAGGGGATGCGGATGACGACCGGCAGCGACATGTGAGGCGGCAGACGGTTCTGCATCTTGGCGAGCTGCGAGGTGATCTGGTCGAAGCCCGGCCAGACGAACCCGTCGAACTGGATCTCGACGACCGGGCGGTAGCCGCGCAGGGCCAGGCCGATCGCGGTGCCGATGATGCCGGCCTCGGCGAGCGGGGTGTCGCGGACGCGCTCGGCGCCGAAGCGCTCCTGCAGGCCCTCGGTGATGCGGAACACACCGCCGAGCTGGCCGATGTCCTCGCCCATCAGCAGGACCTTGTCGTCAGCGGCCATCGCGGCGGCCAGGCCGGCGTTGAGCGCCTTGGCCATCGGCAGGGTCTGCACGGGTTCGCTCGGGATCTCGCCCGCGCCCGGGTGGGCGCGGAGCGTGTAGTCGAAGAGCTGCTCGGTGGTGCTCATCAGTGGGAGCCCCCTTCGTAACCGGCCTCGTACTGCTCGAGCCAGGCCTTCTGCGCGGTGGTGACCGGGTGCGGCTCGCGGTACACGTTGTCGAACATGACGTCCACCGACGGCGGGGTCAGGGCGACGGTCGCGCGGCGGACGTCGGCGGCGATGTCCTCGCCCTCCTCGTCGAACCGGGCGAGCTGCTCGTCCGTCACACCTCGGCTGCGCAGGTACGCGGCCGAGCGGGCGATCGGGTCGCGCTCGACCCACGAGGCCAGCTCGTCGTCGAGGCGGTAGCGGGTCGGGTCGTCGGAGCTCGTGTGGGCGCCGATGCGGTAGGTCTCGGCCTCGACGAATGCCGGGCCCTGACCGCTGCGCGCGTGGTCGGTCGCGACGAGCGACGCCGTGTACGAGGCGAGGAGGTCGTTGCCGTCGACCCGGACGCTCGGGATGCCGAAGCCGCGCGGGCGGTCGACGAGCGGCGTCGGGGACTGCACCGACACCGGCACCGAGATCGCCCAGTGGTTGTTCTGCAGGAAGAAGACGACGGGGGCCTGCGTCGACGCGGCGAAGACGTACGCCTCGTTCACGTCGCCCTGGCTCGTCGCGCCGTCGCCGAAGTACACGATCGTGCAGGCGTCGCGGTCCGGGTCGCCCGTGCCGACGTCGCCGTCGAGCTTCTGGCCGAGGGCGTAGCCCGTGGCGTGCAGCGTCTGCGAGCCGATCACGAGGGTGGAGATGTGCGTGTTGCCACGCTCGTCCGGGTCCCAGCCGCCGTGCGTCTGGCCGCGGTACATCGCGATGATCTCCATCGGCTCGACGCCGCGGTGCATCGTGACGGCGTGCTCGCGGTACGACGGGAAGACGTGGTCCTGGTCGCGGAGCGCGAAGACGGAACCGACCTGCGCGGCCTCCTGTCCGTGGCTCGGGACCCAGAGGCCGAGCTGTCCGGTGCGCTGGAGGTTGTGGCCCGCGTGGTCGAACCGACGTGTCAGCACCATGCGGCGGTGCATCGCCAGCAGGGTCTCGTCCGGGATCGCCCGCGCGACGGCGGCGTACTCGGCGTTCTCGTCGGTCTCCACGAACCGGCCCTCGAGGTCGAGGATCCGGACGGTGGCCGTCGCGGGGGCCGCGGCGTGGAATGACATGTCGGTCAGCGTAACGCCAGGGGCTACCGGGCCGCCTGGAGGTCCCCCACAAGCGACCCCGCCGTTTCGAGGAGCGTTCCCACAGCCTCGTGCTCCCCGATCGAGACCCGGATCCCCTCGTTCCCGAAGGCCCGGACGACGATGCCGGCGGCCTCGAAGCGCTCGGCCGCGTGGGCCGTGAGGTCGCCCGTCGGCAGCCACACGAAGTTGCCCTGCGCGTCCGGCACGTCCCAGCCCTGCTCCCGCAGCGCGGCGACGATGCGGTCGCGGCTGGCGGCCAGCTCGGCGACCCGCTCGAGCAGCTCGGTCTCACGCTCGAGGCTCGCCAGCGCGGCGGCCTGCCCCTGCGCCGTGACCGACAGCGGGATCGCGCAGGCACGGACCGCATCGAGCACGTACGCCGGACCGAACGCGTACCCGACGCGCAGGCCCGCGAGTCCGTACGCCTTGGAGAACGTGCGGAGGACGACGAGGTTCGGGTACCGCTCGAGCAGCGGCGTCCCGCGGACCGCGGTGGGCTCGGTGACGAACTCGGCGTAGGCCTCGTCGAGCACCACGAGCACGGTCGACGGCACGCGGGCCATGAAGGCGTCGAACTCGGCGGCGGTGACGACCGGGCCGGTCGGGTTGTTCGGCGTGCAGACGATCACCATGCGGGTGCGCCCGGTGACGGCCGCGGCCATGGCGTCGAGGTCGTGCCCGCCGTCCGGGCGGTTCGGCACCTGCACGCTCGTGGCGCCCGCGACGGTGACGACGCCCGGGTAGGCCTCGAACGAGCGCCAGGCGTAGACGACCTCGTCACCGGGGCCGCTCGTCGCCTTCGCCAGCTCGTGCAGGATCGCGACGCTGCCCGGTGCGACGTGGACCTCGTCGACGGTGAGCCCGGCGCGCTGCGCGAGCACGGCCCGCACGGCCAGGGCGGTGGCGTCGGGGTAGCGGTTGTAGGCGGTCTGCGCCTGCACGGCCTCGACGACGCCGGGCAGCGGCGGGAACGGGTTCTCGTTGCTCGAGAGCTTGAAGGCCTCGGGCGCGGCCTGTCGGCCCTGCTTGTAGGCGGGGAGGACCGCCACCTCGGGCCGGATGTGCACGCGCTCGTCAGTCACGACAGTCAGCGTAACCGCGCGGACCCAGCGTGACGGGGGCGTCCGCGGGCATCATGGCCGCATGCGATTCCTCGTCCGCCTCGTCGTCAACGCCGTCGCGCTGTGGCTCACCACCCTCCTCGTGAGCGGCGTCACCGTCACGCCCTTCGGGGACGGCGACACCACCGCCGTCGTGCTCACGTTCCTGCTCGTGGCGTTCGTGTTCGGGCTCGTGAACGCGGTCGTCGGCACGATCATCCGGATCGTCGCGTTCCCGCTGTACGTGCTGACGCTCGGCCTGATCTCGCTGGTCGTGAACGCCGTGCTGCTGCTCATCGTCGCCGGCATCTCGGACGCGATCGGCTTCGGGCTGCAGGTCGAGTCGTTCGGCTGGGGCATCGTCGGCGCGTTCGTGCTCGCCGTGTTCTCGTGGCTGATCGGGCTGATCGTGCGCCCGGTGCTGCGCCGCTCGCGTCCGTGACGGACCGTCGCCCCCGGCCGCACCGTCGTCGCGGAGGACACCCGGCTGCGCCATGATGTGCACATGACCGAGGACGGCCCTGCTCCCTTCCGCGTGTCGTTCGTCTGCAGCGGGAACATCTGCCGGTCGCCCATGGCCGGCATCGTGTTCGCCCAGATGGCCGAGGACGCGGGGCTGTCCGACCGTTTCCAGGTGGACTCCGCCGGCACCGGGGACTGGCACGTCGGCGAACCCGCCGACGAGCGCACGATCGCGGCGCTGGCGGCACGCGGATACGATGGCAGCAGGCATCGCGCCCGCCAGTTCGACCCGGACCGGTTCCCGGACCTCGACCTGGTGGTCGCACTCGACCGCTCCCACGAACGCGTCCTGCGGTCGTGGGCACCGACCATGGACGACGCCGCCAAGGTGACGCTCCTGCTGCGGTACGACGACGCCTGGCCCCAGCAGACCGACGTGCCGGACCCGTACTACGCGGACCGGCACGAGTTCGACCGAGTGCTCTCGACCGTCGAGCGGGCCTGCCGGGCGCTCTTCCGCCAACTCGAACCGGCAGTCCGTCAGGGAGCCCCATGACCCCCCTTCCCCCGCAGCCGATCAGCCCGCTCGACGGGCGCTACTACCCGATCGTGCACACGGTGGGCGAGCACCTCTCCGAGGCCGGCCTCAACCGCGCGCGCATCGTGGTCGAGGTCGAGTGGCTCATCTTCCTGACCGACCACGCGATGTTCACCACCTCGCCGCTGAGCATCGACGACAAGGCCGCACTCCGTCGGGTCGTCGAGACCTTCGGCCAGCAGGAGATCGCCGAGCTGGCCGAGATCGAGGCGACGACGCGCCACGACGTCAAGGCCGTGGAGTACTTCGTCCGCCGCCGGCTGTCCGACCTCGGGCTCGACGCGATCGCCGAGCTGACGCACTTCGCGTGCACGAGCGAGGACGTCAACAACCTCTCGTACGCGCTGACGGTCCGCGACACCGTCGACCGGGTCTGGCTGCCCGCGTACCGCGCCGTCCTGGCGACGCTGCGCACGATGGCCGAGGAGCTCCGGGCCGTCCCGATGCTCTCCCACACGCACGGCCAGCCCGCGACGCCGACGACGCTCGGCAAGGAGCTCGCCGTCGTCGTCTACCGCCTCGAGCGGGTGCTCGCGCAGATCGAGGGCGGCGAGTACCTCGGCAAGTTCTCCGGCGCGACCGGCACCTTCTCGGCGCACCTCGCCGCCGACCCCGAGGCGGACTGGCCCGCGCTGTCGAAGGAGTTCGTCGAGGGCCTCGGCCTGACCTGGAACCCGCTCACCACGCAGATCGAGTCGCACGACTGGCAGGCCGAGCTGTACGACCGCGTGCGCCACGCGAACCGGATCCTGCACAACCTCGCCACGGACGTGTGGACCTACATCTCGATGGGGTACTTCACGCAGATCCCGATCGCGGGTGCGACGGGCTCGTCGACGATGCCGCACAAGATCAACCCGATCCGGTTCGAGAACGCCGAGGCGAACCTCGAGATCTCGTCGGCGCTCTTCTCGACGCTCTCCGAGACCCTCGTGACCAGCCGCCTCCAGCGCGACCTCACCGACTCGACGACGCAGCGGAACATCGGCGTCGCGTTCGGGCACTCGCTGCTCGCGCTCGACAACCTCCGTCGCGGGCTCGGCGAGATCGCCGTGAACGAGGGTCGGCTCGCGGAGGACCTCGACCACAACTGGGAGGTCCTGGGCGAGGCGGTCCAGACCGTCATCCGTGCCGAGGTCACCGCCGGGCAGTCGGAGATCGAGGACCCCTACGCGATGCTCAAGGAGCTGACCCGCGGCAAGCGCATCGGGCAGGCCGAGCTCGTGGCGTTCGTCAACGGGCTCGACATCTCGTCGGGTGCGAAGGCGCGGCTCACGAACCTGACGCCGGGGACCTACACGGGCCTGGCGGACGAGCTGGTCGACCACCTGGACGTCTGAGCCCGCTCGCGGGTGGCGACGACAGGGCGGACGGGAGGCGCGGGGCGGACGGGAGGCGCGGGGCGGCCCCGCCGCGCACCGCACCACCTCAGGTGGTGACGGCGCGCGCCTCGGCGACCAGCGCCTCCAGGACGGTGCGGACCGCAGGTCGGACCGCGCGGTCCGGGCGCACCAGCGCCTCGATGCGCCGCCCCGCGCGCACGTCGGCCAGTGTCGCCAGTCGGAACCGCCCCGGTGCCCGCGTCCCCGAGGTGTACCGCGGCACGAGCGCGATCCCGTGCCCCGCGGCGACCAGGTTCTCGATCACCGGCAGGTGGATCGTGCGGAACGCCACCGACGGTGGCACGTCCGACGCCGCCGCCAGCGCCGTCAGCACCCGGTCGATCGGGTAGTCCTCGGGCACGCCGATCCAGGTCTCGTCGACGACGTCCTCGACGCCGACACGCTCCCGTCCGGCGAGCGCGTGGTCGAGGGGCAGCGCGACGTCGAGCGGCTCCCGGAGCAGGGCGACCGTCTCGACCACGGCGCCGTTCGCCCGTCGTGCGCCGTCGGGGCGGTGCCCGATGACGACGTCGTGGTCGGCGGTGAGCGGTGCGAACTCCCCCTCGCTGACGTCGACGTCGGAGAGCTCGAGCACGATGCCGGGGTGGTCCCGCATCCGGGTCAGCAGGCCCGGGAGCAGGAGCTCGGCCGCCGAGGGGAACACCGCGAGGTCGACCGTGCCCGTCGCGCCCGCGAGGTGCTCCGCCCAGGCGGACTCGACCGTGGCCAGTGCCGTCGCCACCCCGGTCGCCATGCCGGCCAGCGCCCGGCCGTGCGCGGTGAGCCGGACCCCGCGGCCGACGCGTTCGACGAGCGGGACACCGGCCTGCCGTTGGAGCGTCCGGAGTTGCTGCGACACCGCACTCGGCGTCCGGTGCGTCGCGGCGGCGACCGCGGTGACGCTCCCCCGCTCGGCGAGCTCGCGGAGGACCGGCAGCAGGGCGATGTCGAAGCCGACCATGCAGGGACCCTACAACGATGCTGTCGAACCCTGCGCTGGTGCTACCGCTTCCGCTCCGGCACGATCGGACCGTGCTCCTCCGTGACCGTCTCCTCGCCCTCGTCGTCGCCGTGGCGTGGGGCCTGAACTTCCCCGCGACCGCGATCGCGCTCGACCACTGGCCCCCGTTCCTGCTCGCAGCCGTGCGGTTCACGCTGCTCGCGGTGCCGACGATCCTGTTCGTGCCGCGGCCGAAGGTGCCGTTCCGGTGGATCGTGCTCGTCGGGACGACCCTCGGCGTGCTGCAGTTCGCGTTCCTCTACCTGGGCATGTCCGCCGGGATGCCCTCGGGGCTCGCCTCGCTGGTGATCCAGGCGTCCGCGCCGTTCACGGTCGTGCTCGCCGGGGTGCTGCTCCGCGAGCGTCTGACGGCACGACAGGTCGTCGGGGTGAGCGTCGCCGTGGCGGCCCTCGGCGTGATCGCCGTGCACCGGGCGCAGACCGCCGCGTTGCTGCCGGTGGTGCTCGTGCTGTGCGGTGCCCTCGGTTGGGCGCTCGGCAACGTGGCGACGCGACGGACCGGACCGGTGAACCCGCTGCACCTGACCCTCTGGTGGGCGGTGGTGCCGCCGGTGCCGATGTTCGCGCTGTCCCTGCTGGTCGAGGGCCCGGCCCGCGTCGGGCAGGCGTTCGGGACCGCGTTCACCACGTCGGCGCTGCCGGCCGACCTCGGCCTGCTCTACATCGTCGTCGCGGGCAGCCTCGTCGGCTACGGGATCTGGTCGCGGCTGATGGGGAAGTACCCGTCGAGCACGGTCGCGCCGTTCTCGATGCTCGTGCCCGTGGTCGGGGTCCTCGCGTCGTGGGCGGTCTTCGGCGAGGTGCCGGACGTGGTCGAGGTCGTCGCCGGCGCGGTGGTCGTCGCCGCCGTGCTCTGGTCGTCGAGGACACCACGGGCGCTGCCGGTCGCCGGTGCCGCTGCCGGTGCCGGTGCCGCCCGTGCCGCCGAGACGCCGTCGATTGCCCGAGACGCCGCCGGATCCGGGACCGTCTCGGCGCCGGAGGACCGTCTCGCGCGGACGGGGGCGTCGCCCGCGGTCAGTCCCGGTGCTGGCGGCGCTCCGCGATGATCCCGGCGAGCGCCCCGCGGAGGTCCGGGTACCGGAACTCGTAGCCCGCCTCGACGAGCCGCGTCGGCACCACCCACCGGCTCTTCAGCACGAGCTCGGTCTCGGTGCGGATCGCGAAGGACCCGAGTTCGAGCATCCAGCGCCACGTGGGCAGCCCGAAACGCCGACCCACCGCCTCCCGGATCGTCGCCATCACCGTGCGGTTGTCCGACGGCTCCGGGCTCGCGACGTTGACCGGTCCGTCGAGGTCCTCGTGGTCGCGGACGAACCGGATCGCCCCGAGGACGTCGGCGATGTGCACCCAGCTGAAGCGCTGGCGGCCGTGGGTGTGCCGGTCGTGGTGGTACGTGCCGGCACGGAGTCGTGCGCGGGTCGGGAACCACGGTCCGTCGAGCTGCGGCCCGCCGAGCCCGGCCTGTGCGAGCCGGAGCAGCGGCACGAGGGCGCTGCCGTCGCCGAACACGATCGTCATCCGGAGTGCGACGCGGCGGGTGTGCGGCAGGTCGGCGGTGAACAGCGCCTCCTCCCAGGCCTTCGCGACCGAGACCGAGAAGCCCTCGCCGAGCTCACCCGTCGCCTCGTCCTGCGGGCGGTCGTCGGCGTGCCGGTAGATCGTCGCGGTCGAGGCGTTCACCCACAGCGGCGGCGGGTGCTCGGCGCCGCGGATCGCCTCGGCGAGCTCCAGCGTCGTGTCGACCCGGGAGCGCACGATCTCCGCCCGGTTCCGGCGTCCGTACCGGCAGTTCACGCTCTTGCCCGCCATGTTCACGACGAGCGCGGCACCGTCCACCAGCGCGCGGATGCGCACCGTGTTGCCCCACACCGCGTCGCCGGTGCGCCCGACCGTGACGACCTCGTACCCCTCGTCGCGGAAGGCGTCCTGCAGGTACCGCCCCACGAACCCGCTCGCTCCCGCGATCACGACACGGCGCTGCTCGTCGCTCATCTCATCCCCGTCCTGTGTCCGGCGCGATCTCGTACCGGAACGCCCCCTCGTACCGGTACAGCGTGCCGAGCACCGGGGCGCTGAGCACCAGGGACACGCGCTGCACGTCGGCATCGTCATCGAATCGTTCCACGAGCGTCACACGCGGTGCGAGGACGGACGGGAGGCTCCGGTCGCGTCCCAGCGCACGCACCGTCACGCGCGTGGAGACCAGGCGCAGGGCGCCCGCGTCCGGGCCGTCGACGTCGACCTCGGCCCGCAGGGTGGCGCTCAGGCGGCCGCGGTGCCCGAGGTGGTCGACGAGGCCCTCCGGCTCGGCGGTGATCGCGTCGACCATGGTCCGGTCGCCGGAGCGGAACCGGAAGGTGCGGTGGGCGCGGACGGCGACGCTGCCCGCCGCCCCGGGGTGGGACCCGGTCGGTGTCGAGGCGGGCCGTCCCGCCGGGGTGGGGTGCGCCTCCCGGCCGGTGCCGCACCCGCGCCCGACGCGCGCCGGGCGGTTCTCGACCGTGAACGGGACGGCCCGCTCCCACACCGGGAACACGATCCCGTCACGGGCGAGCCAGGCGAGGACCGGCCACAGCCACCGGCGGGGCGTGCCGACCACGTCGAAGACGCCCTCGCCGCGGCCGACGCTGCCGGGCGGGACCGGGCCGAAGTACGCGCGGAGACGGGGGTGCAACCGGTCGAGCACGTGCGACGGCGTCGTCAGCTGGTACGGCGACGGGGTCACGGCTCGAGCCTGGCACGTCGTCGGTGCGACTGCCTACGATCGAGGCATGGGACACGACCACGACGGAGGCCACGCGCACGGCCACGCCGGTGCCTCGGAGCGCGCACTGCTGGTCGCGTTCTGCATCTCGGCGACGATCCTGCTGGCCGAGGTCGTCGGCGCCGTCGTCACCGGGTCGCTCGCGCTCCTCGTCGACGCCGGGCACATGGTCGTCGACACGGGCGGCCTCGGCATCGGTCTCGTCGCGACGCGGCTCGCCCGCCGGAGCCCCACCGCGCAGCGGACGTGGGGGTTCCAGCGCGCCGAGGTGCTCGGTGCGACCGCGCAGGCGGCGATCCTGCTCGCGGTCGGCGTCTACGTCGTGATCTCGGCGGTGCAGCGGTTGTTCGTCCCCGACGAGGTCCACGCCGGGCCGCTGCTCGTGTTCGGCGTCGTCGGACTCGTCGGCAACCTCGTGGCCTACGCCGTGCTGCTGCGCGCCTCGGGCGAGGGCTTCACCTCGCGCGCCGCACGGCTCGAGGTGCTCAACGACACCCTCGGCTCGGTGGCGGTCATCGTGGCGGCCGTCGTGCTCATGGTCACCGGGTGGGAGCGCGCGGACTCGATCGCGGCGATCCTGATCGGGCTCCTCATCCTGCCGCGGGCCGTCCGACTGCTCCGCGAGACGGCGAACGTGCTGCTCGAGTCGACCCCGCCCGGCCTCGACCTGGACGACGTCCGGGCGCACATCCTCGAGCTCGACCACGTCATCGAGGTGCACGACCTGCACGCGACGCTCGTGTCGACCGGCGTGCCGAACCTGACCGCGCACGTGGTGGTCGACGACCACTGCTTCTCGACGGCGCACGCCCCGCGCATCCTCGACGACCTGCAGCGGTGCGTGGCGGAGCACTTCGACGTGCCCGTGGAGCACTCGACCTTCCAGCTCGAACCGGTGTCGCACCGACGGCACGAGCACGAGGTGCACGCGTAGGAGCGCCTCGTGGGGCTCGGGTCAGCAGCCGCCGTCGTCCGTGGGGAAGGCCGTGATGACCCGGTCGGTCGTCGCGGAGACGATCACGCGGACGTTCGGCTCGGCCGCGGGTCGTGATCCGTCGTCGAACCGGACCGGTGCCGCGTAGCAGACCTTGCCGTCGCCGGCGTCCTGCGGGTAGCCGGAGGGCGGCGACTCGAGGACCGACTGCACGGCGGTGAGCATGGCGTCGTCCCAGTCGCGATCGCTCCGGGAGCCGAGGACGTCCCGCCAGTCGGCGGTGTGCCGGACGCGGATGTGCTCGTAGCCCTGGCCCGACGTGCCGCACTGCAGGACGACCTGGCCGAGCGCGGCGGTGTCGTACCGGGCGACCGTGGCGCGGCTGTCGGTGTCGCAGCGGTCGAGCACGTCGGCGCCGGGCAGGTCCGGCCCCGTGCGGGTGATCGTGACGGTGCCGTCGTGCGGGGCGCCCTCGGCTGCGGGTGCTCCGTCAGCCGCGGTGGCGCTCGGGGCGACGGTGGCCGCGCCGGGGCCGATCACCGGGTCCTCGCCGCTGCGCTGGGCGGTCAGGGCGAAGCCGCCGGCGACGAGCCCGGCCGCGATCAGTGCGGCGACGGCGGTGACGACCGGACGACGGCGCTGCTGGGGCATGCGCTCCAGTATGGCGGTGGTGCGGCAGTGCGGCGGTGCGTCGCCGCCCGGGTGCGTCGAACCACGGGTGCGACGTCGAACCAGGCCCCCGTGCTGGTTCGACGTCGTGATCGTGGTTCGTCGCGCTGCCCCTACCCGGCGCGGGACGCCAACCGCGTGCCCGCGACGAGCGCCAGCACGACCACGAACACCACGTAGCCGAGGAGCACCGGCAGCGTCGGCAGCACGAGCAGCGCCGCCCCGACCGCCACCACCGGCACGGTCAGGCCCGCGTACGCGACGAGGAACGTCGCCGCCAGGACCCCGCCGCGCTGCTCCGGTCCGACCAGCGAGCCGGCGCGGGCGATCGCCGCGCGGAACAGCAGCCCCACGCCCGCCCCCGCGACGACCCCGCCGCCGATGAAGCCCGCGACCTGCAGGAACACCGCCGCCCCGGCGAGCACGACCAGACCGCCCACGAGGAGCACCAGTCCGAGGCGGATCTGCCGCTGCTGCGAGAGCCTGGCGAACACGATCTGCGAGAGCGCACTCGCGGCGAAGACACCGAAGGTCGTCGCGCCGGCCGCGAGACGGTCGGTCACGTGGAAGGTCGTGCCGAGGAACGTCGGGGCGACCGAGGTGAAGAGCCCCTGCACGGCCAGGGCGGCGAAGGCGGCCACCCCGGCGGCCCAGAACGCGCCCGCCTGTCCCTCGGGGGCGGCGATCCGCTGCGGCCGGTACGGCACGGGCTGCTCGGACCGGTCGACGGTCTCCGGAGCGGCGAGGACCGCCACGAACGCGACGACCAGGGCGACGACGATCACGACGTACGGCACGACGAGCGGCTGCCCGACGAACTCCGCCAGGGCGCCGCCGACCAGCGCGCCGAGCGACAGGCCGCCGAGGTTGACCGCCCCCGCGACGACGCTCGCGCCCCGTGCGGCGTCGGACGAGCCCGTCGCCCGGACCCGGAGCTCGGCGAGGTGCGCCGTCGCGGTCGCGGTGACGAGCCCGACGCCGAGGCCGGTCACGAGCCGGGCGACGACCAGCCCGGCGACGTCGTTCCACACCAGGAACAGCACGGCCGCGACGAGCTCGATCGCGACCGACGCGAGCACGAGCGGCCGTCGTCCGTGCACGTCGCTGAGGTGTCCGGCCAGGAACAGCGAGACGACGACGCCGACCCCGTACGCGGCGAAGACCACCGTCGTCGTGAACGTCGGGAAGCCGTCGCGCGCCTGGTAGATGACGTAGAGCGGCGCCGGGACCGTCGCGAAGGCCATCACCGTGAGGAACGCGAACGCGACCGCCCAGGCACCGGCGCCGTGCCGACGGCGGGAGTGCGCGCGGCGCCCGCGGGGCGCGGGGGCCGGTTCGGAGGGTGTGCGTACGGAGGGAGCGGGGGCGGCGGTCGGGGACATGCTCCGATGATGTCCGCCGCAGAACATCGAGTCCAACGGATGCTCTTGATGGCGACCATCGATCCGATCGATACTCGGGAGGTGGAGACCCGTCTGCTCGAACAGTTCGTCGCCGTCGCGGCCGAGGGCAGCGTCACGCGCGCCGCGGAGCGCCTGTGGGCAGCGCAGTCGACGGTGTCGGCCGGCATCGCGTCGCTCGAGCGCTCGCTCGGCGTGCGGCTCTTCGACCGCAGCGGCCGTCGGTTCGTGCTGACCACCGCCGGCGAGGACCTGCTCCCGCACGCACGGACCGTGCTCGACGCCCTCGACCGGATGCGCGACCTCGCGACCGTCGACGACGCCGACCTCCGCGGGCGCGTGCGACTCGGCATCTTCACGAGCATGGACATCGTCGACCTGACCGGGGTGCTCCGGCGCTTCCGGCAGCGGCACCCGCTCGTCGCGGTGGAGCTGATGACCTCGCCGACGGGCACGACCGGACTCGTGCAGGACCTGGTGGCCGGTCGGCTCGACCTCGCCTACACCGGGCTGCCGTCGGTCCCGGCCGGGGTCGTGGTCGAACCGCTGCGGGAGATGCCCTTCCGGGTGTTCACGGCCGCCGACCACCCGTTCGCCGGACGGGCGTCGGTGTCGCTGGCGGAACTCGCGGGCGAGCCGTTCATCGACACCGCGCACGGGTTCGGCAACCGGATGATCCTCGACGCCGCACTCGATCGACTCGGCATCCGGCGACGGGTGGTCGCGGAGATGAACGACATGCCGGCGGTCATCCGGTTCGCGTCCGCCGGTCTGGGCGTCGGGGTCGTCCCGGACTCGGGCGTCCGGCACGACGGCGCCGTCATCGAGCTCGAGGACGAGGTCGAACCGCTGCGCATCGGGCTCGCGATGCGGTCCGGCGCGGAGCCGAACCGGGCGACGCGCACGCTCGCCCGCGACATCGTCGCGGCGAGAGTGGGCTGAGATCTCGAGGAAGGTCGCGCTGTGCGCGTCCCACCGACGGACTGGAGGCGCGGGGTCGGGTCCCCACGCGCCTCCAGGCCGTCAGCCCCCCCAGATCTCCCCGACGACGGCGTCGAGCAGGCCGTTCGTCGGGAAGTTGGTCTGCGACACGATCACGTAGGTGTCGTCCCGCACGAACCAGGTCGTGATGCGGTCGACCGGGTACGGATCGGCCGGGGTCGTCGCTCGGCAGACCAGCCCGTGGTCCTGTTCCGCGCACTGGTGCGGACTGCCGCGCAGGACATCGGCAGCGTCGGGGAGCGCCGGGCCGATCCGCAGCTCGAGTCCACTGACGTCGGCTCGCGGGTCCATCCACCGACAGGTGATCGCCGGGGCCTCGCCGAGGTCCGCCAGTTCGGGATCGTCCGTGCCGGTACTGGCCTGCTCGGACGCGACGATCTCCGTCAGCGGCGTCGCACCGAACAGCCGGTCGTAGTCCTCCCCCGGAACCGTGTCGCGGCAGGAGGTCGGCACGTTCGCGACCGTCGGCGCGGTCGGCGTCGGGACCGGTCGAGGAGTCGGTCGGCCGGTGATCGGCGCCGACGACGGGGTCGTGGCCGACGGCACGGGCACCGGTTCCGTGGTCTGTGCGGGAGCGGCCGCCGGGCGGTCCTGCTGCGAGAGCGTCAGCGCCACCGCACCGGTCGCGGTCCCCAGTGCGAGCAGGGCGACCACACCGACAGCGACGCCGGCACGGCCGTGGCGTCGCCTCGGGCGCGGTGCCGCGCGCTCGAGCACGGTCTGCTTCATCGAGACGAGCATCTGCTGCAGCTCGTCCCCCTCGGGGGGTTCAGTGTTCATCCTGCATCACCACCTTCCTGAGTCGGCGTCGGTTGCGCGAGACGCGCTGGGTGACGGCCCCGACGCTCAGGCCGAGGGCCGCCGCGGCATCGGCGTACGAGCGTCCGTCCAGCAGGCACATCTCGCAGATCCGTCGGTCGAGTTCGGGGAGCGCGGCGATCTCGTCGCGCACCCAGCGGAGTCGCTCACGGGCCTCCGAGTGGTCCTCGGGAGCCGGCAGCGTCTCGGGGAGTTCGTCGGCGCGGTGCTTCGTGCGCTTCCGTCCGGCGTTGAACGCGTGGTTCCGGCAGACGACGAGCAGCCACGGCAGCATCGTGTCCGCCGGGAGCTCGAGCGTGGCCGCGCGCTGCCAGAGCGTGAGGAACGCGTCCTGCACGATCTCCTCGACGTCCTGCCGGTCGTCGACCAGCGCCCACGCGTAGCGGGTGAGGGTGGCGGCGTACCGGTCGAACGCACGGGCCAGCGCCCCTCGGTCGCCCGAGGCCATGCCGCGGACGATCGCCTCGTCCGTCTCCGTGGTCACGTCCACATCCCACCCCCTTCACTCCAGAGGTGTCGCAGGCGCAGCGATCATGACGAGACCGTGGCGGAATCGTGATCCCGGGCGTGTCAGCGTCGCCGGGGCGACGCCGTCTGCGTCAGTGGAACTCGTCGCCCTCGGTCCGCTCACTCGGCGACTTGTGGCCGCCGAGCATGTCGTTGTCGTCCTGGTCGCTGGAGGTCGCGAGCTGCAGCATGGCGAGGACCACGACCACCACGATGAACGCGATGCCGAGGAAGACCAGGGCGAGCTCGAACTCCCGGGTCGAGAAGAGCACGACCGCTCCGATGAACACCGCGACGATCGCCGAGATCACGAGGAGCTCGGCCGGACGCAGGCGGTCGCGACGGCTGGGAGTGGTCATGCGTGTGGTGCTCCGTCCGGGGCGGCAGCCGGGGCTGCCGTTCCCCACTTGTGCGAGAGTCCGGCGATCACGTGGAAGACCGCCGCGATGGCGAGGTACGCGCCGAGCAGGCCGACGAGGACGATCGCCGCGTCCAGGGTCCCGGTCACGCGTTCGACACCACCGAGCTGCTGGGAGTAGTCGGGCGGCGTGAGGAGGAAGGCCACCGCGAGCAGCAGCGTCAGTCCCCCGACGGTCGTCCAGTCACGGGTGAACGGGGACCGGCCGCGCGACCGGATTCCCTGTGCGAGTTCGAGTCCACCGCCGAGGACCGCCCAGCCGACCACGATCGTGATGAAGGCCGGGAGACCGATGCCGTTCGTCGCGAACGCGGCGACGGCGGCGACGAGACCGACGACCGACTGCGCCAGGGTCGTCGCCCGCGAGCGTCCGTCCAGGGGCAGCCGCCGGAGACCGGCGAACCCGAGCACGAGGGCGTCGACCAGCACGAACGCGCCGAACAGCAGCAGGCCGTAGCCCGCGGCGTGGTTGGACGAGAAGGTGATGACGACGGCCACGATCGCGGCTGGGACTGCCCGGAGGACGGGGATCGGCCAGTACCGCGAGCGCTGGCCGGCATCGTCCACGGAGTCGGACACGGGACCTCTTTCGGGCGAGCGGATCGTGTCCCCCAGTCTACCGCCGGGGCGACTGGACCCGGACCGAGCGCCGACCGCCCGGTCCGGGTCCCCGCCGGCTACTCGCTCGATCCGGCTCGGCGCTCGAACGCGGCCCGCCGTCGCCGCACCCACCAGACCGCACCGCCGAGGAGCACCGCTGCCGCGCCGGTCGCGCCCAGCAGCCCGAGTCCCTCGGCACCGGTCCAGGCGAGCGAGCCGGGGCGACCCGACGACGCCGGACCGCCGCCCGCACCGTCGCCCCCGACGCCAGCCGCGGCCGCGGCCGTCGGCGTGGACGTCGGCGTGGGCGTGGCGGTCGGTCCGGTGGTCGGAGACGGGCGACCGTCACCACCGCCGTCGCCGCCGTCGTCGCCACCGCCCGGGACGACGACGCCGATGCTCACCTCGGGCGAGGGATCACCGCCGTCCTGGTCGGTCGGGGACGTCGCCGTGGCCACGTTCACCACGTCCGAGCCGTCACCGCGGTAGTCGGGGTCCAGCACGGCGCGGATCCGGAAGGCCACGGACTCGCCGACGCCGAGGGCACGACCGGACCGGCAGGTCACGAGCTGCCCGTCGGCCGTGCAGCCGTCGTCGGAGCCGGTGAACCGCACGGCGTCCGGCAGCCGGTCGACCGCCCCGACGTCGGCGGCGGTCGCCGGACCACGGTTCCGCGCGGTGACGACGTACTCGAGCGCGTCGCCGGGGGCGACACCGACGGACGGCGTGACCGACTTGTCCGTCTCCACCTGGGCGTTCGTGGCGGGCGGCGGCTGGACGACGTCGGCCGACACGACCGAGGTGTTGTCCGTCTCGTCCGAGTCGGCCAGCGGAGACGCGGGCGCGATCGTGGCGGTGCTCTCGAGCGGACCGGTGGCGTCCGGCGCCACCCGTCCTGTGACGGTGACGACCGCGGAACCACCCCGCGGCAGGTCGAGGCCGGTCGCGACGTCGCCGGTGCCGCTCGCGGTCACGCAGCCCGACCCGGCCTCGGGTGCACAGGTCCACGACACGTCCTGCAGTCCGTCGGGCACCTCGACGCGGAGCGGGCTCGGGTCCGAGTCGTTGACGCCGACGTTGCGCGCGTGCACCTCGTAGCGGAACTCGCTCCCCGCGACCGCGCTCGCCGGCATGTCCTGGGAGACGGCGAGATCGGCCGGCTGCCACACCCGCAACGCGTCGATCTCGTGCACGTCGACGTGGCTGCCGGTCGCCGCGCTGAACCCGAGGCGGAGGGTCGCGGGGAGCGGTGCCTGACCGTCGCCGGCGAGCGGGACCCGGTCGAGCACCGTCTTCATCACGCCGTTGACCTCCATGCGCACGGAGATCGCGAGGTTCCCCGGACCGTCCGGCTGGAGCGTGACCCGGACCTTGCGGGTGCCGCGGCCCGCGGTCCGCGTCCCCCCGGGCGCCGACACGCCCTCGACGTACCGGTACCCCGTGACGTCGTCGCCGGAACCCCGCACCACGACCGAGTCCGGACGGGGACCGGGACCGGACTCGTTCAGGGCCTTCGAGAAGTTGCCGTACCGATCGAGCGCGACCGCCACGACACCGCCCGGGACGCCGGGCAGGTCGCACGGGTAGACGTCGCCCTGGGTCGCACTGGAGCGGCACGCGTAGCCGAGCGCGGCTCCGTAGGCGCCCACGCCCTGGGGTGCCGCGCCGTCCGCCAGGAAGAGCAGCAGCCCGTCCGCCCCCTCGTCCGTCGAGGTCGTGTACATCGCGTAGTCGAACTCGACCTCGAGACCGAGGTCCGACGGGAAGGTGTCGTCCGTCGACCACGCACCCGCCTGCTTCTGCGCGTCGTCGGTGAGCCGGAGTCGGTCGTCGACGATCCGGGCGTCCCCGCTCAGCGTGCCGCCGTCGCTCGACGAGAAGTCGTGCACGTACGGGAACGCGAGCGTGTCGGCGGAGGAGCCCGACGGGGTGAGGGCCGGGGCGGCGAGGACGCCGACCGCCGTCAGGACGCTGACGACGGCGGCGGTCCGCCGACCCCGACACCGCCGGACGGGCGTCGGGGTCGGCGGCGGCGGGGCGGATGCTCGTTGCTCGGTTGCTGTCATGCCCCGATCGTTGCGAGCCGCCCACCGCGGCCGGACGCCGACGCGACACCCTGGGGAGGGTGCCTCGTCAGGACGACCCTGTGCAGGAACGGGCTCCGGTCAGCCGAGCCAGACGGTGGTCTCCCCCGGCAGCAGTCCGTCGCCGGCGTCGAGGGGCCCGGACGCGAGCACCACGTCCCCCTCGGGCATCGCCACGGGGGTCGTGCCGAAGTTCGTCACCGAACGCCACCCGTCGTGCCGGGCGAAGGCCACGACGTCGTCGCCGGCCTCGGTCCACGTCAGCTCCTCGCCGCGCTGGAGCCGCCGTCGCGCCGCGGTCGCCTCCCGGTACATCGACAGCGTCGAGGTGGGGTCGTCCTCCTCGGCCTCCACCGACGAGGCCCCGAAGTCGTCGGGCTGCGGCAGGTGCGGCGCGACGTCCCCGAAGCCGAACGACGGCCCGGTGCGCGTCCACGGGATCGGCACGCGGCAGCCGTCCCGCCCCTTGACGGTGTGCCCGGTCCGGATCCACTTCGGGTCCTGCAGCAGTGCGTGCGGGATCGCGGGGGCCTCGTGCAGCCCGAGCTCCTCGCCCTGGTAGACGTACGACGACCCCGGGAGCGCCAGCACGAGCATGGTCGCTGCACGCGCACGACGGACGCCCCGCTCGCGGTCGAGCACCGGGTCGGTGCCGTCGGTCAGCAGCCATGCGTCGGTGTCGGTGCCCTCGGGGAGCCCGTACCGCGTCGCGTGCCGGACGACGTCGTGGTTCGACAGCACCCAGGTGCTCGACGCACCCGACTGCTCCGACGCCGACAGGTTGCGCTCGATGATCTCGCGGAACGACCTGGCGTCGAAGGGCGACTCGAGCAGGTCGAAGTTGAAGGCCTGACCGAGCTCGGTCGGCCGTGCGTAGAGCACGCGTCGCGGAGCGGGAGCCCACGCCTCGGCGACCGCGGCGCGGGGCGGGTCGTACTCGTCCAGGACGGCACGCCACGTCGCGAAGATCTCGTGCACCTCGTCGCGGTCGTACAGCGGGTCGGAGCCGTCGAGCGGCAGCGCCTGCTCGTTCGACGGCCGGTACGGCGTCGACAGGTCCTTCGCGAGCCCGTGGGCGACGTCGACGCGGAAGCCGTCCACCCCGCGGTCCGACCAGGAGCGCAGCGTGTGCTCGAAGTCCGCGCGCACCTCGGAGTTCGTCCAGTCGAGGTCCGGCTGCTCCGGTGCGAACAGGTGCAGGTACCACTGCCCGTCCGGCACGCGGGTCCACGCGCTGCCGCCGAAGTTCGACACCCAGTCGCTCGGCGGCAGCTCGCCGGACTCGCCGCTGCCCTCGCGGAAGACGTACCGCGCACGCTCGGGCGACCCCGGAGTCGCGGCGAGCGCCGCACGGAACCACTCGTGCTGGTCGGAGGTGTGGTTCGGCACGACGTCGACGATGACGCGGATGTCGTGCTCGTGCGCGGTCCGGATGAACGCGTCGACGTCGTCGAGCGTGCCGAGCCGGGGGTCGACGTCGCGGTAGTCCGCCACGTCGTAGCCGCCGTCGGCGAGGGGCGACGGGTAGAAGGGCGACAGCCAGACCGCGTCGACGCCGAGCGACGCCAGGTAGGGCACGCGGCTCGTGATGCCGGCGACGTCACCGAGGCCGTCCGCGTCGGTGTCCGCGAAGCTCCGCGGGTACACCTGGTAGACGACGGCCTGGCGCCACCAGTCGGGGTCGGTCGTGCGCGGGCTGCTGGCGGGCGTCCGGGGGGTGCTCACCCGGCCACCGTACCGATCGGTCCCGGCGGCGGGAACAGGACCGGGTGACGCCGGGAATGCCACGCCCAGGAGATGCCTTGGTTGTCGCTGACACCATTCCGTGACCGTACGGTCACGAAGGAGAAGGGATCCCCATGACGAACGTCCTCGTCCTCGTCGGCAGCCTGCGCGCCGGCTCGATCAACCGGAAGCTCGCGGAGGCCGCCGAGCAGCACGCCCCCGAGGGCACCACGCTCACGACCTTCGACGGCATCGTCGACCTGCCCTTCTACAACGAGGACATCGACGGCGACACCCCGCCCGCCGCCGCGGTCGCCTTCCGCGACGCCGTCGCGACCGCCGACGCCGTGCTCCTCGTCACGCCCGAGTACAACGGCACGATGCCCGCCGTCCTGAAGAACGCGCTCGACTGGGGCTCGCGTCCGTTCGGCGCCTCGCCGCTGTCGGGCAAGCCGCTCGCGGTGATCGGTTCGGCCTTCGGTCAGTACGGCGGCGTCTGGGCCCACGACGACGCACGGAAGTCGGCCGGCATCGCCGGGGCGAAGGTCCTCGAGGACGTCAAGGTCGCCATCCCGCAGTCGGTGGTCCGGTTCGCCGAGACCCACCCGCGCGAGGACGCCGAGGTCGTCGAGCTCGTGCAGGGCGCACTCCGCGCCCTGGCCGATGCGGCGGACGAGCGCGCAGCGGCCTAGCCGCACCGGTCGCCGAGAGGCGACAGGAGTCGGACTGGAGGCGCGGTGCCGGCTGGCACCGCGCCTCCCGTCCGTCCCTCGATCGCCCGGCCACTAGACAGCCGAGATACCAGACGGGTTACCCTGATCGGCATGTCGACGCAGGAGATCACGGAGCCGTCGGGGTACTGGTTCCCCGACGACGACGCCACCCAGCGCGGTGTCGCGGTGCTCAACGCCCTGCGCCGCTACCGGTCCGCCGAGACCGCGATGCGTCGCCGGACGCGCGACTCGATGGGCATGGGCGAGACGGACCTGCTGGCCGTCCGCTACCTGCTGCAGGCGCAGCGCGCCGGACGGATCGTCAAGCCGAAGGACCTGTCCGCGTACCTGAAGATCTCGTCGGCCTCGACGACGATCCTCATCGACCGGCTCGTGCGGTCGAACCACGTCCGCCGTGATCCGCACCCCACGGACCGTCGTGCACTGGTCATCACCCCGACCACCGAGACCGACGACGAGGTCCGGGCGACCCTCGGCATCATGCACCGACGGATGATGTCGATCGCCGAGGGCCTGTCCGCCGACGATGCCCGCGTGGTCGCCCACTTCCTGGAGCGCATGCGCGAGGCCGTCGACCAGGTGGACCCGACACCCCCGCACTGACGCCTTCGACGGGCACCGCGGGGGACACCCCGGTTCCACGTGCTCTGAGAGTGCTCCACACGTGACCGCGTAGACCGGAAGGGTCACCGACCGCGAAAGGAGCCGATCATGCACGCATCGGACACGCTCGCCGCAAACCTCCAGAAGGTCCTCGTGGACCTCATCGACCTGCACCTGCAGGGCAAGCAGGCGCACTGGAACATCCTCGGCCGCAACTTCCGCGACCTGCACCTGCAGCTCGACGAGATCGTCGACGCCGCCCGTGAGTTCGCCGACGACACGGCCGAGCGCATGCGCGCCCTCTACGCCGTTCCGGACGGCCGTTCCGCGACGGTCGCCGCCGGCACGCACCTCGACGCGTTCCCCGAGGGGGAGATCGACACGCACGACGCTATCGACGAGATCACGCTGCGCCTGTACCAGACGACCGGCACCATGCGCGACGTGCACGACGAGGTCGACGACGAGGACCCGACGACCGCGGACCTGCTCCACGGCTTCATCGAGCGCCTCGAGCAGCTCGCCTGGATGGTCTCGGCCGAGAACCGCGAGCCGCGGACGCCCCTCGCCGCCGCCACGACCCCGGCCGTCGCCGAGGCCTCCGAGCACGAGTAGGACCCACTCCGTGGACCTCGGCATCACCGGCAAGGTCGCGCTCGTCTTCGGTGGCGACTCCGGCATCGGCTGGAACACGGCTCGCATCCTCCTCGCGGAGGGTGCGACCGTGGTCGTCACCGACCTCGACCAGGGACGCCTCGACACCAGCGCGGACCAGCTCGAGGCGCCGCACGGCAGACTGTTCGCCTTCGCGGCGGACGTCACGGACGCCGACAGCCTCGCCGCCTTGCACACGAAGGTGCGCGACGCCGTCGGCGAGATCGACATCCTCGTGCAGTCCTCGGGCGTCACCGGCGCCCAGGGCATGTTCCACGAGATCGACGAGCAGGGGTGGCTCGACACCATCGACGTCGACCTCATGGGCCCCGTGCGGATCACCCGCGAGTTCATCGCGGACCTGCGGAACGGCGGCTGGGGTCGGATCGTCTACCTGGTGTCCGAGGACGCCTCGCAGCCGTACGACGACGAGCTGCCCTACTGTGCCGCGAAGGCCGGCGTGCTGTCGTTCGCGAAGGGCCTCTCGCGCTCGTACGCGTCGGAGGGCCTGCTGGTGAACACCGTCAGCCCTGCGTTCATCCACACACCGATGACCGACGCGATGATGGACAAGCGCGCGAAGCAGCTCGGGACCTCGTTCGACGACGCGATCACCAGCTTCCTCGACGAGGAGCGTCCGTACATGGAGCTCGGCCGCCGCGGTGAGCCCGAGGAGGTCGCGAACGTCGTCGCCTTCCTGTGCTCCGACCTGGCGAGCTTCGTCAACGGTTCGAACTACCGGGTCGACTCCGGCTCGGTCGCCACCATCTAGGAGACCCATGACCGACTTCCGCTACCTCATCGTCGGGGGCGGGATGGTCGCCGACGCGGCCGCCCGCGGCATCCGCGAGATCGACGCCGACGGCTCGATCGGGATCGTCAGCGAGGAGCACGACCGGCCGTACGCGCGTCCGGCCCTGTCCAAGAAGCTCTGGACCGACCCGGAGTTCAGCTGGGACGAGAAGGTCGACCTGCACACCGAGGAGACCGGCGCGACGTTCGTGCTCGGGACCGTGGTGACGGCGATCGACCGTACCGCGAAGACCGTCACGACGAACGACGGCGAGACCCACGGGTACGAGCGGCTGCTGATCGCCACCGGCGGGAAGCCGCGCAGCCTGCCGGGCCTGTCGCCGTCACCGCGCGTGCTCGACTTCCGCAGCGCCGACGACTACCGCCGGCTCCGCGAGCTCGCCGACGCCGGGGCCCACGTCGCCGTGGTCGGCGGCAGCTACATCGGCACCGAGATCGCGGCCGGCATCGTGCAGAACGGTGCCCGCGTGACGCTCGTGACCCCGGACGAGGTGCTCGGCGGCCACATGTTCCCGCAGGACCTCGCCGAGGCCTTCCAGCAGCGCTTCACCGACCACGGGGTCGAGCTGCGGACCGGTCGTCGCGTCGAGTCCGGCACGGAGTCGGGCGACGGCGTCTCGCTGACCCTCGACGACGGCTCGGTCCTCGAGGCCGACGCGGTGGTGGCGGGCCTCGGCATCGAGCCGCAGACGCACCTGGCTGCCGACGCGGGACTGACCGTGCGGGACGGCATCGTGGTCTCGTCCACGCTGCTCACCGACGACGACGCGGTCCTCGCGGCCGGCGACGTCGCCGAGTACCCGGACCGGATCCTCGGCACCCGTCGGGTCGAGCACGTGGACAACGCGAAGGAGCAGGGTCGGCAGGCCGGCCGGAACCTGGCCGACGCCGACGAGACGTACGACCACACGCCGATGTTCTACAGCAACGTCTTCGACGCCGGGTACGAGGCGGTCGGACAGGTCTCGACCGAGCTGCACACCGTCGAGGACTGGCAGGAACCGCTCACCACGGGCGTCGTGTACTACCTGGACGACGACGACACCGTGCGCGGGGTGCTCCTCTGGAACGTGTCCGACAAGACCGACGAGGCGCGCGCGGTCCTCGCCGAGGCGAACGCGCTGACGCGGGACATGCTGCCCGGGCGCATCGCGGCGTAGCCGCCGCGGCTGCGGCTGGAGCTGCGGCCTGCGGGACCACCCGGCGCTGACGGCGACGGCCTGGAGGCGCGGCGCTGGCCTGCGGAGGCGGGTCGCGCCTCCAGGCCGTCGCGTCGGGCGCCGGACGCGCCGCTCAGTCGTGCTTCCGCACCTCCGGCGCGACCTCGTCGACGACCGCCCGGCGGTCGTCCGGGTCGACCGGGATGCCGTCGCCGTCCGCCATCGCCACGGCGTGCGCGGACTTCGCGCGCTCGAGCTGCTCGTCGTCGCCCTCCGCCATGCCGAAGAGCTCCGTGAAGCGGGACTTCACCACCAACCAGGCGTCCTTCGGCCCGAGGCGCGCCAGGTCCGACGACGTCGTGTCGTCACGGACACGCCGGAGCGACCCGACCCCGCGGTCCGTGATGCGTCCCTCGACGTGCGCCACCGCGAGCCGGGCGACCGCGTCCGCCTGCGCGTGCATGACCGAGTGCGCTCCGTCGACGACCTCGCGGAGCACCGCGTGCGGGAACACCCGCGCGAGCGACCGGATCCAGTCACGGGGCACGAGCGCGTCGTGCTCGCCGCGGACGATCAGCGTCCGGGCACGGACGTGCGGTGCGCGGTCCTCGATCGGGAACGCGATCATCTGCGGCAGCACCCGGCGGAACCAGTGCCAGCCGCACAGCGCGTAGGCCGTCACGGCGTGCCAGCGGACGGCGGCGGGCTCGTGCAGGGCCGAGCGGAGGAAGCGGAACGCCGCCTTCGGGATCGTGCGTGCACGATCGTCGGTGACCGGGCTGATGAGCACGAGGTCGCGGATGTGCGGGTTGCGCGCGGCGACCTCGGTGACCACCTGGGTGCCCATCGAGTGACCGATCAGCACGGGGTCGGCGAGCCGGAGCTCCCGGAGGACGTGCTCGACCGCGTCGGCGTAGCGCTCGATCGACACCGCTCCCCCGAACTTCGGCACCCCGGCGAAGCCCGGCAGGTCGAGGGCGTGCACCGGACCGTTCTCGTTGAGGTGCGGCGCGAGGCGCTCGTAGTACGTCGCCGCGATCCCGAGCCCCGCGACGAGCACGAACGCGCGGTCACCGGGCTGACCGATGGAGCTCACCCGGACGTACGTGCCGTCGACCGCGATCCGGTCCACCCGCACCGTGACGTCGGCGTCCTCCGACCGGGAGAGCTCGCCGGCGGGGTCGGGCGCGGGCTCGGGTGAGCTGTCGTCGGCATCGTGCACGTCGGCCTCCAGGATCTCGGCGACCGCCCACGATACCCGTCCGTTCAGCCGCCGAACGCGGAAGCGGGGCTGCCGTGCACGCGGGTCTGCACAGCGAAGACGGCCCCGGAGTGCGGGTACTGCTCGAGCTGTTCCTCGGTGCTGTTCTCACGGGCGGACGCGATGAAGAGCGTCGACATGTCCGGTCCGCCGAACTCCACCGAGGTGACGTTCGGGGCCGGCACCTCGACCGTCTCGAGGTGCGCACCGGCCGCGTCCCACCGCTCGACCCGCCCGGACCCGTACACCGCGGTCCAGAAGCACCCCTCGTCGTCGCGCACGAGCCCGTCGTGGGCGGCGCCGCTGACGAAGGGCTCGAGTTCGCCGAGCTCGCCGTCCGGCCCGTAGGAGCCGCGGTAGATCGTCGACGTGCTCGTGTCGGTGACGTACATCACGCTGCCGTCGGCCGACCAATCGATGCCGTTCGTGACCCCGAAGCCGCCACGGAGCACGCGGGTGGTGCCGTCCGGCTCGACGGAGTGGAGCGCCGCGGCCGGGTCCTGGTCGGAGAGGTCCATGCTGCCGACGAGGAAGCGGCCGAACGGGTCGCACTTGCCCTCGTTGAACCGCATCGCGTCGGTCGCGTGCTGGACGCGGACGAGCTCGCGCTCGACGACACCGCGCTCGTCCGTGAGGACGACCCGGTCGCCGAGGGCTGCGACGAAGCCACCGCCGGCGCGCGGCTGGAAGCTGGCCAGGGGCGGCGGCAGGGCGACGCTCGACTCGACGGTGCCGTCGATGCGGGCGGTCGTCAGCAGACCGAGCGTGATGTCCGTCCACCGGAGCCGCTCGGCGGACGGGTCCCAGACGATGCTCTCCGCGAGCACCGCCTGCTCGTCGCAGAAGACGGTCACGGGGCCGGTCACGGCGTCGGTGTGCATGCACCCCCGTCTACCGGCCGCCACGTGCACGGACGCTCAGAGGCGGGCGAACCGCGCCCGGAAGAAGCTCCACACCCCGTAGGCCAGGAACCCGACGCCCATCGCCACGAGCAGCACCGTCCCGCCGGGCAGCCGGTGGACCGCGTCGAACGCGGCGTCCAGCCCGGTGGCCTGCTCCGGGTCGTTGCGGAGCGCGGCGACGGCGACGAGCACGCCGACGACGGCCACCGCGAAGCCCTTGCCGACGTACCCGACCACCGCGAGCACCGTGACCGGTCGGTCGAGGTGGTGCGGTGGCCGCACGATGTGCTTCCGGAAGGACCGGCGGCAGCCGATCACGACGAGCCCGACGCCGATCCCGATCGCCACGGCGGCGACGGCGAGCAGCAGGAACACCCCGCCCGGCGTGGCGAGGGCCTGCGCCGCGGCGCTGCGGCTCGACCCGCTGGAGCTCCGACCGGCGCCGAGCGCGAAGGACGCCGCCGAGTACGACACCGCGCCGTAGGCGACCGCCTTGCCGACGTCCTTGCCCCGGGCGGCCCACCCGCGAGCGCTGTCCGACCGGCCGCCGACGACCGCCTCGAGCAGGAGTCGCAGGGTCAGCGCCGCGGTGCCCACGGCGACGACCCAGAGCAGGACGATGCCCCCGGGCACCGCGGCGAGCTGCTGGAGCGCGCCCGACTGGTCGGTCTCGCTGCCGGACGACGCGTCGCCGAGGCCGAGCAGCACGACGAGGTAGCCGATGAGCAGGTGGACGATGCCGCTGCCGACGTACCCGGCGCGGGCCGTCGCCTCGAACCACCTGCTGTCGGCGACGCGCCTCGCCTGTCGTCCGGTCTCGCGTGCTGCTCGTTCCGCCTGGTCGCTCACCCTTCGAGCGTGCCCGACGCGTGGAGCGGTGTCCGCAGCGTGCGGGCCCCGGCGTGGCGTACGGCGGACGGGAGGCGCGGTGCGGGCCCGCACCGCGCCTCCCGTCCGGCGGTCAGTCGCCCTTGACGTTGACGACCTGCCGCAGCGTGTGCCGGACCCGCACCAGGTCCGTCGCGTCGGCCATCACCTGGTCGATCGGCTTGTACGCCGCCGGGATCTCGTCGAGGAACGCGTCGGTGTCCCGGTACTCGATGCCGACCATCGCCGCGCGGAGCTCGTCGTGCGTGAAGGTCCGCCGCGCCGCCGACCGCGAGTAGAGCCGACCGGCGCCGTGCGGCGACGACTCGAGCGACGGCTTGTTCCCGAGGCCCTCGACGACGTACGACGCCGTGCCCATCGAGCCCGGGATGAGCCCCGGCTGCCCTGCGGCGGCCTGGATGGCTCCCTTCCGGGACACCCAGACGCTCTTCCCCCAGTGCGTCTCGCGCTGGGTGAAGTTGTGGTGGCAGTTGATCCGCTCCTGCTCGTCGACGGCGGTCCCGAGCACCTCGGACAGCTGCCGGACGACGCGGTCCATCATCTCCTCCCGGTTGAGCAGGGCGAAGTGCTGCGCCCACCGGAGCTCGGCGATGTACCGGTCGAACTCGGGCGTGCCCTCGACGAGGTAGGCCAGGTCGGGGTCGGCGAGCTCGATCCACCAGCGCTGCATCAGCCGCTTCGCGACCGCGATGTGCCGCTGCGCGATCTTGTTGCCGACGCCCCGTGACCCGGAGTGCAGGAAGAGCCAGACCCGGTCCTCCTCGTCGAGGGAGACCTCGATGAAGTGGTTGCCGGACCCGAGCGTGCCGAGCTGGCCCCGCCAGCCGCCGTGGGCGCCGGCGGGGTCGAACCCGGCGGCCTCGGCCAAGGTCTCGAGCTCCGCGATCCGCGGCGCCGCCGTCGCGACGACCTTCCGGTTCGACGCGCCGGCCGACAGCGGGACCGCCCGCTCGATCTGCTCGCGCAGGGGCTGCAGGTCCGTCGGCAGGTCGGCGGCCGAGAACTGCGTCCGGACCGCGATCATGCCGCAGCCGATGTCCACGCCGACGGCCGCCGGCATGACCGCGCCGAGGGTCGGGATGACCGACCCCACGGTCGCACCGAGCCCGAGGTGGGCGTCGGGCATGAGCGCGAGGTGCGGGAACACGAACGGCATCCGTGCCGTCGTCCGCGCCTGCTGCTCGGTGTTCTCCTCGAGCAGGGATGCCCAGCTCAGGAGCTTGTCGTTGATCTTCTTCACGGTCTCGTCCTTCGTCGTGACGGTGCCACGACGGCCGGTCGGCCGTCGTGGTGACGACCGGTGGTCGTCGTGGTGACGACCGGTGGTCGTCGTGACGACCGGTGGTCGTCGGTGACGGTCCGGGGCGGACGGGACCCGTGTCCTCCGGTCGGTGCGGCTGCACGGACACGAGGGGAACGACGGGAGGGACGCCCCGGGCCGGGTGGGCACGGGACGTCGGGGACGGCGCGTGCCTACGCGGGTTCGCGGAGGGACTGGTTCGCGTACTGCACTGCGGACAGCACGACGAGCGCACCGAGCTGTCGCTCGGTGCGGCTGCTGTGCTGTGCGGCGTGCATCGCGGTCCTTCCACGGGTGCCCGGGGCGGGCGGTCCCGCCCGTCGGGCAGGAGGACCGACAGTAGTGCGACACGCCCGGGCTGCACAAGTCGGCCGGGCGTGTCGCGGTCCGGCGGAGCGTTCCTGCACAGCCGGGAGGCGCACCTCGCCCGTCCACAGCGGGGTACGTCCGGCTGATGGCCGGGCCGGTCCACCGGGCAGGCTGGCACCATGACCGAGCGGACACGCGACACCCCCGACGCGAACGACAACGAGGAACGCACCGACGGCTACGTGCCCCTGCGCTCCTACGGCGCGATCGGCGACGGTCGCACCGTGGCGCTCGTGGCGAGGGACGGACGGATCGACTGGCTGCCGATCCCGTCGATGGACTCGCCGCCGGTGTTCGCCAGCATCCTCGACCCGGAGCACGGCGGGCACATCGCGCTCCGGCCGACGGGCGAGGCCACGGTCGAGCGCGAGTACCTGCCCGGTACGAACGTCCTCGTCTCGACCTGGACCACCGGGTCCGGGTCCTGCACCGTCACCGACGCCATGGTGACGGGCGTCGCCGGTCGGCTGCCGTGGGCCGAGGTCGCCCGCTGCGTGCAGGGCGTCAGCGGCTCGGTCGAGATGGAGTGGGCGGTCGTCCCCGGGACCCTGCTGAACACGGCCGAGCCGAAGCGCCTCGACACGGCCAACGGCACCGTGATCGGCATCGACGGCGTCACGATCGCCATCGTCGAGCACGGGTTCGACCCGGTGCACGACGACGGGCCCCGGTTCTCCGGGCGCTTCACCGCCACCGAGGGGTCGAAGTCGATCCTCACCATCGTCGGCACGCACGACGAACCGATCTTCCTGCCCGAGCCCGAGCGCACCCTCGACGCCGTGGACCGCACGATCGCGAACTGGTCGACGTGGTCCGAGGAGTTCTCCTACGACGGCCCCTGGTCGGACGCCGTGCAGCGCAGTGCCCTGGCCCTGAAGCTGCTCATCTACTCGCCCACCGGAGCGATCGCGGCCGCGCCGACCACGAGCCTGCCCGAGGACCGCACGGGCGGCAAGAACTGGGACTACCGGTTCGCCTGGGTCCGCGACCTGTCGTACACGGTGCACGCGCTGACCCGCTTCGGCCTGCGCGAGGAGACGCACGCGGCGGTCTCGTGGGTGATGCGCACCATCGCCGAGCACGACGAGACCATGCCGATCTTCTACGAGCTCGACGGCAAGAAGACCGACGGGGTCGAGGAACGCGACGTCCCCGGGTGGAACGGCATCGGGCCGGTCACGATCGGCAACCGTGCCGGCGACCAGCTGCAGCTCGGGGTGTGGGGGGACGTCTTCGAGATCCTCCGGCAGTACGTGAAGGCGGGGAACGTGCTCGACCGGCAGACGGCCGGGGTGCTCGAGCGCCTCGCCGACGACGCCTGCCACCGGTGGGAGGAGCCCGACTCCGGCATGTGGGAGCTCGAGGACACGCAGCACTACACGTCGAGCAAGATCGGCTGCTGGCAGGCGCTCGACGCCGCGGTGGAGCTGCACGACGCCGGCATGATCGACGGTCCCCGCGAGAAGTGGATCGAGAACCGCGAGCTCATCGAGCAGTGGGTCGGCGAGCACGGCTGGGACGAGGACCTCGGCCACTACGTGATGTACCCGGGATCGACGGCACTCGACACCTCGATCCTGATCCACGCGATGTCGGCGTTCGACCGCGGACCCCGCATGGCGTCCACCATCCGCGCGGTCGAGGAGCAGTTGCAGCGCGGACCGCTCGTCTACCGCTACACCGGCATGGACGCCGAGGAGTCGCCCTTCGTCGCGTGCTCCTTCTGGCTGGCGGCCGCGATGGCCTGCACGGGCCGCGTCGACGACGCCCGGGCGCTCATGGACGACATGGTCGGGCAGGCGAACGACGTGGGCCTGTTCAGCGAGATGATCAGCGAGGACGGCGACTTCATGGGCAACCTGCCGCAGGGGCTGTCGCACCTCGCCCTGATCCAGGCGGCCCTCACGATCGAGGAGGTCGCCGAGGAGGCCTGACCCCGGGCGGGTCGACTGCGGTCAGCCGAGGGTGATGGCCACGAGGCCGGCGACGCCGAGCAGGTACAGCACCACCACGACGAACGAGTCGACGCCCATCCCGAGGATCCGACGCTGCGGCCGGAAGACCAGGCCGACCGCGTAGACGATCGTCAGGAGGGCCGCCAGCGCGGTGAGGTACACGTCGCTGGCGTTCGCCTGGGGCAGGACGGCCTTGCCCGAGAGCACCGTCGCGACGAGGAAGAGCACGGGCAGGAACGCGTTCCCGCCGAAGATGTCCGACACCGCCAGGTTGTCGTCGCCCTGCCGCACCGCCTGGATGCCGGTGGAGATCTCGGGCAGGCTCGTCGCGAGCGCGAGCACGGTGGCGCCGAAGAGCACCCCGGACAGGCCGATCTGCTCGGACGCGGCGTCGCCGGCGCGCTCGAGCACGACGCCCGCCACCAGCGTCGCGAGGGCCGACAGCGAGAAGACGACCGCGGCCTTCCGCGTGCTCATCCGCGGCTGCTCCTGCTTCCGCGTGCGGTGGCCCGACGCGTGCGGGGACGCGTCGGGCGCCCGGCCGTCCTGGTGCCACGGCAGTCCCTTGCCGGCGCGCTGCACGAGCAGGAGTCCGACGACCCAGATCGCCGCGATGAGGACGACGTCGGGGGTGAGCCGAGCGACGACGAGGTCCGGCGGCAGCTGGCTGCCCGCGACGACCACGGCGAGCACGGCCACGACGACGATCGCCTCGAGCACCAGGGTCAGCGACGCGGCGCGCCAGGTGATCGGCTTGACGCCCTTCCCCCGCTTGCCGAACGCGTCGAGGATCGCGATCACCACGGTCTGCAGCGCGATGCCGCCGAGGATGTTGCCCGCGGCCACCTCGATGTTGCCGGACAGGCCCGCGCTGACCGTGATCGCGATCTCGGGCAGGTTCGTGGCGACCGCCAGCACGATCAGCCCGCCCAGCGCACTGCCGAGGTGCAGGCGGTCGTCGAGGACGTCGGTGGTCTTGGAGAGCTGGATGCCCGCGACCCAGATCACCGCGGCGCCGGCCACGAAGATCAGGACGAGCGCCCACAGCGGGAGCGATGCCATGCACTCGACGGTGGACCTCGTCACCCTCGGATGTTCCGATCCCGCGTCGAACGGCTGAGCGGACCGTCCCCGACCGTCCGTCGGCGGTCGGGGGCATGATGGACGGGCGATGAACGACGTCGACGCACGCATGGACCGGCTGCGACGAGCCGCCCGGTACCGGTACCAGCAGCTGGTGGACAGCGAGATCGAGCGCGGCTCCCTCGACCCGGACGAGGTCCGCGAGGAACGCCGTCTCCTGCGGCTGCAGGACGTCGAGCAGCACGCCCGCGCCCGGATCGAGGAAGCCGAGCGCCGCGGGCTCTTCGAGGGGAACCCGTACCACGGCAAGCCCCTGCCCGGGAACGACGGACGCCACGACCCCGACTGGTGGATCAAGGCGAAGATCGAGCGCGAGGACATCCGCGGCATCGCCCCGCCCGCCCTGGCCCTGCGGACCGAGGACGCCGAGCTCGACGACCACCTCGACGCGCTCGCCGTCGAGGACGACGTCCGCGCGGTCCTCGTCGACTTCAACGCGCGAGTCAAGGAGGCCCGACGGCAGCTGCTCGGTGGGCCGCCCGTGGTGACCCCGATGCGCGACGTCGACGCCGAGGTCGAGCGGTGGCGCGAGCGTCGCGGCGCCCGGCGCGCCGCCGACGAGCAGGCCGCCGCGGAGCGTGCGGCGGCGGAGGCCGCTGCCCGACCGCGTCGGTGGTGGCGGCGGCGCTGACCACGGGTCGTCCGGCGCCCGCGGGGCGGGACGGCGGAAGGCGCCGTCCCCGGGTCCGGGGGCGGCGCCTTCGCGTCGTGGTGCTGCGGTGGTGTCCCGCTGGTGGTGCTGGGTGTTACTTGATCTGGGCGGT
>NZ_JAUCML010000008.1:0-158172 GCF_030362955.1 Curtobacterium citri
ACCGCCCAGATCAAGTAACACCCAGCACCACCAGCGGGACACCACCGCAGCACCACGACGCGAAGGCGCCGCCCCCGAACCCGGGGACGGCGCCTTCCGCCGTACCCCGACCCCGCCTCCCAGCGCCTCGACGACAGGATGGAGTGGTGACCGCACCCCAGGACGTGACCCCGAGGGTCAACACACTCGCCGTCGTCGCCTTCGTCCTCGTCTTCTTCGTCGCCTTCGTCGGGTCGATCGTCGGGTTCCTGGCCCTGCGCGACATCGACAGGACGGGGGAGGGCGGTCGTGCACTCGCTCTGTGGGCGATCGTCCTCGGCTTCGTCTTCACCGCGTTCAACATCGTCGTCGGGGCCCTCGTCCTCGTCTCGATCCTCCGCCAGGGTTGAGGGGTCCGGCCGCGATGATGGTGCTGTGAACACCGCCGAACTCGTCCGCGACGCCGTCGTCGCCGAGGTCGAGCGCACCGGCTTCCGGGCGCACGGCCTGCACGTCCTCGTCGGGGACGACACCGCCGAGCACCAGTGGAGCGCCGACGTCCGCCGCGACGTCCACTCGGTGGCGAAGGGCGTGGCCGTCCTGGCCGTCGGGGTCGCCGTCGGGGACGGTGTCGTCGCGCTCGACCAGCCCGTCGGCGCACTGCTGCCCGACGTGCGACTCGGTCCGGGCGTGCAGGACGTGACCCTCCGGCACCTCCTCACCATGACGAGCGGCATCGACATGCCGTGGTCACCGACCCAGGCGACGGACTGGCCCGACCTGGCGCGGGAGTTCCTCGGACGTCCCACCCCGGGTCGCCGGTTCCAGTACGCGAACGCCAGCACGTACACCGCCGTCCGGGCACTCGCCGAGCGGGTCGGGGACGTCGGCGCCTTCGTGCAGGACCGCCTGTTCACCCCGCTCGGCATCGCCGACGTCGTGTGGGACCGCGATCCGCTCGGTCACGTCGTCGCCGGTGGGGGGTTGTGGCTCCGGACCGCCGAGGTCGCGCGCATCGGTCGACTCCTCCGCGACCGGGGGACCCTCGACGGGCGACCGCTCGTGCCCGCGGCGATCGTGGACGCGATGCACGGCGACTGGGTGACGGCCGGGTCCTCGCCCGCCTACGACCGCTACGCCCTCGCCGGGTGGGGCGGGCCCGGACGGCTCTGGCGGCTGCACGGCGCGTACGGGCAGCTCGTGGTCCTCGATCCCCTGGCCGACGCGGTGGTGACGCTCACCGCCGACGACCACGAGCGGGCGGACACCGTCGCCGCGGCGGTGGCGCGGGTGCTCGCCGACGTCGCGTCCTCGCCCTCCGGGCGATGACGGGCTGGACTGCCGGGTCCCGGTCAGTCCTCTGGGTCCACGGGGCCGAGTGCGTCGAGGAGGCGGTGGGAGACGGACCGCAGGGTGTCCGCGTCGGTCCCCACGGGCCTCCAGAACAGCTGCTCGAGCGCCGCGGTGTGCGCGCGGATGCCGGCCAGCACCGCACGGCGGCCCTCGGTCGTCATCGTGACCCAGCTGCCCCGACCGTCGGTCGGGCAGTCGGCCCGCTCGACGAGGCCGCGACCGACCATCCGGGTGACCTGGTGGCTGACCCGGGACTTCTCCCAGCCGATGCCGGCGGCGACGTCACGTACCCGGAGTCGGCGGTCCGGAGCGCGCTGGAGACCGATGAGGATCTCGAACTCGGGGATCGAGATCCCGGCTCCCTCCTGCACCGCGTGGTCGAGCGCGCGGTCGAGTCGCCGCCAGACGTCGTGGAACGCGTCCCACGTCGCCCAGTCGTGCCCTGCGCCACCGTCGTCCGCCATGACCGCCAGCGTAGCCAGCAGCGGACGTCCCGAGCACACGCTCGATCCGTCCGGCTCGCTCCGAGTCGGCACCCGGCGTACTCAGAGGTCACGTCGGGGGGCCGGAATACGATCGCTCCATGCCCTCCCCGCACCTCCGTGACTGCACCGACGACGTGGTGGCACGGGCTCAGGGGTGGATCGACGCCGGCCGCGGTGTCCGGACGGACCCCGCTGCTGCCCGCCTGGCCGAGCTGCTCGCCGACCCGCGCGGGCGCGACTTCGCGCGGGAGTTCGTCGACGTCGTCGTCCGGCCGGAGGACCCGCGGGTCGTCGCGCGGAACCTCGAACGGGCGAGCCGCTCGGTGCCGGAGGACCTCGCGTGGTGGCTCCGTGGGGCGGTGACCGTCGGCGGCGGCTTCGCGACGATGGCGCCGTGGGCCGTCGTGCCCTCGGCGCGCCGCGTCCTCCGTCGACTCGCCGGACACCTCGTCGTCGACGCGACCGTCGCCAGGACCCCGGCGGCCCTGGCGCGGGTGGGCGGACCCGACACCCGGGTCGACGTCGACCTGCTCGGCCCGGCCGTCCTCGGACCCGCCGGGCGCGACCGGCGGCTCGCGGCGATCACCGAACTCGTGCAGCAGGACGTCGGCGCCGTCTCGGTCGACCTCGACGCGGTGCTGCCGTCGACCTCGCCGTGGGACCTCGACGCGGCCGTCGCCGACGCCGTCGAGCACCTCGCACCGCTCGTGCGCACCGCCGCGGGTCGTCCGACCCCGCCGGTGGTCACGCTGCAGAGCGGACGGGCGGACGACCTCGAGCGGACCGTCGGGGTGCTCTGCGCCCTGCTCCGGCTCGACGGCACCGCCGGGGTGACCCTCGGCGTGACCCTGCCGGCCGAGCTGCCCGAGTCGCTCGACGCGCTCGACGAGGTGACAGCCCGTGCGCAGGACCGCCGTGCCGCCGGGGGAGCGCCCGTCCGGGTCCGCCTCGGCACGGGCACGCTCCTCGCGACCGAACGGGTGGACGCCGTCCTGCAGAGCCGCCCGCTCGCGGTCACCGCCGACCGCCTGGCGACGGACACCGCGTTCCTGCGACTGCTCGACCGGGCGATCGACCGCGAGCGCACCGACGCCGTGCACGTCGGGGTCGCCACCTCCGACCCGTTCGCGCTGGCAGCCGCGTCCGTCCTCGCCGAACGACGCGGCGTGCTCGACGCGGTGGAACCCGAGGTCCTCCTCGGCACGACCCGCCTCGCGGACGCCATCCGCGGTTCCTTCGGCCGGGTCGTCGTCCGCGTCCCCCTCGTCCGCCCGGACGAGTACGACGCTGCCGTGCCGTTCCTCGCCCGGCGCCTGCGCGAGGTCGCGGACGGCGTCGCCAGCACGTCCGACGGTGACGACGCAGCCGCTGACGACCGCGGGCTGGCCGCGCACGTCGATGCCGTCGCCGCACTCGTCCGTCCGGCACCGACCTCCCGTCGCACCCAGGACCGTCGCCGGCCCCCCGGCGACCCGGTGCTGCTCGACCGGTCCGGCAGCACGCCCGACACCGATCCCTCGGCACCGGGGAACCGCGAGTGGGCGGCCGAGGTCCTCGCCCGCGTGCCGGGGTCCCAGCGCGGTGCCGCCACCATCCGCGCCGCGCGCACCACCGACCGCGGGCGGCTCGAGCGGATGATCGCCCGCACGGCCTCGGCCGGGGCGAACTGGGGCCGGCAGGAACCGGAGGACCGGGCGGAGCTCTTCGACCTGATCGCCCACGCCGTCGAGCGCCACCGTGCCGACCTGGTCGAGGTGGTCGTCTCCGAGCTCGGGTTCACCCTGGCCGAGGCCGACGGCGAGGTCAGCCGCGCCGTCGACGCGGCCGTGCACGCCGCCGACCGCACCCGGCACCTGGTCGACGTCACGGGTGCGCAGCCGGCACCACCGCGACTCACCGTGGTCGTGCCGTCGTGGAGCGCCCCGCTCGTCGACGCCGCCGACGGCGTCCTGACGGCACTCGCCGCCGGGAGCGGTGTGGTGCTGCAGCCCGCGACCGCCGCGCGCCGGGCCGGTGCCGTGTTCGCCGAGGTGCTCTGGGACGCCGGGGTGCCCCACTCCCTGCTCCAGCTCGTCGACCTCGACGGCAGCGACCTCGCACGGGACCTCATCGCTCACCCCGCCGTCGACCGGGTCGTGCTCACCGGGGCACCGGAGACGGCGCGGTCCTACCGGTGGTGGCGGGCCGACCTGCCCCTCGTCGCCGAGCTGACCGGGGTCGTGACGGCGGTGGTGACCCCGTCGGCCGACCTCGACCAGGCGGCGCGCGACGTCGTGGCGTCGGCGTTCGACCGTGCCGGGCAGTCGGCGGCCGCCGTGTCGTTGCTCGTGCTCGTCGGGTCCGTCGGCGAGAGCGACCACTTCCGCGACCAGCTCGCCGATGCGGTCCGTGGGTTGCGCACGGCGTGGCCCACGGACCCCTCCGCGCAGGTCGGGCCGCTCGTCGCCGAGCCGTCCGGTCCGGTCCGCACGGCGTTGACCGAGCTGCGGCCGGGGGAGTCGTGGCTCGTCGAACCCGCCGCCCTCGACGACTCTGGGCGACTGTGGTCCCCGGGCGTCCGGGAGGGCGTGCGTCCCACTGCCGACCACTCCCGGGCCGCCGTCCCCGCTCCCGTGCTGGACGTCGTCCGCGTCGACACGCTCGAGGACGCGCTCGCCCTGCAAGAAGCCGTCGACGGCGGCTCCGTCGCGGCCCTGCACACGCTCGACCCGGACGAGGTCGCCACCTGGTCGGACCGCACCCGGGCCGGCTTGCTCGTCGTCAACCGCCCGACCACCGGCGCCCGACCCGGGCGACAGCCGGTCGGCGGGTGGCGGCGGACCGCGGTCGGACCCACCGTGCACCGCGGTGGTCCGCTCGCCGTGCTCGGTGCGGACCGCTGGCGGCCGACGGCGCGCACCGCCCAGCGCAGCATCCAGCTGCAGGGACTCGGGAACCGCGTGACGGCGGTCATCGAAGCCGCGCGCGCCGGGCTGTCGTTCGAGGAGTTCGACCGGGTCCGTGCGGGTGCCGAGAGCGACGCGGCAGCGCGTGCGGCCCTCTACGGTCGCTCACGGGACACGGCCGACCTCGTCGTCGAGCGGAACGTCATCCGGTTCCGACCGCAGTCCGTGGTCGTCCGTCAGTCGACGGGCGTCGGTGCCGGCGACCTCGTCCGCGTGCTCGTCGCGGCGACCGCGGCACGGGCGCACGTGCTCCTCAGCACCGCCCGTCCGCTGCCGGCCGAGCTGCTGCCGCTGTTCTCCGCGGCGCGGTCCCCGCTCCACGTCGTCGACCAGCTGGTCGAGGACGACGCAGCGTTCCTGGCTCGTGCCGCGTCCGGCACCCTGCTGCAGGACGACTGGTCGGACGGTGCGGAACAGGACGTGGACCCGCTCGACCTCGTCCTCGCCCAGGGTGTCGAGCGTCGACGCCACACGGCGTTCGGCGGCCCCGGCTCCCGTGTGCGGCTGCTCGGCGGCGACCCGCGTGCGCTCGAGGCGGCGCTCGGAGCCGGGACGGACACGACGATCCACGACGACCCGGTGGTCGAGTCCGGCCTGGTCGAGATGCTGCACTTCCTGCGGGAGCAGACCGTGTCCGTCGCGGCGCACCGGCACGGCGACGTCTCGACGGCGTTCAGCCGGCTGCGGCTCTGAGCGGTCGCCGCGGTGAGCGGCGTACCGTCCGGGGCATGAACGCACGAGCAAACGACGACGAGGTCCAGACCGCCCCCGTGATGGACGGTGCCACCGAGGCCACCAACGAGGAGAAGCTCTCCGGCCTGGTGGAACAGGTCGAGCACGACCACGGCGACGAGGGTGCCGGGGCCATGGCCGACCACCTGCGGGACCGCATGGACGAGACCGGTGTCGAGGACGAGGGACCGGTCACCGAGGTCGAGTAGGGGTCGGGCCGCGGCCGGCTGTCCGCCGGCCGCGGCGACCGTGTGTCACCGTCGGCCGGGGCGACGCCGTCCCGTGCCGACGAGCCCGACCTCGAGCGCCGTCAGGACGATCGCGACCACGAGCTGCCGGACGGCGAACCCGCGGGTCTGCCGGTCGAGCGCGATGAGCGGCACCATCGAGACGCCGTGCGTGGCGTCCACGGCAGCGCTGAGCACGTGCGCCTCGGGGGAGCCCGCGCGGACGAGCAGTGCCGCCTGGGCGAGCTGCCGCACGCCGAGGACCCGACCGAAGACGGCGACCCGCCCCGTCGAACCGCGCGACGCGATCAGGTGAGCGATCCCGATGCCCGCGCGGAGTCCCTCGACCCAGCGCGCACGCTCGGTGCGTGCCCGGCGGCTGCGGCGGCTCATCGGCGCTTCCCCGCGGCGATCGCGAGCGCTCCGGCGGCACCGAGTGCAGCGCCGATTATGCCGTTGCCGAGTCGGCGGTGCTCCACCCACCAGGTCTGCGGTGACCACGCGTGCGCCGAGTCGTCGAAGACACCGTGCGCGCCGTGATCGCCCGCCACCGGCTCGTAGAGGTTGGTCGGCAGGGACTCGCCGTCCTTCTGCTCGGCCTGCTGCCCGCTGACCAGGGTCTTCGCGGCGTACCAGTCGGCGAAGCGACCGCTGATCCGGTTGCCGAGGATCGTGTAGACGGTCGACTCGCCGACCCAGGTGCGGCGACGGGGCCGCTCGGCGGTGGTGGCGATCGCGCGTGCGCCGACCTCGGGCTGGTAGATCGGGGCGACCGGCTGCGGGTGGTGCGGCAGCAGCGACTTCACCCAGTTGAACTGGACCGTGTTGAGTGCGGGCATGTCCACCCGGCTCACGGCGACCTTGCTGCCCTGCGCGGAGAGCTCCGACACGACCGACTCGGTGAAGCCCACGATGGCGTGCTTCGAGCTGCAGTAGGCGGACTGCAGCGGGATGCCGCGGAAGCCCAGTGCCGACCCGACCTGGATGACGTGACCGCGGTCGCGGGGGACCATGCGCGACAGTGCCGCGCGGGTGCCGTGCACGAAGCCGAGGAAGTTCACGTCGAGGGCCCGCTCGAAGTCGTCGGCCTCGGTGTCGAGGAACCGTCCGAAGACCCCGACCATCACGCAGTTGACCCACAGGTCGATCGGGCCGAGTTCCTGCTCGGCGCGGTCGGCAGCGGCCTCGACGGCCTGACGGTCGGCGACGTCCGCGACCAGCGCGAGCCCGCGACGTCCGGCAGCCTCGACCTCCGCGACGGCGGCCGTGACCCCGTCCTCACCGCGCGCGAGCACGGCGACGTCCCACCCCCGCGCGGCCAACTCGCGGACGGTCGCCCGTCCCAGTCCAGCCGAACCACCGGTCACCACTGCCACGCGCGTCATGCTGTCCGTTGTACGCGGGCGGCGGTCACCGCCGACTCAGCGGGTGTCCCCCGGCACGGCACCACGGGGAGCATGATGGCGCGATGGAGACGCGCGACGAGGACCCGGTCGATGAGGCACCGCCCGGCTGGGTGCTGCGCACGCCCACGCGGTGGCGAGAGGTCTGGGACATCCCGGTGCTCGCGCTCGTCCTGGCCGCGGTGAGCGTCGTGGTCGGGGTGGCCTTCGGCGACGGTCTCGCCTTCGTCGCCGGGATCGTCACGGGAGCGGTCTGCGCGTCGGGCGCGGTCGTCTTGTTCGTCGTCGCCCGGCGTGCCTACGAGGAACAGACCAGGGGCGCGTCCTGGGACCTGCATCGCGGTCGCATCGTCGTGGGGGTGACGATCGGTGCGGTGGTGATGGTGGCGAGCCTCGTGGTGGGACTGCCGTTGGGGACGTCGATCGGCATCATCGCCGGTTTCTCGCAGACCGCCCGCTTCGCCAGGACGGTTCCCCGGTTCGACCTCGCCACCGTGGCGTCGGCGTTCCTCGCCGTCGTCGCGGCTTGTGCGGTGCTCGTCGTGCTGGGCGTCCTGCAGCAGCCGGTGCTCCCCGCTTGGCGGGCGGCGATGTGGGTCGACGGCGGCATCGTGTTCGCACTCCTCGCCGCCGTGCTCGCGCTCGTCCACGCACAGCGGGCAGCACGGGCCCCGCTGGAGTGAGCCCGGAGGCCGACCGTCAGTCGGCCGCCGCCCGCCTCGCCGTCGCCAGGTGCGACCGCACGTGCAGCAGCACCGGCTCCTCGTCCGGTGCCTGCGGCAGCGCTCCGAGCGAGAACGACTCCACGACGTCCGGCCCGAACAGCACGCACACCGAGGACCCGCCGAACTGGAAGTACCCCAGCTCGTCGCCCTTGCCGACCCGGGCGCCCGGCTCGATGCCGTCGCCGATCACGCAGGACGACACGTCCGACATCCCGATGAACACGACCGCGACGGTGCCGATGCCCGGGTCGTCCGCGTCGACGAGCACGATCGCCCGTGTCGCGACGTGCGCCAGGTACCCCTGGGACAGCTGGGGTTCGGCGGCCTCGGATCCCTGCGACGACGCCTCGGAGTAGTAGGTCCCCGGTTCGACCCAGGCGCGGAGGACCGTCCCGCCCACCGGGCTGTGCCAGCGGTGGTACTCGAGCGCGCTCAGGAACGCCTGCCACACCGTCCCGTCCACGAACAGGTCGGTGGCCTCGTCGCCGGCGAGCAGTTCCTCGACCGAGTACGGCTCGGCCTTCGCCCAGAACGCGTCGCGCCGGTGCACGCGGGTCGCGATCCGGTACGGCGTGGCCTCGCAGGGACTGACCACCACGGCGTCGTCGTCCGGAGCGGCCACGGGCCGCTCGCCGTCCTGCAGGCGACGGGTGAAGAAGTCGTTCCAGGAGCCGAAGCCCCCGTGCTCGTCGTCCGGGTCGTGCACGAACTGGTCCAGGCCGACCGCACGACGAGCTGCGTCGCTCAGCCAGCCCGACGGCGCGTCGACGAGCACCCCGAGCGACTTGTCGCTCGACAGGAAGTCGCACCACCCCTGCAGGATCGCCCGGAGCGCGTCGTTCACACGGGGGTCCCGGTAGAACGCGAAGCCGGCCGGGGTGGCCTTCGTCCAGTCGAGCACACCGTCGAGCGGGGTCATCACCATCTGCTCGTCGCTGTACTCCGGTGCGGACGTGATCACCTCGTCGACGAGTTCGAGCAGCTCGTCGAACGACTCGAGGTGCCGGTCCTGGTACTCGCGACCGGTGGGGACCTGTTCGATCATCTGATGCGCGTGCATCCGCAGGACCGGGTCGCCCTCGACGAGGTCCCGGAGGGCGGACACCGCGGGGTGCAGCGCGCGGTCGGGGTCGCGGTGCTGGTGGCGGTCCCGGCGACCGCGGAGCCACGCCTCGAGGCCCGACTGGTCCTGCGGGAGCCATCCGGCTCGTCGACGGACGTCCTGCTGCTGCGATGCTCCGGTCACGTCACGGACGTTACTCACGCGCGGGGGAGCCGTCCCAGCGCCGGGACGGCGGGACCCCGCCGATCGCTGCGATCGGCGGGGTCCCGCGGAGGTGGTCAGGTCACCCTTCGACGGTGACCTCCGTGGTCGTGACCCGGTTCCACAGACTGCCGTGTGGCTTTTCCTTGGCGAGGAACGTGAGCTTGTACTTGCCGGGCGTCTGGTAGATCTTCGCGGCGAAGTGCCCGTCCTTGACGGCGAACTCGCCGGCGCGCTTCCCGTTCTCGAGGACCAGCACGGACTCGCCAGGTGCCGTGCCCGTGTACGTGACGAAACCGTCCCGGTCGAGCTGCACCGAGCCGGACTGGTCGACAGAGAGCTCGGTGGCCGGCATCTCGTTGCCGTCGCCGGGCTGCTGGCTGTCGTCGCGGACGACGTACCGGAGCGTGGTCCGGGCGACGGGTGCGCCCTGTTCGGTGCCGGAGAGGGCGATGGACGCGATCCGCCCGCCGGGCTTGGTGGCGGGGACGTCGATCGACCAGTGGCCGTCTCGGACCTCGGTGGTGGTCTGGGAGCCGTTGTCGAGGTCGCGGACGGTGATCCACCCGCCGGAGGCGCGGCCGGAGAGGGTGACCTTGCCGTCCTTCGGGGTGAGCTCGGCGCCCTGCTGCTGGTCGAGGCGCAGCGACGCGGGGTCGACCTGCTCGCCGCTGCCGGAGCCGCCACCAGAGCCGCCGTCGGAGCCACCGCCCGTACCCCCGTCCGAGCCACCGAACGTGTAGTGGTCGTCGGACTCGAGCGATCGCTTCTCCCCGAGCACCTGCGAGGCCCGCACCTGGTTCTCACCCCCGCGGAACTCGACGGACACCGTGGCGACCCCGTCGTCCGATGCCCGCGCGGCCGTCGAGTGCCCGTTCGCGACGACGGTCACCTCGGCACCCGGCACTGCTTCGTACCGCATCTCGTGGATCAGTTGACCGTGCTGCACCGCACGGGAGATCTCGGTCAGGCGCCCCTCCGAGCTGAGGTCGAGCGGCGCGGACAGGGGGAGGCCGCTGAAGTCCACGTCGACGGCGCGTTCCGTCGAGGACTGCCCGGTGTCCACCGCGTAGTGCGCCGAGTCCTGACCGTTCGGCTTCACCTGGAAGACGATCGGCTTCCGCGAGTCACCGCTCTTGGCATCGTCGATCTCGCCCGACGGATCGATGAGCCGCACCACCGTGGGTGCGTCGACCGTGACGCGCACGTCGACCCACTGCAGGTCACCGACCCGCATCGGGGCCTGCTGGACGTCGGTGATGCCGGCGCGGGCGGTCGACGCGGACGACGCGGCGGCACGCGCGTGCTGCCCGGGGGCCGCGAACGCGCTCGCGCTCGTGGCGCCGACGGCGAGGCAGCTCGCGAGGACCACGGCGGATCCGACGGCGAGGGGACGGAGGTTCATGCTGTTCCTTTCACGAGGACGGAAGTCCCCGAAAGGCTACGTATACGAAATACCTCTCCTTGTGATCATCCCGCGTGTGATGGTCACCGCCCGATCCCGAACCGCGTCGTCACCCCCGGCGAGTACAGCACCGAGTCCGGCTCGAGCCCCGACAGCCCGAACGGCAGCCCGGCGGCACCGAGCAGGTCGTCCTGCAGCCGTCGGACGGTGGCCCGGTGCAGCGGCCACGGCTCGTGCTCGTTCGGCCAGAAGCGCGTCGCGCCGAGCCGTCGCACGTGCATGCCCCACCGTGCCGTGAGGAAGGTCTCGAGCGGGGTCGGCGCCGTGACCTCGTCGCCGATCGCGACCTCGACGCGCGACCGCAGGCGGGTGCCGTGCCGCCGCATCGCGTAGGCGATCCGCCCGGCTCCGCGACGCCGCTGCGCGACCGCCCACCAGTAGGGCAGCCCGGTCGCGACGCGCGCCCCGACCGTCGGCGCGAGCTTCCCCGCGTCGAGCGACAGGAACACGACCCCGTGCCGTCCACGGTCGTCGACCGTGTAGACACGCACGTTGATCTCGACGAAGTCGCCGACCCGGCCGACGGACACGGGCGGGAACCGGGTGTCCTCGAACGAGAACGCGATGAGGCCCACCCACGTGGTCACCCCGTCGTCGACGCCGTCGGCCCCGAGCGTGTCCGGCCGTACGCCCTTCGGCAGCAGCGGCGCGACGGCGGATGCGTCGACCCGCCAGTGCACGAAGACGACGTCACGCCAGGCCTGCTCGATCCAGGGGCGGCCCGGCAGGCCGGGGGCGACGGACGGGAAGCCGGGCGCACCTCCGGCGGGCTGGCTCACGGTCACGAGTCACTCCTCTCCGCGGGCTCGCCCGCCTCCGACACGTCGTCCCACCCGGTCTGCGGGGTCGCGCAGGTCCCGCGGAACACGTACTGCGACGGGCGCTTCCGTTCGTTCGACACCCAGTCGATGGCGGGTCGTCGGCGCTCCGGCGGCAGGTACCCGATCCGGTACACGGCCATGAGTTCGAGCTCCGGCGGGACGGCCAGCAGGTCCTCGACCTCGGCCCACGCCTCCTCGATCTCCATCGGGAACGACACGAACTGGATCCCGAGGCCGAGCTCGGTCGTCGCGAGCCAGACGTTCTCCATCGCCGCGCCCATGCTGAAGACGGAGTAGAAGGCGTTGCGCGCCTCCTTCCGGTACTCGTCGCGGTCGAGCATCACGCCGAGCAGGAGCGGCGAGCCGGCGACGAGCTTCCGGTTCTCCTCGCCGAGGGTCTGCGGGACGCGCAGCGTGTTCATGAGCAGCTGGCCGCGACGGGTGAAGACCTGCTTCGTGAAGGGCCTGAGCGGTCCGGGGAGCTTGTCGAACAGCATGCCGTCGCGCCGCTCGTCCATCTCGGCCTGCGAGAACCGGAAGTACGGCCGGTAGCGGCTGAAGAACGACCCCTCGGCCATGGTCCGGGTCATCGATCGTCCGCTGATGTCCGCGATCCGGTCGATCGTGTCGCGCTCCTCGACGATGACGAACCGCCACGGCTGGCTGTTGAGCTGCGACGGTGCCCGCCCGGCGAGCTCCACGAGGAGCCGCTGGTGCTCCTCGGACACCGGGTCGGGCAGGAACGCCCCGTTGGTCGTCCGTCGTCGTCGGATCGCCTCGAACAGCTCCACGGATCACCCTCCTCGCCGGCCGCGTGCGAGCAGCGCCCCCAGGTAGGACGGTGCCGCGGCGACCGCGACCTTCCAGTGTGCTCCGGCACGGGGGTCGGTGCGTGGAGCGACCGCGAGGGGGACGAGCGCGGGCAGCAGGAACAGGGCGGTCCGGTCGCGCGTCCAGAGCGGGGTCGTCGCGGCGGCACCCGTCAGGGCGGCGGTGACGACGAACAGGCCGTGGTGCACGACACGGAGCTTCCTCGTCCGGATCACCCGGACCGCGACCGCGGTGCCCCAGAGGCAGTTCGCCAGGTAGGCACCGGTCGCCGCGGTGACCAGACGTCGGGCCGCCGGCGGACGCGTGGGAGCCGTGCCGTGCCTCCCGGCCGTCCTCCTGCGTCCCACGACCGCGACCCTACGCGCGCCGCGTCAGGCGGACTCGCGGCTCACGAGCTTCGACAGGACGATCGCGCTGCGCGTGTGGTCCACCTGCGGTGCGAGGCGCACCCGGTCGAGCGCGAGCTCCAGTGCCGACAGGTCCCGCGACCGCATGTGCACGACGGCGTCGGCGCTGCCCGTGACCGTGCCGGCGTCGACGACCTCGGGCACGGTGTCGAGCAGCGTGCGGAGCTCGTCGGGGGAGACGGTGCCGCGGCAGTACAGCTCGACCCAGGCCTCGGTGCCGCGGTCCTCGACGGCGGGGTCGACCTTGATCGTGAAGCCCTGGATCACGCCGTCGGCGACGAGCCGGTCGACGCGGCGCTTGACGGCGGAGGCCGAGAGTCCGACCACCGACCCGATGTCGCCGTACCCGGCGCGGGCGTTCTCCCGGAGCTGGTCCAGGATGCGGTGGTCGAGGGTGTCCATCGCCGAACATCGTACGCGGGCTTCTTGCGAGGCAGCCGGGTCCGACGCATGAATCGTGCGTCACCCGAACGGGTGCCAGCCGAGATCCAGTCGTGACCCGACGCGGGCGCCCATCCGTGCGAGGATCGCAACGGCGTCGACCTGGTCCGCTGCGGTGAGTGAGCCTGCATCTCGCCGGAGCTCTTCACGAGTGGTGGTTCCTGGCAGGCTCGGGCCCCGGTCCCTTCCAGGAGGAACTGATGTCGAACACCGCAACCGAACCGCAGGCAGCACCGGCCCGTGTCGCCACGAAGCGCACGATCCTGATGTGCAAGCCGACGCACTACACGGTGAGCTACCGGATCAACCCGTGGATGCACCCCGAGGAGCCGACCGACACGTCGAAGGCCGTCGAGCAGTGGCAGTCGCTCGTCGACGTCTACGAGCAGCTCGGCTTCGACATCTCGTACATCGAGCCGATCGAGGGTCTGCCGGACATGGTCTACGCGGCCAACGGCGGCTTCGTGCTCGACGGCGTCGCGTACGGCGCGAAGTTCCAGTACCCCGAGCGCCAGCCCGAGGGTCCCGCCTACATGGACTGGTTCCGCAGCGCCGGCCTCACCGTCGCCGAGCCCGAGGAGACCAACGAGGGCGAGGGCGACTTCCTGCTCATCGGCGACACGATCTTCGCCGGCACCGGGTTCCGCTCCGACAGCACCTCGCACGAGGAGCTCGCCCGCATCTACGGTCGCGAGGTCGTCACCCTCAAGCTGATCAACCCGAGCTTCTACCACCTCGACACCGCCATCGCCGTGCTCGACCCCGAGCCCGACGCGTCCGGCCGTTCGAACATCGCCTACCTGGAGAGCGCGTTCGACGAGCCCTCGCTGGCGATCCTGCGCGAGCGCTTCCCGGACGCGATCATCGCGACCGAGGAGGACGCCGCGATCCTCGGCCTCAACTCGTACTCCGACGGCTACAACGTCGTGATCGCCTCGCGTGCGACGACCTTCGCCGAGCAGCTGCGCGAGAAGGGCTACAACCCGATCGGCGTCGACCTGTCCGAGCTCCTGCTCGGCGGCGGCGGCGTGAAGTGCTGCACGCTCGACCTGCACCCCGTCGGCACCGGCACCTCGGTCGCGCGGTAGCCATGGGCACCACGACCGGAGCCGGCACCCACCAGGGTGTCGGCGCGTTCGGCGACGCCGGCGCACTCGGCGACGCCAGCTCGCTCGGTGGCGCCACCGCAGCCGCCCTCGCCGTCGAGGACCGCTCCCTCGCCCACAACTACAGCCCGCTGCCGGTCGTCATCGCGTCCGGTGAGGGGGCATGGGTGACGGACGTCGACGGCAGGCGCTACCTGGACGGACTCGCCGCGTACTCCGCGGTGAACTTCGGCCACGGCAACCCCCGCCTGCTCGACGCCGCACGCGCCCAGCTCGACCGGGTGACCCTGACGAGCCGCGCGTTCGTGAACGACCGGCTCGGCCCGTTCGCGTCGGCGCTCGCCGCGCTGACCGGCACCGACCTCGTGCTGCCGATGAACACCGGTGCCGAGGCCGTCGAGTCCGCGATCAAGGTCTCGCGTGCGTGGGGCTACCGCGTCAAGGGCGTCCCGGCGGGGCAGGCCACCATCGTGGTCGCGTCGGGGAACTTCCACGGCCGCACCACGACGATCGTGTCGTTCTCGGACGACCCCTCGGCCCGCGAGGACTTCGGCCCGTACACGCCGGGCTTCCGCACGGTGCCGTACGGCGACGCCGAGGCCCTCCGGGCGGCGATGGACGAGACCGTCGTCGCCGTGCTGCTCGAGCCGATCCAGGGCGAGGGCGGGGTCGTCATCCCGCCCGCCGACTACCTGCCGGCCGTCCGCGAGGTCTGCGACGAGTTCGGCGCGCTGTTCGTCGCCGACGAGATCCAGTCCGGGCTCGGCCGCACCGGGCACACCCTCGCGGTCGAACGCGTCGGCGTCCGGCCGGACCTCATCACGCTCGGCAAGGCCCTCGGCGGTGGCATCGTCCCGGTGTCCGCGGTCGTCGGTTCGCGCGAGGTGCTCGGCGTCCTCCGCCCGGGCGAGCACGGCTCGACCTTCGGCGGCAACCCGCTCGCCGCCGCCGTCGGGGCCGAGGTCGTCGCGATGCTCGACGAGGGCACGTTCCAGCAGCGCGCGCTCGAGGGCGAACCGCTCCTGCGCGGGCTGCTCGACGAGCTCGTCGGCAGGGGCGTCGTGGCGCACCGGGTCGCCGGCCTCTGGGCGGGGATCGACATCGACCCCGCGCTCGGCACCGGCAAGGAGATCGCGCACGACCTGGCCGACCGCGGCGTGCTCGTCAAGGACACGCACGGCTCGACGATCCGCTTCGCGCCGCCGCTCGTCGTCACCGACGACGAGGTCCGTCTCGCGATCGGGACCCTCGGCGAGGTGCTGGCCGCGCGCTAGGCGCGACCACAGGACGGACGGGAGGCGCGGTGCCAGCCGGCACCGCGCCTCCCGTCCGTTGCGCTCCCCGTCAGCGCACCTGCCACCGCTCCACGAGCTGGTCCATCAGCCCGTCGAGGTGCTCGTCCGTCACCTGGCGGGACGGATCGGCGTCGAACCACGCCACGATCTCCCGCGCGCCCTGCCGGATCGACGTCGACTGCGCGAACTCCGGCACGAGCGTCTGCACCTTCGTGTTGTCGAACACCGAGGTGTTCGCCTTGTCCCCGAGCAGGCTCGCACCCCACTCGGCGTCGAGGGCGTCGATCGCGTCGGCGGGGACGTGCACGAGCTGCAGGTCCTCCACGCCGGCGGCGGCCGCGAGCTCGTGGGCGATCTGGTTCCAGGTCGGCGCCTCGTCACCCGTGATGTGGAACGCCTCGCCGATCGCCTCGGCACGGTCGAGCAGCCCGACGAACCCGACCGCGAAGTCCCGCGCGTGCGTGATCGTCCACAGCGAGCTCCCGTCGCCGGTCACCACGACCGGCTTCCCCGCGCGCATGCGACCGAGCACCGTCCACCCGCCGGAGAACGGCACGAGGGTCTCGTCGTAGGTGTGGGACGGACGGATGATCGTCATCGGGAAGTCGTCCTCCCGGTAGGCCTTCGTGAGCAGGTCCTCGCACGCGATCTTGTCGCGGGAGTACTGCCAGAACGGGTTCTTCAGCGGCGTCGACTCGGTGATCGGCAGGTGCGTCGCGGGCGTCTGGTACGCCGAGGCCGACGAGATGAAGACGTACTGGTTCGTCCGCCCCGTGAACACCTCGACGTCCCGCTGCACCTGGTCGGGCGTGAACGCCACGAAGTCGATGACGACGTCCCAGCGCTGGTCGCCGATCGCCGCCTCGAGCGCGGCGCGGTCCGACACGTCGGCCTGGAGGCGCGTGACGCTCTCCGGGATCGGCCGCTTGTCGGTCGTGCCCCGGTTGAGCACGGTGACGTCGAACCCCTGCTCGACGGCTTCGCGGACGCACGCGGCGCTGATGATGCCGCTGCCGCCGATGAACAGCACGCTCGGTCCCGACATGGATGCTCCCTTGCTCCCGGCGGTGCCGCTGTGCACCGCGCCCCTGCGATCCTGCCCCTCAGTCGCTGGGTCGGGCGTCGAGGACGGCGCGGAGCGACGTCGTGTCGGCCGCCCACTCCGCAGCGACGGGGTGGATCCAGCCGAGCAGCTCCAGCGCGGCGTCGAGGTCGCGGCGGAGGTCGCGCTGGTGGATCGGTTCGTGGTGGGCGGCGCGGTTCCGGGTCAGGTGTAGTCGGTGCATCCGTCGTTCCACCTCAGCCCGTCGGGTCCGGAGGTCGACCGGCCCGTGCGGGAACGCCCGGTGCAGGTCGGGGACCCAGAGTGATGCGTGGTACCGCGACCCGACGAGGTACCGCCAGAACCCGAAGCTCAGCTCGGCCACGAGGCGGTCGTGTCGGTCACGGGATCCGCCGCGTGCAGCCCGCTCCGCAGCCTTGGCGACGTCCTGCTTGCCCCGGGGGTCGAGCGGAGCCTCGTCGATCCAGTCACCGGCGTTCCTGCGATCCGCCCACGAGGTGAGCTCGCGGTCCAACGCGTTCCGACCGATGACCTCGACCGCGCCCACCAACTCCATCACTCCCGCTGCGGCGCATCCGTTCCACTGGTACAGCCGCAGCGCCCCAGACCGTGTCCGAGTCGCGCGAACGTAGGAAGACAGCCTCGCCTCCGTCAGCAGCCCGACCAGGACGTCCTCGCGCGCCTCGGACCCGCTTCTTCCCTCGATGACCCCTCCCCTGTAGACTTTCCGGCGAAGACCCCGGAACGATCCCTGGCTCACGCCACATCGCCGGGGTTTCGTCTTGCTCCCGGACCACTGATACTTCACCGTACCTGCTGCGCTGCGAACGGTGGAAGCGGTTCGGACTTCGCGGACTACCGTCACGTGCGGGGCGCACCGACGCGCTCCACGACAGGAGTGACACGCACATGGAGTACCGCTACCTCGGCAACTCGGGCCTCAAGGTGTCCGAGATCACCTACGGCAACTGGCTCACCCACGCCTCCCAGGTCGAGAACGACGCGGCGATCGCCTGCGTCCGTGCCGCGCTCGACGTCGGCATCTCGACGTTCGACACCGCCGACGTCTACGCGAACACCGGCGCCGAGACCGTCCTCGGCGAGGCTCTCAAGGGGGAGCGGCGTCAGTCGCTGGAGATCGCGACGAAGGTCTTCGGTCCGACCGGTCCGAAGGGCCACAACGACACCGGGCTGAGCCGGAAGCACATCCTCGAGTCGATCGACGGGTCGCTCGAGCGCCTGCAGACCGACTACGTCGACCTGTACCAGGCACACCGCTTCGACCACGAGACCCCGCTCGAGGAGACGATGCAGGCGTTCGCCGACGTCGTGCGACAGGGCAAGGTGCTGTACGTCGGCGTCTCGGAGTGGACCGCCGACCAGCTCCGCGCGGGTGCGGCCCTGGCGAAGGAGTTGGGCTTCCAGCTCGTCTCGAACCAGCCGCAGTACTCGGCGCTCTGGCGGGTCATCGAGGGCGAGGTCGTCCCCACCTCGGAGGAGCTCGGCATCTCGCAGATCGTCTGGTCCCCGATCGCCCAGGGCGTCCTGACCGGCAAGTACCAGCCCGGTCAGCCGCTGCCCGAGGGTTCCCGTGCCACGGACGACAAGGGCGGCGCGAAGATGATCGAGCGCTTCATGAACGACGAGGTGCTCACGGCCGTGCAGGAACTCAAGCCCGTCGCCGACGAGCTCAGCCTGTCGATGGCGCAGCTCGCGGTCGCGTGGGTGCTGCAGAACCAGAACGTGGCGTCGGCGATCATCGGTGCCTCGCGTCCGGAGCAGGTGCACGACAACGCCGGCGCTGCCGGGGTGCAGATCCCCGCGGAGCTGATGTCCCGCATCGACGACGCCCTCGGGTCGGTCGTCGAGCGTGACCCGGCGAAGACGAACGACAGCAGCCCGAAGACCCGCGAGGCCTAGGCCCGGTTGCGTCCCCGGGGACCGCCCGGGAACGCAAAAGAGCCCCTCACTCTCGTGAGGGGCTCTTCACCGTGGCTGGACACGGCATCGATCCGTGGACCTTTCGATTTTCAGTCGAACGCTCTACCAACTGAGCTATCCAGCCGTGGCGACCCTGACGGGACTTGAACCCGCGACCTCCGCCGTGACAGGGCGGCACGCTAACCAACTGCGCTACAGGGCCATGTTGTGTTGTGATTACTGCTTCAGTGTTGCTCGGTTGCTTGCTCACTCACGTGGAGTGACCCCAACGGGATTCGAACCCGTGCTGCCGCCGTGAAAGGGCGGTGTCCTAGGCCACTAAACGATAGGGCCGCAAGCTGCGCCGTGCGCTACCGATGGACAAGCATACGGATGCCCTGCGAGGTGTGCAAATCGAACGCCTCCGAGTGTGCATCTCCGGCGTGTCGCGCCGTCCCGTCCCGGACCGGCACGTCCCCGGTGCCACCATCGGGGCGTCCTGGCACCCTCGCTCGGGGGTGTCCGCCGTGTGACTGCTGTTGTTACTGTTGCGTCTGTTGACAGCGTCACGTGCGCGAGCCCCGCCGTGCCGTTACGAAAACGAGACAGATGTCGAAATCCCTCACCTCCCTCCGCCCCCGCCGCCGCGTGATCGCCGCCGCGGTCGCCGTCGTGCTCACCGCCGGGGCCCTCGCGGCCGTCTGTCCGGTGACCGCCGCCTCGGCCGCCGGGTACCCGAGCTGGTCCGACGTCGAGCAGGCCAAGGCGTCGAAGGACGCGCAGCAGGCGAAGGTGACGGAGATCAAGGCGCTCCTCGACGACCTCGCGTCGAAGGCGTCCGCCGCCCAGGCCTCGGCCGCAGCGGCGGGCAAGGCGTACCAGGACGCACAGACGAAGTACGACGCCGCGACCCTCGAGCAGCAGACGCTGCAGGATCAGGCGGACGAGGCCGAGCGCACCGCGAAGCAGTCGGAGGCGCAGGCGGGTCAGCTCGCCGCACAGCTCGGTCGCGCGAGCGCGAACGACGTGACGACCGACATCCTCACGCACCCGTCGGCGTCCGGCGACCTGCTCTACGAGCTCGGTGCGATGTCGAAGCTGTCCGAGCAGGCGGACGGCATCTACTCGCAGGCCTCGCAGGACCGCGGGGTCGCCCAGGGCCTCGCCGACCGTGCCGAACAGGCGAAGGAGGCCCTCGGGGCCCTCGCCGAGGCCGCCCAGACGAAGATGCAGGCCGCGCAGGACGCCGCCGACCGCGCCCAGACCGCGGTCGACGCCGAGGCCGACAACAAGGCCCGCCTCGAAGCGCAGCTCACCCTGCTCACGACGAACGCGAAGAACGTCGAGGCGGCGTACGACAAGGGCGTCGCCGCCGAGAAGGCACGGCGGGCAGCAGCCGAGGCCGCGGCGGCCCGGCAGGCGGCAGCGGCGGCGAAGGCAGCGGCCACGAGCCAGGGCGGCTCCGGCGGTGGCACGCCGAACTCCTCCGGGTGGGTCCGTCCCGCCGGCGGCTACCAGACGAGCCCCTACGGCTACCGCGTCGATCCGTACACGCACTACCGCGCCCTGCACGCCGGGGTCGACCTCGCGCCGGCCTGCTACGCCCCGATCTACGCGGCACACTCCGGCACCGTGACCTTCGCGGCGAACGGCGGCGGCTACGGCAACGAGGTCGTGCTCGACAACGGCGGCGGCATCTCCACCGCCTACGGGCACATCGTCGACGGCGGCATCCTCGTGTCCGTCGGGCAGCACGTCGAGGCCGGGCAGCAGATCGCGAAGATCGGCTCCACCGGTTGGTCGACGGGGTGCCACCTCCACTTCGAGACCCGGGTGAACGGCTCCGCCGTCGACCCGGTCCCCTTCATGGCAGCGCGGGGGATCTCGGTATGAGCAACAGCGCCGTCGAGAGGCCCTGAGCACGACATGAAGCCCTCCCCCCGCCACCGCACCGCGTGCACCGCGGTCGTCGCCGTCCTCGGCATCGGTCTGTCGGTCGTGCTGGCCGGTCCCGCGCAGGCCGCGCCGTCGGCCCCGAGCTGGGACGACGTGCGCGAGGCCAAGGCGGACACCGCCCAGGCCCAGCAGACGGCCGACGAGCTGAGCGCCCGACTGCAGACCCTGCAGGACGCCGCAGACTCGGCGCAGGTGGCGGAGCTCCAGGCGGGCCAGGACTACGCGATGGCGGCGTCCGAGCAGCAGGACGCGAAGGACACCCTCGACGACCTGACCGCGCAGGCGAAGCGCGCCGGTGCACGAGCGGACGAGTCGGCGGCGCAGGTCGCGGGGCTCGTCGTCGAGCTCTCGCGCACGGGTGGCGGGGACCTCTCGACCTCGATGCTCGTCGACGCGTCGGACGCGAAGGACCTGCTCTACCGCGTCGGCACGGTCTCGCACCTGTCCGAGCGCTCGGCCCGGGTCCTCGCCCAGGCGCAGGCCGACCAGAACACGGTCGAGTCGATCGCCGCGCAGCAGCAGGCCGCGACCACCGCCCTGGCCGAGGCGACGCGGAAGTCGGAACGCGCGCTGGACGAGGCGAACGCCCTGGCGGCTGCGGCGAGCGGCCGGGTCGAGCAGCAGCAGGCCAAGCAGTCCGAGGTGCTGGAGCAGCTCGCGTTCCTCAAGGGCACGAGCGTCGCCACCGAGACGGCGTACTGGGACGCGCAGCAGGCCGCCCGCGCCGAGCAGCAGCTCGCCGCCCGGGCCGGCGGGGGCAGCACGAGCAACGGCAACAGCAACGGCAACGCGGATGGTGGCGGCGCCACGACGACCGCGCCGAGCGCCGGCGGACAGCCGAGCGGTGGCAGCACGAGCACCGGGACCGACCCGTCGTCGCCGAGCGTCCCGTCGCGACCGGCCACGAGCACGCCGACCACGAGCACACCCAGCACGCCGACCTCGAAGCCGTCGAGCCCGAGCGCCCCGGCGCCCGCGCCCGCCCCTGCTCCGGCCCCCGCGCCCGCTCCGAAGCCCGCCCCCGCTCCGAAACCGGCGCCCGCTCCCGCCCCGGCACCCGCTCCCTCGCCGAGTGCGAGCAAGGCCGCCGGCGCCATCGCGTACGCCCGCGCGCAGATCGGCGACGCCTACGTCTTCGGCGGCGCCGGCCCGAACCAGTGGGACTGCTCGGGACTGGTGATGATGGCCTACAACTCCCAGGGCATCGCCACGGGCGGCCACAACGTCGTCTGGCAGTACAACCACTTCGCGTCGATCGGCCGCCTGGTCCCGCTGTCGCAGCGGCAGGCCGGCGACATCCTGTTCTACTCGACCAACGGCTCGGTCAGCGGGGCGTACCACGACTCGATCTACACCGGTGGCGGGATGATGGTCGAGGCCGCCAACCCCACCCGCGGTGTGCTCGAGCGGGCGATCTGGACCCCGAGCCAGCTCCTGCCCTACGTGGCCCGTCCGAGCGGCTCGATGTAGCCGGGCCACGGACACCGAGACCACGGACACGCAGAACGGCGCCCGCCCTCCGACCGGAGAGCGGGCGCCGTTCGCGTGCGCGGTGCGTCAGTGACCGGCGGGCACGTACGCGGCCTGGCCGGCCTGCACGATCGCCTCGGCCTCGGCGGCGTCGCCCCAGCCCTCGGCCTTGACCCACTTGTTCGGCTCGAGGTCCTTGTAGCGCTCGAAGAAGTGGGCGATCTCCTTCTTGGTCTGCTCGTCGACATCGGTGATGTCCTGGATGTGCTGCCAGCGCGGGTCCTTCGCGGGGACCACGAGGACCTTCGCGTCGTTGCCGGCCTCGTCGCTCATCTTGAAGACGCCGACCGGTCGGACCTTGACGCCGACACCCGGGAAGGTCGGGTACTCGAGCAGCAGCAGCGCGTCCACGGGGTCGCCGTCGTCGGCCAGGGTCTTCTCGAAGAACCCGTAGTCGGTCGGGTAGACGAACGAGGTGAACAGCACGCGGTCGAGGTACACGCGACCGGTCTCGTGGTCGACCTCGTACTTGTTGCGGCTGCCCTTGGGGATCTCGACGACGACGTCGTACGCGGTCATGGTGCGCTCCTGGTCTCATGTACGGGAAGAAAGCGCGGCTAACGTTACCGGGTGATCTCTCCGCGTCCCCGGTTGGACCCCGCCGTCGCAGCGACCCGCCTCGCGGTGCGGACGCTGCTCGCGCAGGCACTGGCCGACGGGGTCGTCCGGTCGGGCGACCTCGTGACGGTCGCGCTGAGCGGCGGACCGGACTCGCTCGCGCTCGCCGCGGCCACCGCGTTCGAGGCGCCGAAGCAGGACCTGCGTGCCGGCGCGGTCGTGGTCGACCACGCGCTCCAGGCGGGCAGCGAGGCGGTGGCGAGCCGCGCCTCCCGGCAGGCCGCGGCACTGGGACTCGACCCGGTGACCGTCCGGCGGGTGGCCGTCGGTCCGGACGGCGGTCCGGAGGGCGCCGCACGGGAGGCACGGCACGCCGCCGTCACGGACGTCGCGTCCGCCACCGGGTCACCGCTCGTGCTCTTCGGGCACACCCTCGACGACCAGGCCGAGACGGTGCTGCTGGGCCTGCTGCGCGGCAGCGGGCCGGACGCACTGTCCGGCATGCCGCCGCTCGCGCGGCGGACCGCGGGGCCGGCCTACGGCCGCCCGCTGCTCGGGCTCCGGCGGCACGTGACCCGTCAGGCGTGCGCCGCCGCGGGGCTCGTGCCGTGGGACGACCCGCAGAACGACGACCCCGCGTACGCCCGGGTGCGGGTCCGGCGCAGCCTGCTGCCGACCCTCGAGCGTGAGCTCGGCCCTGGCGTGCCCGAGGCCCTCGCGCGCACGGCCGAGCAGCTCCGCGAGGACGCCGCCGCCCTCGACCACTTCGCCGAGGAGATGGCCGAGGACCTCGCCGAGCACTCCGAGGCCGGCATCTCGCTGTCCGTGCCCGAGCTGCTCGCGAACCCGCCGGCCCTCCGGCAGCGGCTCGTCCGGCTCGCGGTCGAGAGCGAGTTCGGCGTGACGCTCTCCCGGGTGCAGACGCTCGAGGTGTGCCGGCTCGTGACGGACTGGAGCGGGCAGGGACCGATCGACCTGCCGGGCGTCCGGGCGACGCGGGAGGGCGAGCGGGTGGCCTTCACCGCCGCGTCCTGACCGTTACCCTGGACCGGTGGAACTCTCCGACGTCCAGGCAGACCTGTCCGAAGTGCTCTTCACCCCCGAGCAGATCGACGCGAAGCTCGCCGAGCTCGCCGCGGTGGTCGACCGCGACTACGCGGGCAAGGACCCGCTGCTCGTCGGTGTGCTGAAGGGCGCCGTCATGGTGATGGCGGACTTCTCGCGGCACCTCAAGATGCAGGCCCGGATGGACTGGATGGCGGTGTCGTCGTACGGCTCCGGCACGAAGTCGTCGGGCGTCGTGCGGATCCTCAAGGACCTCGACACCGACCTGCACGGCCGCGACGTCATCATCGTCGAGGACATCATCGACTCCGGCCTGACCCTGTCGTGGCTCAAGCAGAACCTGGCGTCCCGCGGTGCCGCGAGCGTCGAGATCGTCGCGCTGCTCCGCAAGCCCGAGGCGGCCAAGGTCGAGGTCGACGTGAAGTACGCCGGCTTCGAGATCCCGGACGCGTTCGTGGTCGGCTACGGCCTCGACTACGACGAGCGCTACCGGAACCTACGCGGCATCGGCGTCCTCGCACCGCACGTGTACTCCTGACGGGGGGCGGGCGTGCAGTTCGCCCGCAGAGGACACCCATTCTCGCCACAGAGTGACGGCCGTATGCTGACCACCACGCAACTCCGGCAGAGAAAGGTGTCGGGCCATCGCGCCCGGATCACATGAACTTCAAGCGCATCTTCCGCGGCCCGTACCTCTACGTGCTCATCGCGCTGGTCGGCATCTTCATCGGCTGGAGCGTCATCGCGCAGTCCGGCACGCAGCAGATCGACACCCAGAAGGGTCTCGAGCAGCTCGCCGACGGCAAGGTCTCGTCCGTGGTCGTGAACTCGACCGAGCAGCGCGTCGACCTCACCCTCAAGGACGGCAACGCGAAGGAGCAGTTCTACTACTCCACGCCGCGTGGCGAAGAGGTCATCAGCGCGGTCAACGACGCGAACCTCCCCGACGGCTACAACGACACCGTGCAGCAGGGCAACTGGTTCCTGTCCCTGCTCGGCATCATCCTGCCGTTCCTCATCATCGGTGCCCTGTTCTGGTTCCTCCTGTCGAGCGCCCAGGGCGGCGGCTCGAAGGTGATGCAGTTCGGCAAGTCGCGCGCGAAGATGAACAACAAGGAGAACCCGCAGGTCACCTTCGCCGACGTCGCCGGTTCCGACGAGGCCATCGAGGAGCTCCACGAGATCAAGGAGTTCCTGCAGGAGCCGGCCAAGTTCCAGGCCGTCGGCGCGAAGATCCCGAAGGGCGTGCTGCTGTACGGCCCTCCCGGCACCGGCAAGACCCTGCTCGCCCGCGCCGTCGCGGGTGAGGCGGGCGTGCCGTTCTACTCGATCTCCGGATCGGACTTCGTCGAGATGTTCGTCGGTGTCGGTGCGAGCCGCGTCCGCGACCTGTTCGACCAGGCCAAGCAGAACGCCCCCGCCATCGTCTTCATCGACGAGATCGACGCCGTCGGTCGTCACCGTGGTGCCGGCATCGGCGGCGGCAACGACGAGCGCGAGCAGACGCTCAACCAGCTGCTCGTCGAGATGGACGGCTTCGACGGCAAGACGAACGTCATCCTGATCGCCGCGACGAACCGTCCCGACGTGCTCGACCCCGCCCTCCTCCGCCCGGGCCGCTTCGACCGCCAGATCGGCGTGGACGCGCCGAGCCTGCAGGGCCGCAAGCAGATCCTCGAGGTGCACGCGAAGGGCAAGCCGCTCGCCGCGAGCGTCGACCTCGAGCTCCTCGCCCGCAAGACGCCGGGCTTCACCGGCGCCGACCTGGCGAACGTCCTCAACGAGGCCGCCCTGCTGACCGCGCGCTCGAACGCGCAGCTCATCGACAACCGTGCCCTCGACGAGGCGGTCGACCGCGTGATGGCCGGCCCGCAGCGCCGCACCCGGATCATGTCCGACCAGGAGAAGCTCATCACCGCGTACCACGAGGGCGGCCACGCCCTGGCGGCAGCGGCGATGCGGCACACCGACCCGGTCACGAAGATCACGATCCTGCCGCGCGGCCGTGCCCTCGGCTACACGATGGTGCTCCCGCTCGAGGACAAGTACTCGGTGACCCGCAACGAGCTGCTCGACCAGCTGACCTACGCCATGGGCGGTCGCGTGGCCGAGGAGATCGTCTTCCACGACCCGACCACGGGTGCGTCGAACGACATCGAGAAGGCCACCTCGACCGCGCGCAAGATGGTCACCGAGTACGGCATGAGCCGTGCCGTCGGTTCCGTCAAGCTCGGTTCTGGTTCGAGCGAGCCGTTCGTCGGGCGCGACATGAGCGGTGGCAGCGGCCGCGACTACTCGGAGAACATCGCCGAGACCGTCGACGCCGAGACCCGCGCCCTGCTCGAGGCCGCGCACGACGAGGCCTACGAGGTGCTCAACGCGAACCGCGACATCCTCGACCGCCTGGCCGGGGAGCTCCTCGACAAGGAGACGCTGGACGCGCCGGAGCTCGTCGAGATCTTCAAGGACGTCCGCAAGCTGCCCGAGCGCCCGCAGTGGCTCTCGAGCGACAAGCGGCCGGTCTCGAACCTGCCGGCGATCGAGTTCCCGGGCAAGGCCGCCTCGACCGCGGCGGAGCAGGGCGACCCCGAGTCGTCGTCGAAGCCCCGTCGTCGTCCGTTCGGCAACCCGGGTATCGCCCCCGCCTAGCCCGGCATGACCGACCTGCCGACGAGGCGCGCGCGCCGGCTCGCCGAGGTGCGCCGCGCCGCCCACCCCCCACAGTCGGGCACGCGTGTCATGGGCATCCTCAACGTCACGCCCGACTCGTTCAGTGACGGCGGCCTCCACCTCGCGGTGGACGCCGCCGTCGCCCACGCCCGTGACCTCGTGGCGAACGGCGCCGACCTGGTCGACGTCGGCGGTGAATCCACCCGGCCCGGCGCCGAGCGGGTCCCGCCGACGGTGGAGCAGGAGCGCGTGCTGCCCGTCGTCCGGCAGCTCGTCTCCGAGGGCATCGCGGTGAGCGTCGACACGATGAACGCCTCCACGGCGGAGCTGTCCGTGGCGGCCGGTGCGGTCGTGGTGAACGACGTCTCCGGCGGTCTGGCCGACCCCGACATGGTCCGCGTCGTCCGCGACACGGGCACCGGCTTCGTCGTCATGCACTGGCGCGGGCACAGCGACCGCATGTACCGGAACGCCGAGTACACGCACGCGGTCGAGGAGGTCCGGCGCGAGGTGGAGTTCCGGGTCGCGGAGCTCATCGTCCTCGGGGTGCGCGAGGAGCAGGTCGTCATCGACCCGGGCCTCGGCTTCGCCAAGCGGGGTGCGCAGAACTGGGAGATCCTGGCCGGCTACGAGCGGTTCGCGTCGATCGGGCTGCCGGTCCTCGTCGCGGCGTCGCGCAAGCGCTTCCTCGACGGCGTCGGCAGCCCCGCGGGAGCCCCGCCCGCCGACCGGGACCTCGCCACCGCCGCGATCAGCCTGCTCGCGGCAGAGCGCGGCGCGTGGGGCGTCCGCGTGCACGACCCGGCACCGACCCGTGCCGTGCTCGACGTCTGGGATGCCTGGAGGGCAGCACGAACATGAGGGACACCATCCGACTCACCGGGGTCCGCGCACGCGGACACCACGGCGTCTTCGACCACGAGCGGCAGGACGGCCAGGACTTCGTCGTGGACGTCGCCGTCGAGGTCGACGCCCGCACGGCCTCGGGCAGCGACGACCTCGACGACACGGTCCACTACGGGGTGCTCGCCGAGCAGGTCGTCGCCGAGATCGAGCGCGACCCGGTCGACCTCATCGAGACCGTCGCCGAGCGCATCGCCGCCGCGGTCCTGACGCACCGCGCGGCGCTGGCGACCGAGGTCACCGTGCACAAGCCGCAGGCGCCGATCACCGTGCCGTTCACGGACGTGTCGATCACGATCCGGCGCAGTCGCGGCGGCTCCTCGGTGTCCGAGGAAGAAGAGTGACCCGCGCCGTCATCGCCCTCGGCGCCAACCTCGGCGACCGCGGCAGCACCCTGCGGGCGGCCGCGCAGGCGATCGCCGCGGTGCCGGGCGTCCGACCGCTGGCGTCGAGCCGCGAGGTCGAGTCCGTCGCCCTGACGCTCGACGGGCTCGACACGACGAAGCCGCGGTACCGGAACGCCGTCGTCGTGGTCGACACCGACCTGACGCCCGAGGCGTTGCTCGACGCCCTGCACGGCATCGAGGACGACCACGGGCGCACCCGCGAGGTCCGCTGGGGCGACCGCACGCTCGACCTCGACGTCGTGGCGATCGACGACCTCCGGATCGACACCGCGACCCTGACCGTGCCGCACCCGCGCGCGGGGGAGCGGGCGTTCGTGCTCGCCCCGTGGCTCGACGCCGACCCGGACGCCGAGCTGCCCGGTGCCGGGCCCGTCGCCGACCTGCTCGCCGCTCTCGGCGACGACACGGAGCGCATCGACGAGCCGCGTCTCTTCGACGGGCAGGGGACCGAGCAGGGGCCGGAGCACACGCGGTGAAGCCGACCCGCGCATCCACCCTCGTCAGCGTCGCCGTCGTGGCCGCCGTCGCCGGGTTCGCCCTCGACGCCGTGCTCGCGTCGCGTCAGTCGCCGACCCTGCTGCTCTCGACGCCGCTCGGCGTGACCCTCGCCCTGATCGGTGTCGCCGTCGTCGCGATGGCCCGGCCCGTCCGCCGGCACGCCCGTGACGGTGCGACCCGCCAGCACGCCGTCGACCCGCTGTACGCCACCCGCGTGGTCGTGCTCGCGAAGGCCTCGAGCATCGCGGGCGCGCTCCTCGGTGCCTTCGCCGCCGGACTGCTCGTGTACCTCCTGACCCGCTCGGCCCTGCCGCCGCTAGGCTCGGTCCTGCCGAACGCCGTCGCGGTCGGGGGCGGTCTCGTGCTCGTGGTGTGCGCGCTCGTCGCCGAGCGCATGTGCATGGCGCCGCCACCGGGCGACGACGATGACGACCTGCCGAGGGGCGGGACGGCGGCGAACTGACCGACGACCGCAGGAGGCCGCGATGCCGCTCGAACGACTCGACGAGGCGGGGCTCGGCCTGACCGGTACCGAGTGGACGCGTGTCTCGACGAAGCTCGTCTGGACCGAACTCGTCAGCACCGTGGTGGTCGGGGTCGTCGTCACCGCCGGCTGCGTGCTCTTCGCGGTGCTGTTCGGCGGCTTCGGCGGGCCGGCGGGCACGGTCTGGACCCTGGTCGCGATCGCGGTGGCCCTCGTCGCCCTGGTCACCGCCGTCCTCACGCCCCGCCGCGTCCGTGCGATCGGGTACGCCCTGCGCGACGACGACCTCGTGCTCCGCCGCGGCCTGATGTGGCAGCGCTTCACCGCCGTGCCGTACGGGCGCATGCAGCTCGTCGACGTGAACCGCGGGCCGCTCGACCGGATCCTCGGGCTCAGCGAGCTGAAGTTCGTGACCGCCGCCGCGTCGACCAACGTCCGCATCCCGGGCATCCCCGCCGCGGACGCCGACGAGCTGCGCGACCGACTCGTCGAGCTCGCCGAGTCCCGCCGCGCCGGGCTCTAGGGGACGACGATGACCTTCCGACCCGGACCGCCCCCACCCGCGCCACCACGACGGGGCAACGCGGCCGCGGCAGCACCCCTGACCGACGGCGAGTGGCACCGTCTGCACCCCCTGACGCCCCTGCTGAAGGGCGGCATCTTCCTGATCGTCGTCCTCGGGTACGTCCTGAACAACCTCCGCGACCAGGTGCTGGAGTTCTTCGTGCCGGGCGAGGGGCCGCAGGACGACGGCGACCCCGTCCGCTACGTGTGGGAGCACGGGGCCGTCGGCTGGGTGGCGCTCGCGATCGTGGTGCTGCTCGTCGTGCTGATCGGGCTCTTCTACGTGTCCTGGCGGATGCACGAGTTCCGCGTGACCGGCGACGTCGTCGAGGTCCGGTCCGGCGTGCTGTTCCGGAACCACCGGAAGGCGCGGCTCGACCGCATCCAGGGCATCAACATCTCGCGACCCGTCGTCCCGCGGATCTTCGGCACCGCGAAGCTCGAGATCGCGCAAGCCGGCAACGACGCGAACGTGCAGCTCGCCTACCTCGGCGCCCGCGCGGCGGACGACCTGCGGTCGCGCATCCTCGTCCTGGCCTCGGGCGCGCAGGACGACGAGCAGACCGTGGTGCGGGGCTCGAACGGCGTGCTGCAGGACCGCGTCGACGAGCTCTTCTCGCCGGAGCTCGACCCCGCCGCCGTCCGGGCCACCCGGGTCGTGAAGGTCCACCCGGGCCGGCTCATCGCCTCGATGCTGCTCTCGTTCACGACCGTGTTCTTCGTCGTGGTCGTCGCGGCGATCGTTGTCAGCATCGCGGTCACCGGTGAGTACGGCATCCTGTTCGCCCTGTTCCCCGTGGTCATCGGTGCCGGCGGCTACACCGTCCGCAAGTTCTCGCGCTCGCTGCAGTACACGATCGCCGAGACCCGCGACGGCATCCGCATCGGCTTCGGCCTCGTCTCGACCTCGAACGAGACACTGCCGCCCGGTCGCATCCACGCCGTGAGCGTCGCGCAGCCGCTGCTGTGGCGGCCGTTCGGGTGGTGGGACGTCCGCATCAACCGTGCGACGAACGCCGGCAACGGGGCGTCGACGAACCAGCAGGCGTCGTCGATCGTGCTGCCGGTCGGTCGGGCCGAGGACGTCCGGCAGGTCCTCGACATCATCCTCCCCGGACTGGTCGGTGCCGCGGTCGTCGGCCCCACCGCCTCCCGCGAGGCACTCCGCGAGGGATCGTCCGAGGCGGTCGGTGTGGTCGACGACAGCCTCACCACGACCGGGGACCGCGGCGGCTTCGTGCACTCGCCCCGACGTGGTGCCTGGCTCCGGCCGTTCTCCTCCCGCCGCAACGGGTACCGGTTCGTCCAGGGCGCGGTCCTCCTGCGCCTCGGCGCCGTGTGGCGGTCGCTCGTGATCGTCCCGCTGCCGCGCGTGCAGAGCGTGAAGGTCGAGCAGGGGCCGCTCGAGCGCGTCCTCCGGCTCGCCTCGGCGCACGTCCACACGGTCGCCGGACCGGTGTCACCCCGCATCGGCGCGCTCGACGCGGGCGACGCGCAGCGCCTCTGGTCCGAGACGGCGCACCGCGCCGTCGAGGCTGCCGCCGCCGACACCTCCCACCGGTGGCGCGAACGGGAGGCCCGGTCCACCCCCGCCACGCACGCTCCGCACCCGCAGTGGGCGGCGACCACGGCCCCCGACGCCCCCACGGGTACGTCGCGCGCCGACGACAGGACGCGCTCCGCGCCTCCCGTCCTGTGGACCGACGTGCCGCCACCCGGAGCCGCGCGGTGAGGGCCGGACGACTCGGCGTCGGCATCGTCGGCGCCGGACGGGTCGGACCGGTCCTCGGTGCGGCACTGGCGAACGCGGAGCACGCGGTCGTCGGGGTGACCGCCGTCTCCGACGCGGGACGCGACCGCGCCGAGGCCATGCTGCCCGGCGCGCCGGTCCTCGCGACACCGGAACTGGTGGAGCGCAGCGAGCTCGTGCTGCTCGCGGTGCCGGACGACCAGCTCGCCTCGCTCGTGCAGGGCCTGGCGGACGCGGGCATCTGGCAGCCGGGACAGCTCGTCGTGCACACGAGTCCCGACCACGGCGTCGAGGTCCTGCGCCCGGCGATGTCCGCCGGCGCCATCCCGCTCGCGATCCACCCAGCGATGGCCTTCACCGGCACGAGCGTCGACCTCGTCCGACTCCGTGACGCGTACTGCGCCGTGACCGCTCCCGCGCCCGTGCTCCCGATCGCCCAGGCGCTCGTCGTCGAGATGGGCGCGGAGCCGTTCGTCGTCGCCGAGCAGGACCGCCCCGCGTACGCCGACGCCGTGCGCGCCGCGGTGTCATTCTCGACCGCGATCGTCGACCAGTCCGCGGGCACGCTCTCCGGGATCGGCGTCGAGCACCCCGGCCGGGTCCTCGGCACCCTCGTCCGCTCGGCGGTCGACAACGCCCTCGCCGCGGCCGACGGCCAGGCGACGCTGTAGCGCACCCGGGCCTGCACGGTCCGTCGGTGGCCCTCCCCACGGGCGCTCCGATCGTATGACCATCGGAGCGTCCGCGGGCTCGTCCCTCCGACCGGACCGTCTGCGTGGTCCGGCCCGATCCGGTCGCGTGCTGCCGGTCGACCGGACCGTGTCCGACCGGCCGGTACCATCGGTGCATCCCCACGACCCATCGGAGCCGCACCAGCATGACCGACGAGACCGCACCCGCCACCGAGCCCTCGGGCGACGGCCCCTCCGCCGAGGAGCTCGCCGCCGCCGAGACCAGCGAGCAGCGACAGGTGCGGCTCGACAAGCGGGCGAAGCTGCTCGACGCGGGCATCGAGGCGTACCCGGCCGAACTGCCGATCACCACGACGATCCCGGCGGTCCGCGAGCAGTACGCGCACCTCGAGACGGGCGAGGAGACGCAGGACGTCGTCGGTGTCGCCGGCCGCATCGTGTTCTCCCGCAACACCGGCAAGCTCTGCTTCGCGTCGCTGCAGTCCGGTGACGGCTCCCGCATCCAGGCGATGGTCTCCCTGGCGGAGGTGGGCGAGGAGTCGCTCGCCCGGTGGAAGGAGTACGTCGACCTGGGCGACCACGTGTTCGTGCACGGTCGCGTCATCTCCTCGCGTCGCGGCGAGCTGAGCATCATGGTCGACGAGTGGCAGATCGCGGCGAAGGCGATCCTGCCGCTGCCGAACCTGCACAACGAGCTGAACGAGGAGACCCGGGTCCGCCAGCGGTACCTCGACCTCATCGTCCGCGACCAGGCACGCGAGACCGTCCGCGCCCGCGCTGCCGTCATGGCGTCGCTCCGGCAGACGTTCACCGGGCACGAGTACCTCGAGGTCGAGACCCCGATGCTGCAGACGCAGCACGGTGGCGCCTCGGCGCGTCCGTTCGTGACGCACTCGAACGCCTTCGACACCGAGCTGTACCTGCGCATCGCGCCGGAGCTGTTCCTCAAGCGGGCGGTCGTCGGCGGCATCGACCGCGTGTTCGAGATCAACCGCAACTTCCGCAACGAGGGTGCCGACTCGTCGCACTCGCCCGAGTTCGCGATGGTCGAGGCGTACCAGGCGTACGGCAACTACGAGCAGATGGCGGACCTCACGCAGGAGCTCGTGCAGAACGCCACGAAGGCGGTGACCGGCGGTTCGCTCGTCGTCACGCTGCCGGACGGCACCGAGTACGACCTCGGTGGCGACTGGGCCCGCATGGACATGTACGAGTCCCTGTCCGAGGCGTCCGGACACGAGGTCACCCCGGAGACCCCGCTGTCCGAACTGGTGGCGCTCGCCGAGGCCGAGGGCGTCGAGGTCGCGCACGCCACGCACGGCAAGTACGTCGAGGAGCTCTGGGAGCACTTCAACTCGGACAAGCTGCACGCCCCGACGTTCGTGATGAACTTTCCGGTCGACACCTCGCCACTCACCCGGCAGCACCGCACCCGCCCGGGTGTCGTCGAGAAGTGGGACCTGTACGTGCGTGGCTTCGAGCTCGCGACCGCGTACTCCGAACTCGTCGACCCCGTCGTTCAGCGCGAGCGCTTCGTCGAGCAGGCGAAGCTCGCCGCAGGCGGTGACCCCGAGGCGATGCGTGTCGACGAGGAGTTCCTGCGGGCCCTCGAGCACGCGATGCCGCCTTCGGGTGGCATGGGCATGGGCGTCGACCGCCTGCTCATGGCGATCACCGGCCTCGGGATCCGCGAGACGATCCTGTTCCCGCTGGTCAAGTAGCGCCGTCGTCCGGCACAGCGGAGCGAGGTACGATGCTCCGGTGCCAGATGGAGTCGTGACCGGGATCATCTTCGCCGTGACGCCGACCGTCGTCGTCGGCCTGATCTTCTGGTTCGTCATGCGCGCGATCATGCGAGCGGACCGCACCGAGCGGTCCGCCTACGCCAAGGTCGAGGCCGAGGAGCGCGCACGCTTCGAGCGTGAGCACGGTCGCCCGGCCCCCGCACCGACCTCCGCGGAGTAGCGCCGCACCTCCCGGGGTGCCGGTCGCGTCACCCGCCGTCCACCGGCGGGTGGTCGACTCGTCCGTGTGGACGCAGCACGGACGGACGCACAGCCGACCGAACCGGCGGACCTCGACCCCGAGGACGCCTTCGGTCACTCCGTGCTGCCCGATCCCGCGAGCGACGCCGTCTGGTCGGACGGCGACGACGACGACATCGACGTCTGAGCGACCGCGACCGGTCACCGGCCGTTCACCGCGTCGTCGCCCTCCGGGGTGAGCATCGTCCGCATGTCCAGCACGCACGCCTTCACCGGCCGCAGCCTCGTCGGCGACTTCGAGAGCGAGTACGACGAGTTCGACCGCGACGCCGACCTCCAGACCGCCGAGCGACGGGACGGGTGGCTCGAACCCTCCTGGTGACGCCGACCGCCGCTCGGTCTTCGGGGTACGGAGTCCGGATCGCAACGATCCGGAACGCCGTACCCCGTTTTCGTGTCCGCTCCGCGCAGCGGGTCGGGGTACACCCTCTGCGGGACCGATGAAACACCGCTGTAACACCGGAGATCCGGCCCGATCGCCTTGTGCACGGGCCTGCAGCGGGGGCATGCTGTCGTTGGGCCTGTACCCCGCGGGGGACAGTTCGGGAGGCGAAGCACGGCGTTCCCTGGGAATCGATCCGATCGGTTTGTGGGGTACACCTTGCGACCGCTTTACTCATGACCACCCCCCACCGAGGCCATCACCGTCGAACCGCAGGGAGAGTCACCATGACGACCGCGACCGCAGCACCGAAGACGACGACCACCGCCACCACCGCGCGCCGCAGCAAGAAGGCAGCAGCCGCGAAGACCGCCGTCGCCGCGGTGGAGACCACCACGCTCGAGGCCGTCGAGGTCGAGGCCGACGAGCAGCTCGCGGGTGTCCGCGGCGCGTCGGTCGACCAGGTCGGCGACTACCTCCGCCACATCGGCCGCCTCTCGCTCCTCACCGCCGAGGAAGAGGCCGACATCGCCCGCCGCATCGAGGTCGGGCTGTTCGCCGAGGAGAAGCTCAACACCGAGGCCGGCATCGACAAGAAGCTGCAGCGCGAGCTGCGCTGGCTCGTCCGCGACGGTGAGCGCGCCAAGGAGCGCATGATCACCTCGAACCTCCGCCTCGTCGTCAGCATCGCGAAGCGCTACTCGCAGCGCGGCCTCCCCTTCATGGACGTCATCCAGGAGGGCAACCTCGGTCTCGTCCGCGCCGTCGAGAAGTTCGACTTCACGCAGGGCTACAAGTTCTCGACCTACGCCACCTGGTGGATCCGCCAGGCGATCTCGCGTGGTCTGGCCGACAAGGCGCGCACCATCCGCATCCCGGTCCACACCGTGGAGCTCATCAACAAGATCTCGCGCACCGAGCGCGACCTGACCGTGGACCTCGGCCGCGCGCCGATGCCCGACGAGGTCGCCGCCGAGCTCAGCATGAGCACCGAGGAACTCCTGGACCTCAAGGGCCGCTCGCACGAGCCGGTGTCGATCCACACCGTGGTCGGCGACTCGGACGACAGCGAGCTCGGTGACTTCATCGAGGACGAGGACGCCGCGAGCCCGAACGAGCTCACCGAGACGACGCTCCTGCACCGCGACATCCGCTCCATCGTCGCCGAGCTGCCGAGCGACGAGGCCAACGTCATCCGCATGCGCTACGGCCTGGACGACGACAAGCCGATGACGCTCGACGAGATCTCGAAGATCGTCCACACGACCCGTCAGGCGGTCAGCCGTGTCGAGTCGCGTGCGAAGCTGCGCCTGTTCGCGAAGGCCGTGAGCCAGGACATGCAGCTGTACCTGACCGACTGAGGTCAGCAGGCTTCGGCCGACGCGAGCGCGTCGGCTGGGGGAACCGGGTCGTCCTGTGGGAAGGCTGCCCGGTGGGGTGATGGGACGGCCCGTCCAGGCACTGCCTGGACGGGCCACTCGTCTGTCCGGGGCCGAGCTGCCCGGAGGTTGCCCGGCGGTCTCCGCTAGTCCTCGAGCTCGCGGCCGAGCTTCTGGCGCAGGTCGTGCGGGATGAGCTCGATGAGCTGGTCCGGCCGCACCGGCAGGTCGAGCAGGCTGAGCTTCACCCGGCCGGTGCGTCCGTGCCGCTCGGCGTCGAGCCGCACCACGCTCCCGGCGTCCTTCCGCAGTCGGACGTCGATCTGCGCACCGGTCGCCACCTCGCCCACGACGAGCCCGTCGACCTCGAGCGCGGCGCTCCGTGTGCCCTCGGCGATGTCGAACCGGTAGCGCTCGCGGGCGGCGAGGACCACGGACCGGTCGATGCCCGCCATCGGTGCGACCGGCGTGACGACGGAGCCGGACAGCGCGGGGGAGAGCACCGGTCCGCCCGCGGCGTAGTTGTACGCGGTGGAGCCGGCGGGCGTCGCGGCGACGATGGCGTCCGCACGGTAGTAGCCGTAGCCGAGCCCGCCGACGCTGAGGTCGGCGGACACCTGCCCGGCACCGGGTCGTCGCACCACGGTCAGGTCGTTGAAGGCCAGGTAGTCGGTGCGGGCGCCGCTCCAGGACAGCCGGGCCTCGAGCGCGTGGTGCGGTTCGAGCTGGTAGTCGCCGGCGGACAGCCGGTCGAGCGCGTGCTCGAGCTCGGGCGGCTCGATCTCGACGAGGAAGCCGACGTTGCCGTAGTTCACGCCGAGCACCGGGACCGGACGCTTGGCGACGAGCCGCATGGCGCCGAGCATCGTGCCGTCGCCGCCGAGCGCGACGACCAGGTCGACCTGGTCGGTGAAGTCGTCGTCGCCGATGACGTCGACGCCCCCACCGATGCGCTGCGCGTCGGCCCGACGGGCGACGAGCTGGCCGCGACCGGAGGCGTTCCACCGCTGCAGGGTCGCGATCGACTCCTGCACGTTCTTGGTGGGGTGGACGACGAGGCCGACGACGGGCTGCTCCATGGCCGCAGCGTACCCGCCCACTCCACCGACTCCCTCGGTCCGACTGGTGTTTCCCTCCTCGTCGCGGCCGTCACACTGTGCACCGGCATGCCGCGTCTCCGAGCCGTCCTGGACGCGCACGGCGTGACGGTCGCGGCGGTCCGGCACGAGATCGCTCCGTGCGGTGAGGTCGGCGCCACGGTGCCCCACGAGGACGACCGCATCGCGTGCACCCCCGCGGTTGTCCGCGTCCTGGCCCGGGCAGCGCAACTCGCCGGCCCGCTCGAGCGGGTGCGCCCGCACCACGTGCTGCTCGCACTCTGCGACGGTGTCGACGATCCGTCCTGGGGAGCAGCGCACGACGTGCTGGAGCGCATCGGGGTCGAACCCCGCCGCTTCCGACGGGCCGTCGGGCGCGCAGCTCGGCGTCCGTGACCGACCGCTGCCCGCGCGGCGAAGAGAGGTCACGCCCACGGCGAACAGGGGCAGCCCTGCGGGGGTCCGCTGGTTAGTCTCGATGTACGTCACCGAGCTCCCACGAGCCCGGCAAGGGAGAGCACATGTTCGAGAGATTCACCGACCGAGCCCGTCGTGTTGTCGTCCTCGCTCAAGAAGAAGCGAAGATGCTCAACCACAACTACATCGGCACCGAGCACATCCTCCTCGGCCTCATCCACGAGGGCGAGGGCGTCGCCGCCAAGGCGCTGGAGTCGCTCGGCATCTCGCTCGATGCCGTCCGCGAGCAGGTCCAGGACATCATCGGGCAGGGCCAGCAGCAGCCGACCGGGCACATCCCGTTCACGCCGCGCGCCAAGAAGGTGCTCGAGCTGTCCCTGCGCGAGGCGCTGCAGCTCGGTCACAACTACATCGGAACCGAGCACATCCTGCTCGGCCTCATCCGCGAGGGCGAGGGCGTCGCCGCCCAGGTCCTCGTGAAGCTCGGCGCGGACCTCAACCGCGTCCGCCAGCAGGTCATCCAGCTCCTGTCCGGCTACCAGGGCAAGGAAGCGGTCGCCGTCGGCGGCGAGCAGCAGCAGAACGCCCAGCAGGGTTCGCAGGTCCTCGACCAGTTCGGTCGGAACCTCACCCAGGCCGCGCGCGACGGCAAGCTCGACCCGGTCATCGGGCGCGAGAAGGAGATGGAGCGGGTCATGCAGATCCTCTCCCGCCGCTCGAAGAACAACCCCGTCCTGATCGGTGAGCCGGGCGTCGGCAAGACCGCGGTCGTCGAGGGCCTCGCCCAGGCGATCGTCAAGGGCGACGTCCCGGAGACGCTGAAGGACAAGCAGCTCTACTCGCTCGACCTCGGGTCGCTCATCGCCGGGTCCCGCTACCGCGGTGACTTCGAGGAGCGCCTCAAGAAGGTCACGAAGGAGATCCGCACCCGCGGCGACATCATCGTCTTCATCGACGAGATCCACACGCTGGTCGGTGCCGGTGCTGCCGAGGGCGCGATCGACGCCGCGTCGATCCTCAAGCCGCTCCTCGCCCGTGGTGAGCTGCAGACGGTCGGTGCGACCACGCTCGACGAGTACCGCAAGCACTTCGAGAAGGACGCCGCACTCGAGCGTCGCTTCCAGCCGGTGCAGGTCAACGAGCCGTCGCTGCCCCACGCGATCAACATCCTCAAGGGCCTCCGCGACAAGTACGAGGCGTTCCACAAGGTGTCCATCACCGACGGCGCGATCGTCGCCGCGGCGAACCTGGCGGACCGCTACGTGCAGGACCGCTTCCTGCCGGACAAGGCGATCGACCTGATCGACGAGGCCGGCGCACGCCTCCGCCTGTCGATCCTGTCGGCGCCGCCGGAGCTCCGCGAGTTCGACGAGAAGATCTCGACGGTCCGCGGGCAGAAGGAAGCCGCCATCGAGGAGCAGGACTTCGAGAAGGCCGCGAGCCTGCGCGACGAGGAGAAGAAGCTCCTCGGCGAGCGACTCCGCCTCGAGAAGCAGTGGCGTGCGGGTGACGTCGCCGCGTCCGGCACCGTCGACGAGGGCATCATCGCCGAGGTCCTGGCCCAGGCCACGGGCATCCCGGTGTTCAAGCTCACCGAGGAGGAGACCTCGCGTCTCGTCTTCATGGAGAAGGCCCTGCACGAGCGCGTCATCGGTCAGGAGGAAGCCATCTCGGCCCTCTCGAAGACCATCCGCCGCACCCGCGCCGGTCTGAAGGACCCGAACCGCCCCTCGGGCTCGTTCATCTTCGCCGGCCCCACGGGCGTCGGCAAGACCGAGCTCGCCAAGGCGCTGGCCGAGTTCCTGTTCGACGACGAGGGCGCGCTGATCTCCCTCGACATGTCGGAGTTCGGCGAGAAGCACACCGTCTCGCGACTCTTCGGTGCCCCTCCCGGGTTCGTCGGGTTCGAGGAGGGCGGCCAGCTCACCGAGAAGGTGCGCCGCAAGCCGTTCTCCGTGGTCCTGTTCGACGAGATCGAGAAGGCCCACCCGGACATCTTCAACTCGCTGCTGCAGGTCCTCGAAGAGGGTCGCCTGACCGACGGTCAGGGCCGCGTGGTCGACTTCAAGAACACCGTCATCATCATGACCACGAACCTCGGTTCGCAGGGCATCGCCGGTGGCCCGGTGGGCTTCCAGGTCGAGGGTGACTCGGCCGTCGGCTACGACCGCATGCGCTCGAAGGTGAACGAGGAGCTCAAGAAGCACTTCAAGCCGGAGTTCCTGAACCGCGTCGACGACACGATCGTGTTCCCGCAGCTCTCGCAGTCCGAGCTGCTGCAGATCGTGGACCTGTTCGTGAAGCGCCTGGCGGACCGCCTGCTCGACCGCGACATGACGGTGGAGCTCACGCTCCCCGCCAAGGAGCAGCTCATCAAGGTCGGCTTCGACCCGGCCCTCGGTGCCCGACCGCTGCGCCGCGCGATGCAGCACGAGGTCGAGGACCAGCTGTCCGAGCACATCCTGCAGGGTGAGCTCAACGCCGGCGACCACGTGAAGGTCGACTTCGCCGAGGGCAAGTTCCAGTTCGAGACCGGGCGTCAGCCGGGTCGCGAAGAGGTCCTCGCCGGGGCGGCCGCGGTCGAGTCCGCGGAGACCCCGCAGGGCGAGATCGAGTCCTAGGACGCGACCAGCCGACGGACGGGAGGCGCGGTGCCAGCTGGCACCGCGCCTCCCGTCCGTCGTGGGGGGCGTCGATCCGCTCGGCGCGTGTTCCCGGCGGCGCGCGGACGTGGCCCTCGACCGGGGGTACCGTTGGCGGAGCGAGGGGTTCCCCCCAACGCCTCGCACCCGATGTCCGACCGGTTCCCCCCAACGGGTCGGACGTCAGTGGCCCCGGTCTCCCCCGACCGGGGCCACTTCCGTGTCAGCAGGTGCGTGCGCGGCGTCAGCCGAGCGCGGCCGCGAAGTCGCGGACCGCGGTCTCCCAGCGCTCCGGGTCCTCGTTCCACTCGAGCGTGTGGCGGGCCTCGTCGAAGGCGACCGTCGTGGCACCGCGGGCACGCTGCGCGGCGACGTCGTCCGCGGCGACCAGCGGATCGGTTGCGGAGTGCAGGAGCAGCGTCGGCGTGCCCTCGTCCTGCCACCGTGTGACGGTGAGCGGGTACGGCACCCCCGCCAGGCGGCTCAGCCCGGGTGTGGTGGCGATGCGGCCGGCGACGACGCCGACGGCCGCCGGGAAGCGAGCCGCGATCACGGCGCCGCGCAGGGCCGACCGGACGTCGAGCAGCGGTGCCACCCCGACGATCCCGTCGACGGGCGTCCGAGCAGCCGCAGCCGACGCCGCGAGGGCACCGGCGGACCAGCCCTGCAGCACGACCCGCTCGGCGCCGCGGGCACGAGCGGCGTGCGCGGCGGCGGCGATGCGGTCGACGGCGACCGGGTCGAGGGAGCGCAGCGGCAGGTCGGTCGTGTCGACCACCTGGTTCGCGGCGCCGAGGGCACGCCACACCCGCAGGCCGCGGAGGACCTGCTGCGGGCCGATCGACTGCCCGTGCACGTGGACGACGTGCACGGGGGCGACTCCGTCCGGCTCGGTGCCCGGGACGTCCTGTTCGCGGGTCCAGACCAGCTCCGACTCCGCAGGGGTGAAGGGGGCGGGGTGGAGGAGCCGGCGGGCGGCAGCGGCCCCGAGGGCCACGCTTCCGGCGGTGGCGATCGCGGTCCCGGTGAGGGCGGTGCGGAGCAGCTGCATGGCCCCACTCTGCCAGCGCGGGGTGCGCGTCAGCGGGGTGACCGAAGACGGACGGGAGGCGCGGTGCCAGCTGGCACCGCGCCTCCCGTCCGTCAGTCGGTACTGGACGTCCTAGGCCTGGACGTCACCGCGCCAGCCGGAGTCGGTCGGGGCGTTCTCGACGCGCTCCTTGTAGTTGTGCAGGTCCTTCTTGACGGCGTGACCGCCGACACCCACGGCCGAGCCGAGCTTCTCGAGGAGGCCGGTCGGCTCCCAGTCGATCTGCGCGGTGACGCGGGTCTCGTTGTCGGACAGCTTGTGGAAGGTGACCACGCCCGCGTGCTCGACGTCGCCGTCCTTGACGGTCCACGCGACGCGCTCGTCCGGGTGCTGCTCGGTGATGACGGCGCGGAAGTCGCGCTCCTGGCCGGCGACCTTGACGGTCCAGTCGGTCGTCTTGTCGTCGACCTGGACGATCTTCTCGACCTCGTCGAGGAAGGTGGGGAACTCCTCGAACCGGGTCCACTGGTCGTAGGCCTGGCGGACGGGGACGTTGACGTCGACGGTCTCGATGATCTGGGGCATGCTCGCTCCTTCGTTCGTCGTGCTGCTCGGGTTCGAGGTGAACGGTAGGCCGGTGCTGCTGGGCGCGGTCCAGGGCGGTGTCCCCCTGCCCGGTGCTCGTCGGGCTGGCCTGTGCTCGTCGGGCTGGCCTGTGCTCGTCGGGCTGCGCTGTGCTCGTCGGGCTGGCCTGTGCTCGTCGGGCTGCGCTGTGCTCGTCGGGCTGGCCTATGCTCGACGGGATGAGTGGCAGCGGGACACCAACGTTCGACGAGCGCGACGAGCACGGCATCCGGGTGCGGCCAGCGTTGGCGTCCGACGTGCCGCACATCCAGCGGCTCATCGCCCCGTACGTCGACCGGCGCATCCTCCTCGGCAAGGAGAACGTCGCGCTCTACGGCTCGATCCAGCAGTTCCGGATCGCCGAGGGACCGGACGGCGTGCCGATCGGCTGCGGCGCCCTCGCCGTCTTCTGGGACGACATCGCCGAGGTCCGCACGCTCGCACTCGACGCAGACTGGATCCACAAGCGCGTGGGGCACCGGCTGCTCGAGGCCCTCGAGCACGACGCCCGCGAGCTCGCGGTCGCCCGGATCTTCTGCCTGACGTTCGAGGTCGACTTCTTCGCGAAGCACGGGTACCTGGAGATCGGCGAGCAGGTCGTCGCACCCGACGTGTACGCCGAGCTGGTCCGCTCGTCGGACGAGGGGGTCGCGGAGTTCCTGGACCTCGCCCGGGTCAAGCCGAACACCCTCGGCAACACCCGCATGCTGAAGATCCTCTGACGCTTTCAGGCGTGCTCCGGCGTCGCGCCGCGGGCGGGCGTCCGGTTCGCCCTACCCTGTGCGCATGTCGTCGTTCCGCCGCCCCGTCGGACCCGAGTCGTCCCGTGTCTACTGGCGCCGTCGGGCGCTCGTCCTCGGGGTGCTGCTGCTCATCGTCGTCGTGGTCGTCCTGATCGTCGTCGGCCGGGGGAGCGGGGCGTCGTCGGCCTCGGCTCCGGGGGCGTCTGCCTCCGCAGGGGAGTCGTCCGGAGCGGAGTCCGGTACCGGGGCGGGTTCATCGCAGACTCCGTCGTCCTCGCCGTCTGCGGCACCGTCGTCGAGCGCGGGGGCGCCGTCCGCCTCCGCCGCTCCCGGAGATGCGGCCGCCTGCTCCGACGACCAGATCGAGCTCACCCCCGTCCTCGACAAGACCGCCTACGGGCCCACCGAGGACCCGCAGATCGCGATGTCGATCAAGAACACCGGCTCCGACGCCTGCCACATGGACCTCGGCTCAGCGCAGCAGGTGCTCACCATCAGCTCCGGCGCGGAGCAGTACTGGTCGTCGAAGGACTGCCAGACCGGGGGCACCAACCAGGACGTGACGATCAAGGCGGGCCAGGAGCTCACGACGCCGGCGATCGAGTGGGATCGCACGCGGTCCTCGACGACGACGTGCGACTCGTCGCGGCCGTCGGTCACCGGTGGGGGTGCCAGCTACCACCTGCAGGTCGGGGTGGGGGACCTGGAGTCGAAGGAGTCGGCGCAGTTCATCCTGAACTGACGGACCGGCCTGGTACGATTCTGGCAAGTGGATTGGGAATGCCCGATCGGCGTCGAACCCCCGGCTGGTCCGGGGGTTTTCGCTTGCCCGTACCCTGCGCGCACCGAGCGGCGAGCTCAGGGGTAGACCTTGAGACCCCATCCGCGCACGCTGCCGTCGGGGGCCTTCGGCATGCGGTTGAGGATCCGGTCCCAAGCGCGGTTCGATCGCTCCGGATGAAGGAGATGGGTGCCGATCGGCCGGGCGACCAGATCGGCGACCTGGAGGCCGGTGCTGTTCGCTTGCTTGTGTGCGATACAGAAGCGGAAGCTGTTCGGCATCCCGCGCATCTTCGTGCGCTGCATGATTCTGTCGAACTCGTCCTCGAGCTCACGGTCCTCCGACCGTCCACGGCTCTCGAAGACCACCGTCGTCTCGAGGTGCGAGACGCCTCTCGCCTGGAGTTGCAGGAAGACACGCTCGAGGCCGTACTCGAGCGCCACATGGTACGGACTGACGTTGTTCCCGACGCGTTGCAGGAACTCGTTCTTGCGTATGGCGGTCGCGATGATCCCGAAGCGCTCGTCGAAGACCTCATCGATGCGCTGCATGAAACGCTCCCTCGTCGAAGCGTTGAGGAGGATGTCGAACGGAGGTTTCGACTGCCGGATCTCACATTCGTGGAGGACGACCATGTCGTGGTTGAAGAAGTCGAACTTCAGCCGCTGCACCAGGGGCACGACGCGCTCGACGTAGAGGTCGACCGGGAACACCGTGAAGGCGAGAACGAACATCGGGTAGTCCGGGTTGATGCTCGTCAGGCTGTGATCGCCGCTCTCGTCGACGTACACAACGAAGCCGCTCCCCATGAGCAAGCAGAACACCAATGTCGCGGGCCAGCATGCTCCGGCATGCCGAGGAGGCCCACTGATCAGCGGTGGTGCGGGTCGGCGACGTCGTCGATCCCCCGGAACTGATCGCCGGACCCGACGTCGTTCCACTCCGCGAGGCTGCCCGGCGTCGTGTCCCGGTGCAACCCGCCGTGGCCGAGCGACCGGGTGCAGGAGAACCGCCACCACACCGAGCTGCAGCGGGCGTCCTGCGTCATGGGAGCAGGGTATCCAGAACGCGCGGGCCGGTCCGCCCCGAGCGCGGTTCGGGGCTAGTGCCGGTGCTCGTCGACGGTCTCGGGGTCGAGGCCGGTGAGGAAGTCGTCGATGAACGTCTGCAGGTCGAAGGGCTGCGCGCTGTCTTCCGGCCCAGGGTGCGAGGAAGTCATGCGTCAACGGTACGGCACATCGCTAGGTTGTCTAGCAATGTGCGCCGAACGGCCCGCGGCGCGCCCGCTCGACCCCCCGGGAACAGCGAACGGGCCCGCCGTCCGAAGACGACGAGCCCGTTCCGAGCAGCTGAGGTCAGCCGATGACCGAGATGTTCTCGGCCTGCGGGCCCTTGCGGCCCTCGGTGATCTCGAACTCCACCTTCTGGTTCTCCTCGAGCGACTTGTAGCCGTTGCCAGCGATCGCGGAGAAGTGCGCGAAGACGTCAGCGCTGCCGTCGTCCGGAGCGATGAAGCCGAAGCCCTTTTCGTTGTTGAACCACTTGACGGTGCCAGTTGCCATGATGGCGTTTCCTTAACTTTCTTGCCAGGCGAACGTTCGCTGCCTGTCTTGCGGGACGGCACTTGCTGCCGCCGATCCGCCGACGAGTGTCGTCGGATCGTTGCGTTCCGCGGGCATGGGCCGGCGGCACGGGTTCGGGGCCAGGCGACCTGAGAGGGTCAGTGACCGATGGCGCTCGAAGGTGCAGAGCACCGGAAGAACGATGGACTCCCGCCGGAGCGGTTGTGACCAACCTACCGCGCCAGCGCCGCAATGGAAGAGTCCTGGGGAGAAATCGACGGCGGATCCGGGACATCGCCGGTCGCGATGCCTGAAGACGGCCGTTCGCGCCCAGCCAGCGGTGGTTCGCCTTCCTGGTCGCTCGACGCGCGAGAATCTGGTGGACTAGGGGCGATGGCAGACAAGGAACAGCGCTTCCGGAGCGAACAGCTCGAGGAGGCCCTCGCGAAGCAGGACGTCGCAGCGGTCGCGTTCGCCCTGCGCAACGACATCGTGATCGTCCCGCGGCTCGTGACCGGGAAGAAGGACATGCAGGTCCGGGTGTTCGGGCGCGAGGGCTCGGACAGGCGCATCCTGCTGCTCTTCTCGTCGGCGGACGCCTACACCGCGATGGTGCCGGACGAGAAGGTCCGGCAGGTCATGGTCTACGACGGGCCCAGGCTCGAGGAGTTCCTCGCTGCGCACCTCGACTCGCTCGAGGGCGTGTTCTTCGACATCGCCGGGCCGCACACGATGCAGGCGGCGCCGGCGGACCTGCTGGCCGCGCTGCGCGCGTAGGCCGCGGCTGCCTTCCGGGCTGCTGGGCTTGCTGCGCTTCCGGGTTCCGGCCTGGAGGCGCTGGTCACCTCCGACCGGCGACCGCGCGTCCGTCAGAACGCGCGGTCGAGCTCGCGCTCGCGGACGGACTGCGTCAGCGAGAACGCGGCGCGCAGCGCTTCGCGCAGGTGCTCCGCGTCTGCGCCGAGCACCGTGGTGAAGCCCAGCCGGGATGCCTCGCTCGCTCGCTGCTTCGCCCCGGTCGCCGGGCGGATCTCGCCCGCGAGGCTGATCTCGCCGATGGCCGCGAGCGTGTGCGGGTACGGGCGGTCACGGGCGGCGCTGGCCAGGGCCAGCGCGATCGCGAGGTCGGCGCCCGGCTCCGTGAGCTTCATGCCGCCGACCGTCGAGACGTAGACGTCGGCATCGGAGAGCTTCAGCCCCGCCCGACGTTCGAGGACCGCGAGCAGCATCGCGACGCGCGACGCGTCCACCCCGTTCACGACCCGTCGCGGCTGCGGGGCCGAGCTCGGCACGACGAGCGCCTGCACCTCGACCGGCAGTGCGCGGCGACCCTCGAGGGCCACGGTCACGCAGGTCCCGGACACGGGCGTGCCGTTCCGCGACATGAAGAGCCCGCTCGGGTCGGGGACCTCGTGGATGCCGTCGCCGGCCATGTCGAAGCAGCCGACCTCGTCCGTCGGGCCGAACCGGTTCTTCAGCGCCCGGACGAAGCGCAGGGCCGTCTGCCGGTCGCCCTCGAAGTGGCAGACCACGTCGACGAGGTGTTCGAGCAGCCGCGGTCCGGCGATCGTGCCGTCCTTCGTGACGTGTCCGACGATCAGGACGGGGAGGCCCCGCTCCTTCGCCACGCGGATCAGGGTCGAGGCGACCTCACGCACCTGCGACGTGCCGCCCGCGATGCCGTCGATCGTGCTCGACGAGATCGTCTGCACCGAGTCGGCGATCACGAGGTCGGGCTGCACCTGGTCGATCTGGCCGAGGATGACACCGAGATCGACCTCGCTCGCCAGGTAGAGCTGGTCGTGCATGGCGTTTGTGCGCTCGGCACGGAGCCGGACCTGGTCGACGGACTCCTCGGCGCTGACGTAGAGGACGCGCTTGCCCGTCGCCGCGGCGCGTGAGGCGACCTCGAGCAGCAGCGTCGACTTGCCGACACCCGGCTCACCGGAGAGCAGCACGGCGGCCCCGGGGACGATCCCGCCGCCGAGCACGCGGTCGAACTCACCGATGCCGGTGTTCCACCGCTGCACCGCGGTGCCGCGTGCCTCGGTGATGGGGCGGGCCACGCGGGTGCCAGCGACGGCGACCGGAGCGGTGCCGCGCGAGCTCGCCGATGCGGCGGTCGTGTCCTCGACGGTGCCCCACGCCTGGCACTCGCCGCAGCGGCCGACCCACTTGATGCTGGTCCACCCGCACTCCGTGCAGCGGTAGAGGGACTGGGTGCGCGCCATGGATCGAGGCTATGCCGCTCCGCCGACACCGCCGTGCTGTCCGTCCGGCTCTGCGCGGTGTGCGGGGGCGTGCGGTCGGTCGTGTCCGGTGCCGGTGCCGGTGCCGTTGCCGGGTTAGTCGGTGTCGGGTGCTGGAGCGCCCTGCGCCTGCACGTGCTTGTTCGCGTGCGGCTGCTGGTCGTCGTGCTCGTCGTCGTCGTGGTCGTGGTCGTGCTCGGGCTCGCCGCTCCGCACGGGCAGCGGGATCGCGCCGGTCACGCGCTGGCGCAGGCGCTCGACCCGACCCGGACGCTCGCCGTGCTCGAGCTCCTCCGCGTGCTCGTTGTCCTGCTCCGCCCGTGCGCTCGCGACGGCGCCGGCCTCGCTGCCGAGGTCCTCGGCCTCGCGAGCGGACAGGTAGTGACGGATCGCAGCCACCGTGTCGACCCGCGCGTCGACCGCCGGCTCGAAGGCGCTCGCCCAGATCTCGTACCCCCGGTCGTTCGGGTGGAACAGGTCGCCGTAGCTGTTGAAGAACGTCCGGCGCAGCCCGACGCGCTTCGTGATGACGTGCAGGGGGGCCACCGTCAGCCCGAACTCACCCGCGACGCGGTGCACGATCTCGTTGGCGACCGCGACCTTGCGCTCCCGGTCCGGCACGAACATGCACGGCAGCTCGGCGACGATCGCGTGCGACGGCACGGCCCCGTAGATCGCGCGGATGTTGCGCTCGAACTTGTCCGGGTGGAAGTCGGCGATGTCGTTCGCCCCGATCGACACCGTGCACACGTCCGGCGTGTAGTTGCGGAGCTTCGGGAGCTGGTCCTGCTTCGCGCCCCACGTCGTCGATCCCGAGACGCTGAGGTTCACCACGCGGACCGACATGCGCGACCGGTGGCGGATGCGCCGTGCGAGGAGCCCGACGTACCCGCGACCGGGGGCGGTGGCGCCGACCCCCTGTGCCGCGGAGTCGCCGATCGCCAGGTAGGTCAGCTGCCCCTCGTGCTGCAGGCGCTCCCGCCACCAGTCGGCGTGCACGGGCAGCATGTCGACCACGCGCTGCGAGGCCGCTCGTTGCCCGCGGATCCCGGCCCTGGCGCCGAACGCCCCGCCGCCGACGACGGCCAGGCCACCGATGACGGACGTGAGCAGTGCGACGAGGGTGCGGGTTCTCATGCCGGAGACCGTACGCGGGCTGCCTCGTCGGTGACCCTGTTGCGCCGGGTCGGTGAGCGCGGATCTCGACCGGACCGCCTGTGGAGGGGAGGCGACGTGCGGTGGTCGAACGGCCCTCCCGAATCGTGTAGGATCTTTCCCGGTACCGTGTCCGAGCGGCCGAAGGATCATGTCTCGAAAACATGTGTGGGGGCAACTCCACCGTGGGTTCAAATCCCACCGGTACCGCCACGTGAACACAGAAGAGCCCCCTGCTTCGGCCGGGGGCTCTTCTGTGTTCCGGGCTTCTGTGTACTGGTGAGCGCCACACGTCCCGAGGCCACGAGGAACGAGTTCGTGTGAGCGCTCCTCCTGAGCTCCACGAGCGGACGTCACCCGAGTCGATCTCGATCGCTGACTGAGCTGCGAAAGCGATCGGAGAGGACCGCGAGCGGGTCATGACGATGTCTTGCGAATGAACCGGGCCGCTCTCGGCCGGCGGCTCACCTGCGAACAGCGCCACGGTTCGACGTAGCGTCGCTCCTCCAGTCGAGTGCTGTGACCACTACCCAATTTCGAATTGCGCTGCCTGGGTAGAACCTGGCAAAGTTCTCCCGATCGACCTTTGGTGTAACACGCAACTTCGCTCATCGTGCTGCACGGTCGGTTGACGGCGCTCCTACCCGAGGCGGCGCCCACTGGGGGAGAACCGATGTCCCGATCCGTCGCGCGCACGCGTACCGTCCTGGCTCTGATCGTCGCGTTCATCGTCGCGCTGACAAGCCTCTCACTGTCACCGCAAGCCGCGTTCGCGGCCGGGAACCTACCGTTCACCGTCACGAACAACTCAGGGTTGAGCGACGCCACGTACGTGTACGTGATGGCGCGCGATCAGGCATCGAACAAGCAGGGCTACGTCGACCAGGCCGGCACCTGGCATGCGTTCGACCTCCCGAGCTCCGTTCCGGACGGGACGCCGCCCCCCGCTGCACCCGACACGTCGATCCCGGGGCCGCGAAGCGGTGGGACGAGCACGATCCAGCTCCGTCAGGGGCTCGTCGCGGGTCGGATCTACATGTCGTTCCACGACAAGCTGAACTTCTTCCTCACCCCGGATGGACTCGTCGAGCCCGCCGGTTGGGTCGCCAGCGACCCCAACCACGGCACCATCTACGACTGGGTCGAGTTCGCACGCGACGGCGGCAACATCTTCATCAACACGACGATGGTCGACATGTTCAGCGTGCCGATCTCGGTGAGCGTGCACAACGCCGACGGCTCGAACGAGACGCAGGGCCGCCTCGTCGCGGGTGGTCGCAACAAGATCTTCCAGGCGTTGAAGAGCTACGGGTGGGGTGACCTCATCCAGTACCGCGACGGCAGCAAGCTCCCCGTCCGGGCTATGGCGCCGATCCACGGAGTCGAGCAGGGGTCGATCTCCGCCGGGTACTTCGACAAGTACGTGGGCGCGGCCTGGAGCTACTACACCAGCCATGACCTGACCGTGACGACTGCGCTGGGGGACTTCACCGGCCGCGTCAGCGGTTCGACGTTCACCTTCAAGGACAAGACCGGCGCCGTCGTGGGCCGCTTCAGCCCGCCCAGCACCACCGACATCTTCGCGTGCGAGAAGTCCGTTCAGCCTGCCGGTCAGCCCAACGAGACCGCAGCGCTCGCGATCGGTGCTCGCATCTGCGCCGCGCTGAACCGCGGCACCCTCTCCACGAGCAGCCACCAGGGCTCCGACACCCAGGCCACCCACAACGCGGCGGACTTCTACGGCCCCGGCGTCGACTCGAACCTGTACTCCAAGGCCATGCACCTCGCCGAAGCGAACGGCAATGCGTACGGCTTCGCATTCGACGACGTCGCGGAGTTCAGCCCGAGCATCAACTCCGGCAACCCGACCACGGCGAACATGACCGTCGCCCCGTTCACGGGCGGCTCCAGCGGGGACCCCGGCCAGAAGGTCACCGCGTCCGTGGATTCGCTGTTCGGTCATCCGACCTGGAGCGGCTTCTCGGACGACCCGGTCAACGTCGCGACCGGCAACTACACCGACGACGAAGCACCGCTCGCCTACTCGAGTGTCTGGGCGCCGTCCGTGTCGATGACCTACAACTCGATGGACACTCGCGCCGGTCCGTTCGGCACCGGCTGGTCGTCCATGCTGCAAGAAGCGGTCACCAGCGCCAGCAACGGCGACGCCACCGTCCGCTGGCCCGACGGATCGACGCTGAAGTACACGCGACGCTCCGACGGGACGTTCGCAGCGCCGTCCGCAGCAGTCGCGCAGCTGACCCGCTCCAGCACGGGATGGGCGACGACGCGGAAGGACGGCAGCGGCGAGACCTTCGACACGGCCGGCCGGATCACCGCGTTGCACGATCAGAATGCTCACACCGTCACGCTTGCTCGGAACTCCAGTAACCAGGTGACCACCATCACCGGTGACAACCACGCGCAGACCATCACACTGACGTGGGCCGGCTCGCACATCACCCGCGCGACGACCGCCGACAAGCGCTCCGCGACCTTCACCTACAACGGCGCCTCGCTCTCCGCGATCACGGATCCCGCCGGGAAGACGAAGCGCTTCGGTGCTGACTCCAACGGACGCCTCACCACCATCACCGACGCGGACAGCACCCTCCTCGTCACAAACCGCTACGACGCGAACGGCCGCGTCATCGAACAGGCCCGACCAGGCAGCCCCACCGAGCAGTTCGCGTACGACACCGCCAACGGCACCACGGACGTCACAACTGCCGACAAATCGGCCTCCATGCACTACACGTTCAACGCCGACGGTCGACTGCTCTCCACGACCTCCGCCGACGGCACGACGTCGATGGTGGCGTACGACGCCAACGGCAACCCGTCGAAGACGACCGACCGCGCCGGCGTGGAGTCCGACTCCACCTACACCGCAGACGGGCAGCTGCAGTCGCAGACGACCGACGGCGTCACGACGACCTACGAGCACGACAGCCGCGGCCGGACGACCAAGGTCACGAAGGACGGCAAGACCGTCGCGTACACCTACGGGACGTCGACCATCCCGACCGGTGCCACCATGCCCGACGGCTCTAAGGCCTCGTTCGCGGTCAGCGGGTCGCAGCTGACCAGCAGCACCGACGCCGACGGCAAGACCAGCCGGTACACCTACACCGCCAGCGGGAAGGTTGCATCCATTACCACGCCCACGGGCGACACCACCAGCTACACCTACGACGCAGCCGGGAACACCACTGTCGTCACCGCTCCGGGCAATCGGGTGACGAAGTACGAGTACGACGCCGCCGGCCGCCAGACCAAGGCGACCGCGCCCAGCGGCGGTGTGACGGGTACCTCCTACACCGCCGCAGGCCGCGTTGCCTCGACCACGGACCCCGACGGCGCGACCACCGCCTACACCTACGACAACGCCGGCCGGCTGAGCATCGCCACCGCGGCCGACGGCGGCAAGACGAAGTACGCGTACGACACAGCAGGCGACCTCACCACCGTTACCGACCCCGCCGGCACCGCCACGAACTACAGCTACGACGGCTTCGGCCGCGTTGCCAAGAGCACGACCGGGACGCAGTCCACCAGCTACACCTACGACGCCAACGGCCGCGCCACACTTACCGCAACCGGTGCGCAGAGCACGTCCCAGCAGTACGACGCCGCCGGGAACGTCATCTCCTTCACCGACGCCAACGGCGCAATGACCCGGTACGGCTACGACAGCCTGGGCAACCAGACCCGAGCCATCGCAGCGGACGGCACCGTGACCGCCTCCCAGTACGACGCTGTCGGCAACCAGACCAGCGTCCGCGACCCGCTCGGATTCACCTCCACCGCGACCTACTCCGCGGCAGGACTCCTCACCGCCTCCACTGACCCCATGGGCTTCACCACCCACTACGGCTACGACGACGCTGGCCGGAACACCTCGGTGGAAAAGGCCGGCGGACACACCTGGGCATACGCGTACAACGCAGCCGGGCAGGTCTCGACCGCGACCAGCCCGACAGGCCTCGTCACCACCTACGGCTACGACGCGGACGGCAACACCACCAGCGTCACCACGCCCGGCCGTGGGACCACGAAGACGACCTACAGCCCCGCCGGTAAGGTGCTCACCCGCACCGACGCGAACGGAGCGAAGTCCTCCTTCACCTACGACACCGCCGGGCGCCTGCACACCGCCACCGACGCCAACGGCGACACCACCACGTACGCCTACGACGCCTCCGGGCAGCTGACGAAGCAGACCGACCCGCGAGGTGGCGACACCAGCTACACGTACGACGCCGCCGGGCAGCTGACCAAGAAGACCGACCCGCTGGGCCGCGCTACCACGTACACGTACGACGCTGCCGGCAACGTCCTCAAGGAGACGGACCCGGACGGGAAGGCGACGAGCTTCGGCTACGACGCGACCGGGCAGCTCCTCGAGCGCACTGATCCGTCGGGTGCGAAGACGACCTGGGCGTACAACGTCACCGGGCAGCGGACGTCCATGACCGACGCCACCGGCACGACGAAGTACCTCTACGACGCCGACGCCCGACTCACCAAGCTCGACAACCCCAACGGCCACACGTTCAACTTCACCTACGACGGTGACGGACGCCCCGCCACCATCACCTACCCCGACGGCACCGTCCTCTCCTACGGCCGTGACGCCGACGGCAACCTCGCCGCAGTCAGCGACAACCACGGCAACGCCGTCTACTACACAGTCGACGCGGACGGCCGCGTCACCCGTGAAGGGTCCGCAGCCGGCACCGTCCGCACGTTCACCTACCTCGACGGCGAACTGTCGAAGTACACCGAGCAGCTCACCACCACCGCACCGACCGTCACCACCGAGATCGGCCGAGGGGCCACTGGGCAGGTCACCTCAACCCTCCGCGACGGTCAGAACACGCGGTACGGCTACGACGCCGGAGGCCAGCTGACCTCCGTCGACGCCCCCGGCACCGACGACGACCAGACCTACACCTACGACGACGCCGGCAACCGCGCGACGAAAGTGCAGGCCGGCACAACCGATAGTTACGTCTACGACGCCGCGAACGAACTCACGAAGATCAACCGCGGCAGCAGCACCCGCAGCACCTTCACCTACGACGGCGCCGGTCGACTCGCGTCGCAAGACGACGCGGACGGCAGCAGCCTCAAGCTGACCTACGACGGAGCAGCCGCACCGACCAAGGTCAGCCGGGGAACCGCAGGCGGCAGGACGGACACTGACCTCGCGCGCGACGGCGACGGCGTCCTGACCGGTATCGACACCACCGGCCCGGACGGAAGCGCCTCGACGAGCCTCGACTGGTTCGAGACCCAAGGGCAGCTGCAGCCCCTCACCAGCACGTCCGATGGAACGACGACCGACTTCTACTACGGAAGTGGGAGCACCCGCCTGCAGTCAGCGGCGGGAGCAGCAGCGACGGACCTGTCCCGGGACTACCTCGGGTCGGCGCTCAACCCCGGCACCGATGGTGCTGCATCCACCAGCTACGACGCATACGGCACCGGGACCAAGGCACCGACCGGCGGCTTCGGCTACCGGGGAGCGCTGAACGTCGACGGGCTGCTCATGCTCGGCGCCCGCGCCTACGACCCGAGCACCGGACGCTTCACGGCCACCGACCCGCTCGGACCAGTCGCCGGCAGTGCCGCCACGACGACCCCGTACCCGTACGCCAACAACGATCCGCTGAACCTCATCGACCCGCTCGGCCTCCGAGCGACAAGCGACGACGCATTCAACAACGCGGCCGCGGGCTTCTTCGACGGCGTCACCTTCGGTCTCACCCGCTACGGGCGCCAGGCAGCACAGAAGTACTGGGGCTGGGAAGACAACGTCAACTACACCTCCGGGTCGTACAAGGCAGGCAACGTCACCGGAGCTGTCACGGGCATCGTCGTCGTCTCCGTGGCTACTGGCGGCACAGGCGGTGCAGTCATCGCGGGAGCGTACGTCAGTGCCACCATCACTAACTCCGAAGCAGCAGTCCTCGAGAACCGTCAGGCGAGCCTTCAGGAGCTCGGGACCAACGCAACTCTTGGAGCCGTTACCTTCGGTGCGGCTAGCGAGATCAGAACTGCTTCGTCGACGGTGCTCGCTGCGGGTCGTCTCAGCGGTAGCGCCGAGTCCATCGCATCCAACATTGCGAAGGTGCCTGCTGTCGGAGGGGAAAGTGCGGCCGCCAGCATCGGTCGGGCGATGCACAGCCGTTTCGACCGCTGGATCGAAGAGCAGGCGGCCCTAGACCCGAAGTGGCGGCCGGGGCTGAGATCCGGTCCGAATCGACCGGACGGCTTCTATGGATCGGTGCCGGTGGAGCTGAAGCCGAACACGCCAAGCGGTCTGAGTAAGGGGCGCACTCAGCTGCGTCGGTATATGAATGCCTTCGACTCGGAGGTCGGCTACCTCTACGTCTACGACGACTACGGCAACTTCACCCTCAAGGAGACTCTGAAATGACGAGGCGGGAGCAACTCGGTCGCCTGTACGACGAGGTCGGCATGGCATTCGAAAGTCATACCTTCAGCAGGATCGCGTCGAACCGCTGGAAGCGGAGCAAGGAAGGGTTCGAGGAGATCATCGAAGTTTCGGCTCTTCGTGGGCGCTATAATCTTGCGTGGTCTTTGACCGCGCCAGCGGCGGCGGACGTGTGGTGGGGGGAAGCTCCGAAACGGAACGACGATAGCGTCGAGTGGGGGCTGTTAGCGAGTGACATCAACACGACTCTTTGGCCGTCGCGGCAGCCGGAGGTGACAGATGAGATTCTCCGCTCGGACGAGGTGCCGGATCTTCTCCCGATCGCTCAAGCCCTATGCAAGCGGTTGGATCCACTCGAATCGCCGTCGGACGTGCAACGGCTCCTCGAAGCCGGTCCGGAGAACGACTCGATTCCGTTCGTGCATCCAACCTCAGCGAATGCGCGGAAGATGTTGGCTGCGGTTTTTTCGCCCTCTAGTGAGTGGAGCAGCGACGATGACGGGATTTTCTTATCAGCGGCCGCGGCATTGCGCGACTCGGCCTCAGAGCCTTGGGTCGGGCGGATCGCCCGATATCGAAGCCGCGCCATCGCCGGGGCGTAGAACGAAAGTCCCTCATCGCGCGGCTGCTGTCCTTCGGTCGTCGTGCCGATGTGTAGCGAACGTCGTTCAGACGTTCACCTACAACGGTGCGCAGCAGATGGGTTGCCGGGTTGGAGCCGTGGCTTGAGCACTGGCACGACGCAGAACAAGTGGCCGGAGCTGACTTGGAAGGCCTCGGCCGCAAACCGGGAGGGTGCATTGAGGTCCTTGTGTTCACCGCGAGTTCCCGGGTACATATCGCATGAGGCCTTCTGACCTGGGCTTCGGGCGGTGAGGGGAAAACGAGGGTGAACCCAGGGGAAACACAGGCTGAGGCAGTCGCCGAGGGTCCCTCGATCCGCACCACCGTGCTGGCCCACGAGACCTGCAAATGACCCGCCACAGAAAGCCCCCGTGCAAGCGGGGGTTTTCTCGTTCCCGGGAGTGTTCTTGGTGCGGATCTCTCCCCGGACGCACCGGGCTCTGGTGACAGGCGATCAGCCCAAACGGGGAAGCGAACGTCGTTCAGCGACGCGCCTGGTTGCGGGATCGACCGGCTGACCCGGGGACCAGGCCGTGTGCCGCTGGTTCGCTCCGGTTCGGTGGACCGACGGCGCGACGGTGAATCCGTCGCTCACCGCTCCTCGAGCGCTGCGAGCAGGCGACGGAGCGACTCCTGCCAGTCGCTCGACCCGGTCTCGGCCCACAGTTCGGCGAGCTCCCCGTCTGGACGCGCAGCGTCGTGCACCGCCTGGATCGCTCGGTCCGCGAGACGGCGACTCGGTCTGCGTGCGCGGCCGACGAACTGCTGGATGCTCTCGGTGTAGGCGTCGGTCTGCGTGGGACGACCGAGTCCGTGGGCGACGACCTCCGCCGCTGCGATGGCTGTGGCAGCGGTGTCGCTGTCGAGGGTGTCGCCGAGCTTCGCCGCGGTCGAGAAGGCGGCCTTGACGACCGTCCACCGTCGCTCGCCGTCGAGTTCTGCGACGAAGTCGGCGGCTGCATCGTTGCCGATCGGCTCGGCGCTCCAGGTCCCCATGCCGCGAGCGTAGGACGCTCCCCGTCCCGTAGTCTCCGAGCATGCGGACCGCGCCCGACGACCGACCACGGTTGGGGTCCCGACGACGCCCCGCGGGACAGCGGAGCCGGAGCTGGTCGGCCGGTGGGCTGGTCGCCGTCGCGCTCCTCCTGACGGGCTGCAGTACGACGCCACAGCCGGTCGAGCGGGACACGGTCGTCGACCTCCTGCACCAGGACTGGCAGCACGTGCCCGGCATCGCCCCCGACGGCGACGCGCTCCGGGTGACGCAGACCGCCCGCCGGATCGTCGAGCAGGACGGCGGCGGAGGGCAGCCGGACCCGCCCGTGAACCTCTTCGGCACACACCTGTCGGCCGACGGGGACTTCTCGCTCACCACGACCCTGCGGGACGTGACGGCCGACGCGACCCTGGCCGTGTTCGACAGCCCGCCGATCATCGCCGACGAGTTCCGCATCGAACCGGCCGGCATCCACCTCACGCTCCGCGGGGACGACCTCGAGGTCGTGGTCTTCGACGGCTCGCCGCAGCGCGACGTCGCTCACCCTCGGCCGGCGCGCGACGAGCACGTGCGGGTGGACGACCCCGAGGCGGAGCTGTCCGTGCAGCGTTCCGGCGACGACCTCGCGGTGACGAGCGGTGGCGACACCGTGATCTCGCTGCCGCTCGGGGACGCGTTCGACTCGGGCGAGCTCTGGCTGGGGTTGTCGAGCGACGAGGGATCGTTCACGGTGTCCTCGCTCACCGCTGCGGCGCCGGCGGGGGACTCCCTGGCCGTCGAGGGGCCCGTCGCCGCGGACGCGGACCGGTCTCCGGACGGACTCCAGTCGCTCGCGGCACGGGTGCGGCCGGGCTTCCGGATCGGTGCGGCGGTGGCGCTCGGGCCGCTCGCCGCGGACCGGCAGTACGCGCGCCACTTCGTGGGGAACTTCGGGGCCCTGACCCCGGAGAACGCGATGAAGCCGCAGGCGCTCGCTCCGCGCCAGGGCGTGTACACGTTCGAGGAGGCGGACGCCCTGCTCGACCTCGCGGCGAGCGAGGACATCTCGGTGCACGGCCACACCATCGCCTTCACGGAGGCGATGCCGCGGTGGATGCGGGACCTCCCCACCGACTCCGCGGAGGACCGTCGTGCCAGTGCGGACGCCCTGCTCGACTACGTGCGGACGGTGGTCACCCACTTCCGGGGCCGGCTCGACTCGCTCGACGTGGTGAACGAGCCGTTCGACGTCGACCAGGGGACCGACCTGCAGGAGAACGTCTGGTACCGGGTGTTCGGTGCCTCCTACCCGGTGGTCGTGTCGAAGGCGGTGCACGACGCGGACCCGGACGTCCGGCAGTTCATCAACGAGAACGGGGCCGACGTGCCCGGGCCCCGCCAGGACGCCCTCCGCCGACTCGCGCTCGACACGAACGCGCAGGGCGGGCACATCGCCGGTGTCGGTCTGCAGGCGCACGTCTACGACCTCGACACCGACACCGTGTCGGCCGACGACCTCACCACGACGCTCGAACGGTTCGCCGACGCCGGTCTGCTCGTCCGGATCTCCGAGAACGACGTCACCGACAGCGAGGGCCAGGACGCCCAGGCCGAGCAGTACGCCACGATCCTGGCGACGTGCCTCCGCTCCGAGGCCTGCGTCTCGTACACGACGTGGGGCGTCGACGACCGGTACGACTGGTTCACCGACGAGGACGGCCGCCTGCAGCAGGGACACGACCTGCTCTTCGACGACGGCAGCCCGACGCCCGCGTACGACGCACTACGGGAGGCGCTCGCCGGCTGAGCGTCAGCCGGTCCGCACCGCCGGGTCCGCCGCGGCCGCGCGCAGGTGCGCGAGCTCCTCGGCCACCAGCGGTCGGAGGTCCGCGCCCGGCGCCGCGACGGTCCACCGGTCGAAGCCGTCGTAGTAGGCGCGGACGGCGGCCCAGGCGAGGACCGCGGCCCGGGCGTCGTCCTGCAGTCGGCTCCGGAGCGCGTGCTCGAGCGCCTCGGTGATGACGAAGCGCTTGTGCACGGCGCGCTCACGCAGGGCCTCGCTCGACGCCGTCAGCTCGGCGATGGCGGCTCCGACGGCCTGCTGCTCGGGCACGTGCTCAGCGACGAGTGCATCGAGCACCGCCTCGACGAGCGCGGCGCCGTCGAGGTCGTCCGGGGCGTCGCCGACCACGCGTCGGACCGTGTCGACGGTGGCCGCCTGCCCCTGGAACAGGATCTCCCGCTTGTCCGCGAAGAGCCGGAAGAGCGTCGCCTTCGTCAGCCCGGCGCGCTCGGCGATCTGTGCGGCGGTGGTCCGGTCGTAGCCCTGCTCGCCGAAGAGCGCGAGCGCCGCGTCGAGCAGCCGCCCGCGCGGGTCCGGTTCCCAGCGCGCCACGCTCCGATCCTAGTCGATGCGACTCGGTCTCGTCGGGTGTACGGTGACGAGACCAAGTCTCATCACGAAGGAGTACTCATGCGCATCTTCATCACCGGCGCCACCGGATGGATCGGGAGCGCCCTCGTCGGCGACCTGCTCGCTCGCGGACACGACGTCGTGGGCCTCGCCCGGTCGGACGCCTCGGAGGAACGGCTCCACACCATGGGCGCGCGGTCGGTCCGCGGGGACATGACCGACCACGACCGCATCGTCGAGCAGGTCCGGCTTGCGGACGCCACGGCGCACCTGGCCTTCACCCTCGACTTCGGCGCGTTCGAGGAGACGATCGACAACGAGGTCGCCCTGCTGGCCGCCGTCGGTGACGCCCTCGCGGACAGCGGCAGGGCCTTCTTCGCCGCTTCCGGGACGCCCACGAACGCCGCGGGGACGGCCACCGAGGACGACCCGCTCGACCCGGACGGACCGGCGGGAGCCCGGGCGCGGACCGCCTCGGCGGTGCTCGGCCTCGCCGACCGCGGGATCCGGGCCGGGCTCGTGCGGATGCCGCGGACGGTGCACGGAGAGGGCGACCGCAACGGACTCATCGCGGCGCTCGTCGGCCTCGATCGGCAGCTCGGCGTGGCGGCGTACGTCGGTGACGGTCGGAACCGGTGGCCGGCGGTGCACGTCGGCGATGCCGCGCGGCTCGTCCGCGCGGCCCTCGAGGGCGCCCCCGCCGGTGCCGTCCTGCACGCCGTCGCCGAGGAGGGCGTCCGGATGCGCGACGTCGCCGAGGTGATCGGACGGCGGACCGGCCTGCCGGTGGGAGCCGTCGACCCGACGGACCTCGGCGTGTTCGGCGCGCTGCTCGGCGGGGACCAGCCGGCGTCGAGTGTGCGGACGCGGGGGCTCGTCGACTGGCGTCCGACGGGGCCGACCCTGCTCGAGGACCTCGAGGCGGGGTACTACACGGACGGACGCGCCTGATCGGGAGCGGTCAGCGACCGGCCGGACGGAACCAGCGGATGAGTTCGCGGAGGGCCGGCAGGGAGCTGAACTGCGTGCCGTCCCCGGCGTCGAGGTCCTCGAAGGTCGTCCGGTAGCCCGGCGCCTGCTCGACGTCGGTGTCCTCGGCCGGGTAGCCCATCGTCCACTCCGGGAACTGCCGCTCCTCGATGAGCTCCTCGGTCAGCACGGTGACCTTCGTGTGGCGCTCGTCGTGCTTGATCGTGGCCATCTTGTCGCGGACGGCCTGGTCCGGCCCCTCGAGCAGCTGCAGGAAGTAGCCGTTGCGGAAGAGCAGGACACCGGTGATGTCGTTCCGTTCGTTGGCGCGCCGGCTCTGCGCGAGCAGCCCGGCGAGGTCGTCGTCGTCCAGCGATCGGGTGGCGACGCTCGAGTAGATGAGGGACAGCATCGGGTCTCCTTGGTGGGGGAGTGGTCAGTCAACTCCGTGTGCCCCGTGTGTCCCGCTGGCCGTCGGGGGACGACCGGACAGGCGGTGTCAGGCCGACGGGTGCGCCGCCAGGAACGCGTCGGTCTCCGCCGCGGTCGGTGCCGTCGCCGGACCGTGCCGCGTCACGGCGAGGGCCGCCGCCGCGTTCGCCCGTCGGACGGCGTCCACCAGCGAGGCACCGCGGGACAGGGCCGCGACGAGCACGCCGCCGTGGGCGTCGCCCGCGCCGTTCGAGTCCACCGCGTCGACGGCGAAGCCGGGCACCAGCACCGGGGCGGCCCCGGGCTCGGCGACCCAGCAGCCCGCTGCGCCGTCGCGGACCAGGGCGGTGCCGCGGGCGGACGCGGCGATCGTGGTGACCGCCTCGGGGAGTCCTGCGGCCGTCGGGGCCAGGAGCCGCGCCTCCCGGCCGTTCGCACTGACCACGTCCGCACGCGCGGTGACGGGGCCGAGGACCGCCGGGTCGAGTGTGTCGACCAGTGGTGACGGGTCGAGCACGACGCGGACGGAGGGCGGCACGGTGCCGATCCAGTCCGCGATCGCCGGGCCGTTCACAGCGTGCGCGAGGCCGTAGCCGGAGACGAACACGGTGTCGTCGGAGCGGAGCTCCACGCGGTCGAGGTCCGACCGGTCGAGGCGACCCTCGGCGCCGACGCTCGTGACGAACGTGCGCTCGGTCGAGGCGTCGACCAGGGCGACGCAGTAGCCGCTGTCGACGTCGTCGCGGCCGGGCTGCAGGACCTCGACGCCGGACGATGCGAGTGCTGCGCGGACGACGTCACCGAACGGTCCGGTGCCGTACTGGCCGGCGAAGGCCACGTCGATGCCGTCCCGGACGGCGGCGACCATCGTGTTCAGGCCGCCGCCCGCGGTGACCGTCGATGCCGAGGCGATGACGTCCCCGCCGGGCTCCGGGATCGCGTCGACCCGCATGACGATGTCGACGATCACGTTGCCGACCGAGACGAGCCGGGGCATCAGCGGCCCTGCTCGGGAGCGAGCACCTGGCCGCTTGCGCCGCCGGTGAGCAGGTACACGGCTGCGGCGACGACGAAGGTGACGATCCAGCCGAGGCCGTTCGCGCCGATCCAGCTCGCCGAGAACGCCCCGACGAACACGGGCTCGGCGTCGCCCACCTGCACCGCGGTGAACAGGAACCCGACGATGATCGCGACGACCCACGCGGCCAGGGCTCCCCACGCGACCCCGCCGCGGTACCAGTAGCGGCCACCGGCACGGAGGTCGAGGAGCGCGACCGGGTCGTACCAGCGGCGCCGCAGCATGTCGGCGGTGAAGACGCCGAGCCAGGCGGTGATCGGGACGGCGAGCACCGAGATGAAGGTGATGAACGGCGCGTAGAAGCCGTCGGCGACGAGCATGAAGTACATCGCGCCGAGCGTCGTCACGACGACGTCGACCGCGACCGCCCACACGCGGGGGACCGCGATGCCGAGGGTGAGCGTGGTGAGGCTGGCCGAGTACACGGACAGGTGGTTCGACAGCAGCAGGCCGCCGAACGCGGCGACGAGGTACGGGATCGCCATCCAGCCGGGCAGCAGGTCGCGGATCGCGGCGACCGGGTCGCCGGCCTGGGCGAGGATCGGGTCGCCGGCGGACACGAGCGCGCCGAGCCCGACGAGGACGACGAGGGGGATGCCGGCGCCCGCGGCGCTCGCCGCGATCAGGGCCCCCGCCCGGACGGACGTCCGGGTGTAGCGGGCGATGTCCGCGCCGGCGGTCGCCCAGCCGATGCCGGTGCCGGCGGCGATCGTGCCGATGCCGATCACCATCGCGCTGACCGGGCCGGCGGGCTGCGACCCGACGACGTCCCAGTCGACGCGGAGCACCAGGAAGACCGCGACGAAGACGTTGAGGGCACCGAACACCCACGTCGCCCACTTCTGCACGGCGACGATGAACGCGTGGCCGAGGCCCGAGACGAGCACCGTGGCGACGACGAACACCAGGATCGCGACGATCGTCAGCACCGGGTGGGCCTTCGCGTCACCGTCGGTGCCGAAGAGGATCGCGAAGAGCGAGAGCAGCACGAACGCGGCGGTGGTGGTGTTCACGGTCTCCCAGCCCAGGCGGGAGAGCAGCGACACCGCGGTCGGCCCGACGTTGCCGCGCACGCCGAACACCGCACGGCTCAGGGTCAGGCCGGGAGCGCCGCCGCGACGGCCGGCCACGGAGATCACGCCGACGACCGCGAAGGACCCGGCCGCGCCGATCACGGCGACGAGGAGGGCCTGCCAGATGGTCAGCCCCTGGAACGCCACGAGGGTCGCGCCGAGCGGCAGCCCGAGGATCGAGATGTTCGCGGCGAACCAGACCCAGAAGAGCGCGCCGGGTCGGCCGTTCCGCTCGTCGGCGGGCACGGGCTCGATGCCGCGCTGTTCGATGCTCGTCAGCGTGCCGCTGGAGAGCGTGGTGGTGGCGTCGGCCATGGGGTCCTCTTGCGTCGTCGGAAGGGGTGGTGCGGGAGGGGGACCGAGCGGTGGCGAGGGGGGACGCCACCGCTCGGCGTCGGGGTCAGCCGCGGTGGCGGAGCGTGAGCAGTCCGTCGACCAGCGGGCCGAGGTCGAGGTGGTTGACGGTCGTCACGGTGGCGACGGCGTCGGCGGGCCAGGCGTCCGCACCGTGGACGGCGCCGAGCACGGCCCCGGCCATCGCGGCGATCGTGTCGGTGTCGCCGCCGATCGACGCAGCGGTGCAGAGCGTCTCCCACGGGTCGAGGTCGAGTGCGACGAGGGCGAGGGCGGCGACGACGGACTCCTGGCTGGCGACGCTCGTGCCGATGAGCCGCGAGACCGTGTCGATCCGGTCCGCCGCGGGCACGGTCGGCAGGTACCCGCGTGCCCAGGCGGTCTTCGCCGCGATGTCGGCACCCGCGACCCAGTGGCCGCGCTCGGCGCCGATGGTGGCGGCCGCGACGGCGGCGTCGAGTGCCTCGGTGCGGGATGCCCCGTCGATGCCCGCGCTGACCGCAGCGGCGACGGCACTCGCGCCGGCCACGCCGAGTCCGGTGTCGTGCGTGACGCGGCAGGCGTCCTGCACGGCGTCGACCAGCCGGACGAGGTCGCCGGACGGCACGGCGATGCCGACGGGGGCGATGCGCATCGCGGCGCCGTTCGTCGTGCCGGTCGACCCGGCCTCGGACGCCGGGACGCCGTCGAGGATCCGCTGCACGGCCGTCTTGGTGCTCGGCCCGAGCAGGTCGAGCGAGCCCTTCGCCTCCATCGCGCGCTCCCACGCGATGAGCGCCTCGGCGAAGCGGGTCGGGTCGATGCGCCCGTCGCCCTCCAGGAGCAGCTCGGCGACCATCACGGCCTGCTCGGTGTCGTCGGTGATCGTGCCCGCGGGCATGCCGGCGGCGATCCGCTGGTGCGGCCCGGCGTCCACGAAGCCCGTCAGGACACCGTGGTCGGCGCGGATCTGTGCGAGCGACATCGACTGGGTCGGCATGCCGAGGGCGTCGCCGATCGCGAGTCCGGTGAGGGCGGCGAGGGCTGCGGTCTGGTCGTCCACGGGGTCCTGTCGGGTCGTCATCGTGCCGTCCCGAAGCGCATGTGCAGCCGGAAGCGGTCGGGGTCGAGGAGGCTGTCGACGCGCTCGACGAACGCGCCGTCGGCGGTCCGGGAGACGCGGCGGCTCCGGAGGAACGGGGTGCCCGCGGGCCGGTCGAGCAGGGCTGCGTCGTCGACGTCGAGCGGGACGACGTCGACCCACTGCTCGGCCTCCGCGGGGACGAGGCCGGCCTCGGCGATGGTCGCGGTGAGCGAGTCGTCGACCAGGCCGTCGGTCGTCGCGGCCGCCAGGCGCCCGACGTGCGGCAGCACGCTGCGCTCGAGCGACACGGGTCGCCCGCCGACGACGGTGCGGAGCCGGTCGACGGCGACGAAGGTCGCCTCCGCCGCGTCCACCTCGGCCTGGAGGCGCGGGTCGTCCAGCCGGACGAGCCGCAGGATGCGCGTGGTCACCTCGGTGCCCGACGCGGCGATCGACCGGGCCCAGCCACCGCGCGGGTCGAGCGTGGCGCCGTCGAACGTGACGACGGAGCCGATGCCCCCGCGGATTGCGATGTACTCGTCGTCGGCCAGGTCGGCGAGGGCGGCCCGGACGGTCCCGCGGCTCACCGCGAACCGTTCGGCGAGGTCGTGCTCGCCGGGCAGGCGCTCACCCGATCGGTACCGGCCTGACGCGATCGCATCGCGGAGGGCGTCGGCGACGAGACGTCGCTTCGATGAGACCGGCATGAACAGGAGTGTACATGTACAACTCCTGTCCAGTCATCGAGACGCCCACACGACGGACGGGAGGCGCGGGGGCCGCTGGCACCGCGCCTCCCGTCCGTGTGTCCGTGCGACCGAGGACTACACCAGCGCCGTGAAGGACGCGTCGCGCACGAGCAGCGACGTCGCGTCACCCTCGACCGCCTGGTCCGGGTCGCTCGACAGGCCGAGCGACCACGTGCCGCCGCCCGGCTTCTCCGGCAGCGTGAACTCGACGGTCGTGTCCGAGGCGTTCATGAGCACCGCGACGGTGTCGTCGCCCTGCTGCAGCACCAGGATCACGGCACGGTTGCCCGCGTCGGCCCAGTCGCCGTCCTCGAAGCCCTGCGCGTCGGCGCGGAGCACCTGCACGGTCGACTCGGAGTCGCCGGGTGCCGTGCGGTACCAGATCGGGCGGAGCGCCGCGTGCTGCTTGCGGAACGCGATCGCCGCGGTCGTGAAGGCGAGCAGGTCCTGGTCGGCGGCCTCCCAGTCGAACCACGAGATCTCGTCGTCCTGGCAGTAGGCGTTGTTGTTGCCGCCCTGCGAGCGGGCGATCTCGTCACCGCCGAGCATCATCGGGATGCCCGCCGAGAGCATGAGCGTGCCGAGGAAGTTCCGGCGCTGGCGGTCGCGGTAGTCGTTCACCGCGCCGTCGTCGGTCGGGCCCTCGATGCCGCCGTTGAACGAGGTGTTGTTGCTCTCGCCGTCGTTGTTGTCCTCGCCGTTCGCCTCGTTGTGCTTCTCGGCGTACATCGTGAGGTCAGCCAGGGTGAAGCCGTCGTGCGCGGTGACGAAGTTCACCGAGCAGAGCGGGGAGCGACGCGAACCCTCGTAGACGTCCGGGCTGCCGAGGGTGCGCTGCACGGCGTCACCGAGGGTGCCCTCGTCACCACGCCAGAACGAGCGCAGGTCGTCGCGGTACTTGCCGTTCCACTCCGACCAGTCGGCCGGGAAGCCGCCCACCTGGTAGCCGGCGGTGTCCCACGGCTCGGCGATCATCTTGACCTCGCGGAGCACCGGGTCCTGGTGGATGATGTCGAGGAACGCGGAGTGCTTCTCGGCCTCGCCGTCCTGACGGGTCAGGGTCGTCGCGAGGTCGAAGCGGAAGCCGTCGACGTGCATCTCCTCGACCCAGTAGCGGAGCGAGTCGGTGATGAGCCCGAGCGCGGAGGGATGCGAGACGTTGAGGCTGTTGCCCGTGCCGGTCGTGTCGAAGTAGTTGCCCTCGTCGCCCTCGACCAGGCGGTAGTACGACGCGTTGTCGATGCCCTTGAAGGACAGCGTCGGGCCCATGTGGTTGCCCTCGGCGGTGTGGTTGTAGACGACGTCCATGATGACCTCGAGCCCCGCGGCGTGCAGGGCCTTGACCATCTCCTTGAACTCGGTGACCTGCTGGCCGGCCGTGCCGGAGGACGAGTACTCGTCGTGCGGGGCGAAGAAGCCGATGCTGTTGTAGCCCCAGTAGTTCCGGAGGCCCTTGTCGGCGAGGGTCGAGTCCTGCACGAACTGGTGCGTCGGCAGCAGCTCGACGGCGGTCACGCCCAGGTCGGTCAGGTGCTTGATCGCGGCGGGGTGTGCGAGGCCCGCGTAGGTGCCGCGGATCTCCTCGGGCACGTCCGGGTGCTGCTTCGTGAAGCCCTTGACGTGCACCTCGTAGACGACCGTGTCGGCGTACGGGGTGTGGAGCAGCTGGTCGCCGTCCCAGTCGAACGCGCGGTCGGCGACGACGGACTTCGGCATGGCGCTCGCCGAGTCGGTCTCGTCGATCTGCTCCGGGTCCTCCATGTCGTGGCCGAACAGGGCCTGGCCCCACTCGTACGAGCCGTCGACGGCCGTGGCGTACGGGTCGAGCAGGAGCTTCGCGGCGTTGTGGCGCAGGCCGTTCGCCGGGTCCCAGGCGCCGTGCACGCGGAAGCCGTACCGGGTGCCGACGGTCACGTCCGGCACGACGTCGTGGAAGGTGTAGCCGGTGCGGTTGCGCAGCTCGGTGCGGTGCTCGGTGCCGTCCTCGTCGAAGCGGCAGAACTCGACACGCTCGGCGGTGCTGGAGAAGAGCGCGACGTTGGCGCCGCCGTCGACGAGCGTCACGCCGAGCGGGGTGCGGGAGGAAGTGGTCATAGTGCACTTCTAGCGGGCGGCGACTGTGTCCTCACGTCGCCTGCGTACCCCGTGACGGACGGGAGGCGCGGTCCCAGCTGGCACCGCGCCTCCCGTCCGTCGGATCGAACGTCAGACCGTGGCGGTCGCCTCGTCACGGTGCGGGAGCTTCCAGCCCGGACGCACGAAGTGGCAGGTGTACCCCGCCGGGTACTTCTCGAGGTAGTCCTGGTGCTCCTCCTCGGCCTCCCAGAAGTCGCCCGCGGGCTCGACCTCGGTGACGACCTTGCCCGGCCAGATGCCGGAGGCGTCCACGTCCGCGATGGTGTCGAGTGCGACCTGGCGCTGCTCGTCGTTGATGAAGTAGATCGCCGAGCGGTAGCTGCGACCGACGTCGTTGCCCTGCCGGTCCTTGGTGGACGGGTCGTGGATCTGGAAGAAGAACTCGAGCAGGTCGCGGTACGAGATCTGCGACGGGTCGAAGACGATCTCGACGGCCTCGGCGTGGTCGCCGTGGTTCCGGTACGTGGCGTTCGGGGTGTCCCCGCCGGAGTAGCCGACGCGCGTGCTGATGACGCCGGGTCGGCGGCGGAGGAGCTGCTGCGCTCCCCAGAAACACCCGCCGGCGAGGATGGCGGTCTCGGTCGTGGTCATGCTGGCCTCCTGGGCGTCGTCGTTGCCGCTGGCTGCGGCATCACCGGGTGCAACCGGCGACCCCGGGCGCGTGTTCCCGGGTCGTGGTCCATGGTGCGCCTCAGTCGTGGCAGCACGGACGGCCCACGTCCAGCCGAGCGGGTACCGCGGGTGCGTCAGGCCCCGGCGCCGCCGTCCACGGGGATGCTCGCACCGGTCACCATCGAGGCCCGGTCGCTGAGCAGCCAGGCGGCGACCTCGGCGACCTCCTCGGGGCGGGCCATCCTGCCGAGCGGCACCGAGGCGTCGATCTGCTCCGTGATCCCCGGGGTCGCCGCCTCCCATGCGGCGATCATGTCCGTCGCGGTGCCGCCCGGGGTGATGCCGTTGACCCGGATGCCCTCGGGAGCCCACGTCACCGCTGCGGTCTCGGTGATGCTGTTCAGGGCGCGCTTCATCGCCCCGTAGGCCGGCAGTGCCGGGTTGGCCCGGCGGCTGCCGATGCTCGAGGTGTTCACGATCGCCCCGCCGCCGGAGTGGCGCATCAGGGCGGCCTCCGCGGTCATCGCGACCCAGTGCCCGCGGAAGTTGACCGCGAACTGGGTGTCGATGTCCTCGTCGCTCGTGGTGTCAAGCGGACCGGGCTGCTGGATCGCGGCACCGTTGTTGAAGGCGCCGTCGAGTCGTCCGTGCAACTCGCCGACGCGGTCGACGGCGGCACGGATGCTCGCCGGGTCGGCGAGGTCGAGCGCGACGGCGTCGGCGGTGCCGCCAGCGTCGCGGATTCCGGAGACGACGGTCTGGAGGGACCCGGTGCTCCGCGCGGCGAGGACGACTGCGGCGCCCTCGTCGGCGAAGAGGCGGGCGGCGGCAGCACCGATGCCGCGGCTGGCGCCGGAGACGAAGACGACCTTGCCGGAGAGCAGGCCGTTCGGACGTGTGGTGGTGTGATCGGTCATGCCGTCAGCGTCCGTCCCGCGTTGGCCGCGCAGCCAGGTACACCCGGTACCAGGACGGCGTCGCGCTCGCGGGGGAGGATCGGCGCATGGACAAGCACGAGCTCGCCGCGTTCCTCCGCGCCCGGCGCGAGCGGCTGCGCCCGGAGGACGTCGGGCTGCCGTCGGGGACGCGTCGGCGCACGCCTGGGCTGCGCCGCGAGGAGGTCGCGGTCCTCGCCCACATCTCCACCGAGTACTACGTCCGGCTCGAGCAGGCACGAGCCCCGCGCCCCTCGGCCGAGGTGCTCGCCGGCATCGCTGGGACGCTCCGGCTCACCGATGCCGAGTCCGACCACCTCCACCTGCTCGCCGGGACCGCGCGGACCCGGACCGCGAGCATCCGGCGTGAGGTGCGGCCGAGCATCCTGGCGGTCGTCGACCGTCTGCCGCTGACCGCGGCGATCGTGCTCGCCGCCGACTTCGAGGTCCTCGCGTGGAACCCCCTCGCCGCCGCGCTCATGGAGGACTTCGCCCTGCGGGACCGTCGGGACCGCAACCTCGCCCGGCAGGCCTTCCCCGTCGGCGGGACGGGCGGGGCGTCCGAGCCGCCGTACGGCATCGCCGACGGCGCCGAGTTCCGGCACCAGGTGGTGAAACAGCTGCGGACGACGCTCGCGCAGCACCCGTCGGACCCGGAGGTCGTCGCGCTCGTCGACGAACTCCGGACGGGCAACGCGGAGTTCGAGCGGCTGTGGTCGCGGCACGACGTGCAGCCGGCCCCGGTGCTCACGAAGACCTTCCACCACCCGTCGGTCGGGCCGGTCACGGTCGACTGCGACAGCCTCGCGCTCGTCGACGGCGACCAGTTCCTCGTGCTCTACACCGCGCCGCAGGGTTCCCCCGACGCGGATGCCCTGGCGCTCCTCGGGATGCTCACCGCGCGGGCTGCCGCGAGCGACTGAACCGCCGAGGGCCTGCGTCGGTGCGCGTCGATGGACGCCGTGCGCACCCGTCCATCCCGCGCGTGCGTGTCGTCCGGACATCACCTACCATTCGAACACACGTTCGAACGGGAGGTCGGGATGATGCTGACGCACGAGGTCGCCACGGTGTGGTGGGAGCGCGGGGTACCGGACCGCATGGTGTGGCGGGACCGCCGGTGGCGGGTGAGCGACAGCCCGACACGGTTGACCGCCACGGCGGAGTTCCTGCCGTCGGCGATGACGCACGCGCCGGAGCGCACGGTCGGGTGGCGCTTCCAGGTGAGTGCCGACGAGGACGCGGTCGTCGTCGACATCGTCCCCGAGGGTGACGGTTGGGTGGTCGCGCGGACCTGGCGCTGATCGAGCGAGACCGGCGTGGCGCCTCCCGCGCATCGACGGGCGCTCGTCCTGAGGCCCTCCGATGGTCACACCATCGGAGGGCCTCAGCACCGGTGCCGAGCTCAGCTGTCGGTGTCGTGCAGCCCGTCGAGCGTCGCGACGTCCTCGTCGGACAGCGTGAAGTCGACGTCCGCGTTCTCCGCGATGCGGGACGGCGTGGTCGACTTCGGCAGGGGGAGGACGTCCTTGTCGAGCAGGTAGCGGATCGCGACCTGGGCCACCGACCTGTCGTACTTGTCGGCGATGTCGCGGATGGCCGTGTTCTCGAGCAGGCCGCCCGTCGCGAGCGGCGAGTAGCCCTCGGTGAGGATGTCGTGCTCGCGGTCGAACGCGGTGGTCTCGTCCTGCGTGTTGCCGATGAACCAGCGGATCTGGTTGGCGTGCGGGACGACGTCGGTGCGACCGAGCAGGTCCTGCAGGTCGGCGACGTCGAAGTTCGAGACACCGATGCTCTTCGTGCGGCCGGCCTCGTACAGCTCCTCGAAGACCTTCCACACCTCGACGTTGCCGTCACGGTGGTCGGAGCCCATGTCGCTCCAGGGCCACGGCGCGTGGATCAGGTACAGGTCGACGTGTCCGAGGTCGAGGTTGCGGGACGACTCCTCGAAGGCGCTGCGGGCGCCGTCGGCGGTCTTCACCTCGGCGGGCAGCTTCGTGGTGACGAAGACCTCGTCGCGCGGGATGCCGCTGTCGCGGATCGCCTCGCCCACGCTGGCCTCGTTGCCGTACGCCAGCGCGGTGTCGATGTGCCGGTAGCCGGCCTCGAGGGCGGTCTTCGTGGCGTCGTACGCCTCGGAGCCGGTGGGGATCTGCCACGTCCCGAAGCCGATCTTCGGGATGTGCAGGCCGTTGGACAGGGTGAACGTGTCGGTGAGAGCGGGCATGTCGCGGACAGTACGCCGTCAGGCGACCGCGATCTCGTTCGGGACGCCCGGCAGTTCGTCGCTCGACGCTACGACCTTCCCGGTGGTGAGGTCCACGGCGTGGACCTTCCGCTCGGCCGGGTCGGTGACGTAGGCGACGTCGCCGACGACCTCGAGCGCGGGGTGGGCGTCCTGCCACTCGGTCGGACCCTCCCACGCGTCGATGACGTCGAAGGAGTCGATCGGCTCGCCCGTCTGCTCGTCGAAGGTGTGCAGTGCGCCGTCGGAGCCGAGGACCACGGCTTCGTCGCCCGGGCCCCGGGCCAGGTCGCGGAACGTGAAGCCGACGCCCTCGGGCATGTCCGCCACGCGGTACTCGCCGGAGGCCGCGTCGATGAGGGCGACCTGGTCGAGCAGGTAGCCCTCGCTGTCCGGGTCGTCGTTGAAGTCGCCGACGGCCACGGACGAGTCCTCGGTGGTGAACAGGTTGCCGGTGCGGCCGTACTCGGTCGGGGCGTCGATCTTCGTGAACGCGCCGTCCTGGTACACGAGGGCGCCGTCGGTGCAGCCGAAGACCGCGACCTCGCCCTGCACCGCCCCCTCGCCGTGCACGTTCGGGCACGCCTCGGAGCGGGCCAGCTCCTCGCCGTCCTCGTCGAGCGCGCGGACGCCGGTGCGCTCCTCCTCGGTGCCGATCGTGCTGAGGAGCGTGCCGTCCTCCAGCACGATCGCGACACCGTGGTGGGCGGCCTCGGACTCCGTGGTCTCGACGTCGGGCAGACGGTCGCCGTCGAGCTCGTCGTGGTCGAACACGGTCACGTCGCCGGAACCGTCGGCGAACAGGGCGGTCTTCTCGCCGTGGACGACGGCGTGGCCGCCGGTGTCCGCGGGGAAGACCGCGTCGGTCAGGGCGGGCGCCGCGGCGGTGTCGAGGACCCGGAAGCCCTCGGGCACCGTGACGAGCACGTGGCGGCCGTCCCCGGCGGGGTTCACGCGGGTGAAGCCGTCGATCGCGTCGTCGGCGACGACCTGCAGGTCCTGGTCGAGGGTGAGCAGGCCGCCGTCGTAGGTGAGGACGATGCGGTCGCCTCCGGCTGATGCGGCCTTCGTGGTGCGGGTGCCCTCGGCCTCGGCAGCGGGGCCGGTCGAGCAGCCGGTCAGGACGAGGGCGGCGGCGCCGAGCAGGGCAGCGGGCGCAAGCGTGGTGCGGAGTGGTGTCATGACGTTCACTGTAATGATTCTCATTCTCAATAGGAAACGGACAGGCCCGCGACGATCGCGTCCGTGTTGGAGCGCATCATCCCGAGGTAGGTGGAGGCGTCGCCGTCCTCGGTCAGGGACTCGGTCGCGAGGGACCGGATCCGGACGTGCACGTCCACCTCGTCGGCGAGCACCTCGGCCAGCCGTGCGGGCTGCGAGAGGTCGGCGAAGATCGTCGGGACGCCCGCCTCGTCGATCGCGGCGGCCAGGTCGCGCAGGTCGGCAGCGCTCGGCGACGCGAGCGTGGTGCCGCTCGGGATCACGGCGCCGACGACGCGGAAGCCGTACCGGTCGGCCAGGTACCCGAACACGTGGTGGTTCGTGACGAGCGCCCTCCGCTCCTCGGGGATGCCCGCGAACGCCTCGGTCATCTCGCCGTCCAGCGTCGTCAGCTCGTCGAGGTACGCGTCGGTGCCGGTCGGTTCGACACCGGCGTCGCGCAGGTCGGCGTCGAGCGCCTCGACGACGTCGACCATGCGCTCGGGGTCGGTCCAGAGGTGCGGGTCGGGCCCGCTGTCGTCCTCGGTCGTCCACTCGAGCGCGTCGACGTGGTCGCCGGCGGTGAACACCGGGACGCCGTCGGAGGCGGCTGCCTCGACGTGACGGGCGACCCCCTCCTCGAGCCCCAGGCCGTTCTCGACGACCAGGTCGGCGGTCCGGAGCTGTGCGGCCTCCTTCGCGGAGACCTCGAACGAGTGCGGGTCGGCGCCCGCGGGCATGAGCACCATGACGTCGGCGGCGTCCCCGACCACCTCGGTCACGACGTCCCCGAGGATGTTCGTCGTGACCGCGACGAGGGGTCGGTCCGACCCGGCGGACGAGCAGCCCGCCGTGGTCACGACGAGTCCGGCGGCCACGGCCAGTGCGGCGGCAGCCCGGAGGCGGCGCGTCACAGCCCGACCTCGGCGAAGGCCACCGGGGCCTCGGGCAGCTCGATCGACCGGGCGACCCGGGCGCCGTCGGCGAAGTCGACCTCGTGCACCTGCTCCCCGGACGCGTCCGTGACGTAGGCGCGCTGCGCGTCGAGCTGCAGGAGCGGCTCGGCGGCGGGGTCCAGGAGCGGCTGCGTGGTGGCGACGGCCCCGGTCGACGCCGTGACGACCACGACCCGCCCCTGGTCGTCGACGCCCACCACGTGCTCGTCCTCGTCGTCGACCGCCGTCACCGCGCGCAGCGGCCGCTCGGTCTCGACCAGGCGCCAGGTGCCTTCACGGACGTCGAGCAGCCACGCGCCCCGGTCCCCGGCGAGTCCGGCGACCGTCGGGCGTCCGGAGCGTGCCGAGAACGCCGTCGGCCGGTCCGCGCCGGCCGGCAGCGCGACGACGGAGGTCCCGCCGTCGTCGCCGACGACGACCGCGCCGTCCGCGCAACCGACGACCGCCCCGGCCCGGGTCACGATGCCGCCCGCGGGGTCGGCGCACGCCTGCTCGGTGCCGGTGGGCTCGCCGTCGGCGTCGAGCAGGCGGACGACGTCACCGTCCCCGGCCACGAACTGCTCGCCGAACGGCAGCAGGACGGTCGCGTCGACCCGGGTCGTCTCCTCGACCTCGCCCTGCCCGAGGGCCGCGCGGTCGAGGACGACCGCCTCGCCGCGCTCCGGCCAGGTGATGGTCGTCATGGTCTCCGAGGAGTGCACCTCGACCGGACCGCCGCCGTCGATCGTGTCGACGACCCGCGGCTGCGCGGCGTAGTAGTGCGTGTGGTCGCCGTGGTCGACCGTCCAGGAGCCGCCGTCGACGATCGTCGTCCGGTCGTCGATGCTCGTCACGAGGAACCGGCCGTCGGTGGCGGCGTGCTCGGGGGCGTCGACCCTGTCCAGGTCGGTGGTCTCCCCGGTGAGCAGGTCGTGGACCGCGGTCGCGCCGGTGGCGGACACGGCCAGGAGGCGCACCTGCGGCTCCTGTGCCTCGCTCGCGCCCGCGACGTAGCCGTGGGGCTTCGCGGTGCCGGTCGGTCCGTCGGCCGCCGGCCCGGTGGACCCGCCCGTCGAGCAGGCGGTGGCGGTGATCGCCAGGGCGGCGGCGATCGCGGTGGTGGCCAGGCGCGCGGGTGCGCGTCGCTTCGTGGGCTGGTTCATGCTGCCTCTCGTGGTGCTGGTGCTGGTGCTGGTGCTGGTGCTGGTGCTGGTGCTGGTGCTGGTGCTGGTGTGCGTGTGGTCGGTCGCGGGCCGGACACCCGCGGGCGGAGGGCCGCGAGGGCGCGGGAGACGGCGACCGAGCCGACGGCGACGGCCGCGATGCTCGCTCCGGCGGCGGTGCCGAGGTGCCAGGACACGAGCAGGCCGACCGCGACCGCGACGGTGCCGATGCCCGCGGCGAGGAGCATCGTCGAGCCGACGTGCTTCGTCCACGCGCGGGCAGCCGCGGCTGGGGCGAGCAGGAGCCCGACGACGAGCAGCGTGCCGACCGCCCGGTAGGACGCGACGACGGCGAGCGTCACGAGGCCGATGAGTACGACCTCGGCCAGTCGGGGGCGGAGCCCGAGGGTCGTGGCCTTCCGGACGTCGAACGCCGCCGCGGTGAAGGGCCGGTGGAACACGGCGGCGAGCACGAGCGCGACGACGACGGCGATCGCGAGTCCGCCGAGGTCCGCGCCGGTCACGGCGAGCACGTCCCCGAACAGGATCGCCGTCACGTCGGTGGCGAAGGACCGCGACGACGACACGATGATGACCCCGAGCGCGAGCATGCCGACGAAGAGCAGCCCGATCGAGGTGTCGTACGACAGCCGTGCCCGGCGGCGGAGCGCCCCGACGCCGAGCACCATCACGCCCGCGCTCACCGCGGCGCCGAGGACCGCCGGGATGCCGGTCAGGGTGGCGACCGCGACGCCGGGGAGCATGCCGTGCGCCAGTGCCTCGCCGAGGAACGCCATGCCACGGACGAGCACCCACGTGCCGACGACCGCGCAGAGGACCGCCGCGAGGGTGCCGCCCGCGAGCGCGCGCAGCATGAAGTCGACGGAGAACGGATCGGTCAGCCAGGTCACGCTGCGAGACGCTATATGAAAACGACTATCGATACTGATAGCGTGCTCAGGTGCTCACCACCGCGGTCCCCCCTGCCCTCGAGGTCGCGCACCTCGTCGTCCGACGCGGCGACCGGACGGTGCTCGACGGCCTCGACGCGACGTTCCCCGCGGGGGTCGTCACGGCGCTCACCGGGCCCAACGGGTCCGGCAAGTCGACGCTGCTCGACGCGCTCGCCGGGGTGGTGACGCCGGTCGGCGGAGCCGTGTCGGGCCTCCCGTCCGGCGGTGTGGCGTACGTGACCCAGGCCGTCCCGCCGACCGCGCTCCCGCTGACCGTGCGGTCGACCGTCGCGATGGGGCGGTGGCGGGCACGGCCCTGGTGGCGACCGCTCGGACGGGCGGACCACGCGGTGGTCGACGTCCAGCTGGAGCGGATGGGCATCACCGACCTCGCCGACCGGCCGCTCGACGAGCTGTCCGGCGGGCAGCGGCAGCGCACGCTCGTCGCCCTCGGTCTGGCGCAGCGCGCGCCGGTCCTGCTCGTCGACGAGCCGACCGCGGGGGTGGACGCCGGGTCGGCGGCACTCGTGACGGCGGCGCTCGCCGACGAGGCGTCCGCCGGGGTCGTCGTCGTGCACGCCGCCCACGATCCCGTGGCCATCACGGCGGCCGACCGGGTCGTGACACTCGACTGACCCGGCTGCTCCGGGCTGACCCTTGCTGCTCCGGGTTGCTCCGGCGTCAGCCGTCGGTGTCGAGCGCGGCCCGCGCCGCGGCGACCACCCGGGGGTCGGTCACCGTGTACGTCGAACCGTCGTCCCCGCTGCCCATCGGCACACCGCCGTGCTCCGGCGCGCCGACCGGGCGCTTCGCGGAGAGGTGCACCGCGGCGACACCGGTCGCGACCAGGGCCCGGACGTCCTCGGGCCGCACGCCCGCACCGGCCATGACCTGCACCGGACCGGCTGCCTCGACCATCCGGGCGATCGTCGCCGCCCCCGCCGGGGCACTGGCGGCTCCGCCCGACGTCAGCACCCGGGTCAGCCCGAGGTCCGCCACCCGAGCGGCGGTCGCGACCGGGTCGGCGGCGTGGTCGACCGCCCGGTGCAGCGTGACCTCGGCGTGCGCGGAGACCGAGCGGGCGGCCTCCACGAACCGGCGGAGGGCGTCCTCGTCGAGGGTCCGGTCCGGGCGCAGGGCGCCGACCACCACCCCGGCCGCTCCCGAGCGCAGGACCGTGCGGACCTCCCGCGCCATGAGCGCGAGCTCGTCGTCGTCGTACGTGAAGCCCCCGGGGCGGCAGCGCACCAGGGCGTGCGCCGGGATCCCGGTCTCGTGCGTGGCCTCGACCAGGGCCTGCGAGGGCGTCAGTCCGCCCAGCTCCAGGCCGACGCAGAGCTCGACCCGGTCGGCGCCCCCGTCACGGGCGACCAGGGCCCCGGTGGGCGAGGTCACGGCGATCTCGAGGGCGACGGACATCAGGCGGCTCCGAGGGGTTCGTTCGACGGTGGCACGATCCGCGCGGACAGGTCCGGCGGCGTCGCGAACTCCCGATCGTAGGGGAACACCGGTCGCTCGATCCGGTGGTGCCCGAGGCGCAGCAGGTCCTGGTCGACGCCGCCGGGGGTGAGCGCCAGCATCCAGTCCGCCGCCATGTCGAACAGCTCCGGCTCGAGGTACCCGATCTTCACCACGACGACGTCGGCGTCCCGCGGGGCGAGGTCGAGGTCGGTGAAGTCGTGCTCGTGGTGGTACGGCTTGCGGAGCGTCGTCAGGATCGCGAAGACGCTGCCGACCTGCAGCACGACCTCGGTCTCGGCGTCCCGGTCGCCGTGCCGCACCGCGTGCACCCGACCGGTCATCGTGATCGGCCCCGCGTGCACGTCGTCGACCTCGGCGCCCGCGGTCACCGTGACGGTCGCCCCGACGCCGGCGGCCACGGCCTCGGCGACGGCGGCCGGACCGGGGACGCTCGCGTAGATCAGCGTGGGGCCGTCCGGCGCGGCGAACGCCGGGTGCGCGAGCACCTGCGTCAACCCCCACGTCATGTCGCCGGAACCACCGGCGGTCGGGTTGTCGCCGGAGTCCGAGACGAAGAACGGGCGCGCGCCGCCGGGTGCGACCGCGGCGGCGAGGCACTCGTCGAAGGAGCCCGTCGGTGCCACGAACGCGAAGTCCTCGCGGGCGTCCCAGAACGCCCGGGCCAGGCGCTCGGCGCCGGCGGCCACGACGTCGCGGTCCCACCCGGTGACGACGGTGACGGCACGGTCGCGGGGCTGGTCCGCCCAGGCGTACCCGACCCAGATCGCGGCGTCGAGCACGCCGTCCTCCTGTTCGACCTCCGGTACCTGCGCGTAGATCGACGCCGCGGGTTCGATGCGGGTCGACGTCTGCTCGCCGGGCAGCAGCACCGGGATCGGGATCCACGCCTTCACCGGGCGTTGTCGACCGACCGGCCTGGTGGCGAGCACGTCGACCAGGTTCCGGACCGCGCGCTCCTTCGTCTCGAGGGCGTCCTCGTGCGGCGCCATCCGGTAGCAGGTGACGAGGTCCACCTGGTGCGCGAGCTCCCGCGTGACGTTGCCGTGCAGGTCCATCGACGCCGACACGATGACGTCCGGCCCGACGACCGCGCGGATGCGGCCGAGCAGGTCGGTCTCGGCGTCGTCGAGCCCCTCGACCACCATCGCGCCGTGGATGTCGTACCAGAGGCCGTCGACCGGCCCGATCTCCGTCAGGCGCGCGACGATCTCGTCGGCGAGTTCCTCGTACGCCGGCCGGGCGACGACCCCGCCGGGGAGTGCGTGGCCGATCAGCGCCCCGCGGAAGTCGGCGGCGTCCGCGTACGACGCCAGGAACGGGTACCGCGCCACGACCTCGTCGCCGCGGTCCGGGTGGAAGGCGGGCGCGAGGGTGCGGGTCGGCGTGAACGTCGACGTCTCGATCGCGAGTCCGGCGATCGCGATGACCGGGCGACGTGCGGCGGGCGCGGCGGTGGCGGTGACGGCTGGGTCGGACACGGGATCAGCATAGGGAGCGGTCACGGAGCCCCGGTGTCGGTGGAAGTGCGGACTGGTACGACCCTCGGACGAGGGTCAGGATGGCCACCTGGTTGCACCCTGCAACGTCGCAGGGTCCTGATCGAGGAGTCCACATGAAGCACACCCTCGCAGCGGCGCTCGCCGCCGTCGCCGTCGTCGCCGGCGGCGTGTTCGCCGCCACCCCCGCCTCCGCGCTGCCCGCGCACATCGAGGTCGTCGGCGGCGAGCAGGCCCCCACCACGAGCTGGGCGGTCCAGCTCGAGGCCTCCGGCGGGACGATCCCGTCCGGCTACGTGAGCAACTGCACGGGGGAGCAGATCAACGCCTCGTGGATCCTCACCGCGCGGCACTGCATCGACGGCATCGGTGCGATGAACGTCTACCACTCGAACTCCACCACGAACCGCGGGTCCGCCGTCGCCGTGGACCGGGTCAGTGCCGCACCGGCCGGGGACATCGCGCTCGTGCACCTGCGCAGTGCGTACGCGCTCTCCACCTACGCGCCCCTCGACCTGACGGCGGCGGCGAAGTCGAGCGGGACCGGCGTCATCCAGGGCTACGGTCTGCGGGCGAACGCGCAGCAGTCGGACGGGCTGTACCAGGCGACGGTGTCCCTGACCGGCTCGACGCGGGACGCCTACAGCGGTCGCGCCCAGCACGTCACGGGTGTCACCGGCGCCTCGAACCACGGGGACTCGGGCGGCCCGCTCCTCGTCAACGGCAAGGTGGTCGCCGTCTGCTCCACCGGCGACAGCGCCGACCCGGGTGCGAACACCCAGGCGGGGTCCAACTACGCGCTGCTGTCGCAGTCGTCCTCGTGGATCCGCTCCACGGCGGGCGTCTGACCAGCGCGACCCACGGACGGACGGGAGGCGCGGTGCCAGCCAGCACCGCGCCTCCCGTCCGTCAACGGTCGCTTCAGGCGCCGTGCGCCTCCTCGGCGACCGGCTGCCACTCGCGCCACGTCGCGAGACGCGACTCGTAGTCCTGCTCGGCGATGCCGAGCGGCGCCTTGCCGAAGAAGACCCGCAGCGGCGGCTGCTCGGCGTCGACGACCTTGAGGATCGCCGACCGCGTGGCCTCGGGCTTGCCCGGGTCCGACGCGGACGGGCGCTTCGAGGCGGCCTCGCGGACGTCCGCGTAGGCGTCGAGCTCCTCGCTGTGCTTCGAGGACGGACCCGACCAGTCGGTCGAGAACCCGCCCGGCTCGACGAGCGTGACGGAGATGCCGAAGCCCGCGACCTCCTGCGACAGCGACTGCGACAGGCCCTCGAGCGCCCACTTCGACGCGTGGTAGGCGCCGACCGTGGGGAACGCGCTGATCCCGCCGATGCTCGAGACCTGCACGATGTGGCCCGAGCCCTGCTCACGCATGATCGGCAGTGCCGCCTGCGTGACCCAGAGGGCGCCGAAGAAGTTCGTCTCGAGCTGCGCGCGGACCTCGTCCTCGGTCAGCTCCTCGACCATGCCGAAGTGGCCGAACCCCGCGTTGTTCACGACGACGTCGAGCCGACCGAAGTGCTCGGCGGCCTGCTGCACCGCGGCGGTGTCGGCGGCCTTGTCGGTCACGTCGAGCCGGATCGCCAGGAAGGTGTCCGGGTACTGCTCGACGAGTGCCTGCACGTCGTCGGTGTTCCGCGCGGTGCCGGCGACGGAGTCCCCGCGCTCCAGGGCGGCTTCCGCCCACTCGCGGCCGAAGCCCTTCGACGCTCCGGTGATGAACCAGGTCTTGGCCATTCGCTGCCTCCAGTTGCTGTTCGGGTGACGGCGAGCAGGCAACCCCCGTCGCCCTGGCGCCACCTGGGCGTCCGGGTGACAGCCGGACGACTGGACCGATGCGGAGGCACGTGCGAGCACCATGGCCCCATGAGCCAGTACGAGAAGCGCGATCCGAACAGCCTCTACCCGAAGCCCCCGTTCCCGGAGCAGGAGCAGTCGCTGCCGGGTGCCGCCTGGAAGATGGACCCCCAGCCCGACCACGGCGAGCAGAGCTACGTCGGCAAGGAGCGCCTGACCGGCTACCGCGGCATCGTCACCGGTGCGGACTCCGGCATCGGGCGTGCCGCCGCGATCGCGCTCTCCCGCGAGGGCGCCGACCTCGTCCTCTCCTACCTGCCCGACGAGCAGGAGGACGCCGAGCAGGTCCGTGACCTCCTCGAGTCCGAGGGGCGCAAGGCCGTCCTCGTCCCCGGGGACATCTCCGACGAGCAGTACTGCAAGGACCTCGTCCAGAAGGCCGTCGACGAGCTCGGCGGACTCGACACCCTCGTCATGGTCGCCGGTCGCATGGACAGCAACGACGACATCCTGTCGCTCACCACCGAGCACTTCGACTCGACGTTCAAGACGAACATCTACTCGCTGTTCTGGCTGACCCAGGCCGCGGTCCCGCACCTCGAGCCCGGCTCGACGATCGTCACCACCGGCTCGATCCAGGCCGCGACGCCGTCGCCGGACAAGATCGACTACGCGATCTCGAAGAGCGCCGTGAAGACCTTCACCGAAGCCGTCGCGCAGCAGCTCGCACCGAAGGGCATCCGCGTGAACTCGGTCGCGCCGGGTCCGGTGTGGACGCCGCTGCAGCCCGGCTCGGACGACGCGGAGACCGTCGCGCACTTCGGCGAGCAGTCGCCGTTCGGACGCCCGGGCCAGCCCGCCGAGCTCGGTGCCGCGTACGTGCACCTGGTGAGCCCGGAGTCGAGCTACCAGTCCGGTTCGACCGTCACGATCGCCGGTGGGACGCCCGCGTTCTAGACAGGACCTGCAGACGGGAGGCGCGGTGCCAGCTGGCACCGCGCCTCCCGTCTGCAGGTCGTCGCCTCAGCCCTGCGGCGGCGAGTACAGCTGCAGGTCGTTGCCCTCGCTGTCCTTGAACGGGATGATCTTGCCCCACGGGTGCTCGCTGACGTCGCCCGCGAAGTCGACGCCCTTCGCCTTGAGATCGGCGACCTCGTCCTCGATGCTGCCGTCCGGCTGGAACGACACGACCGCGCCGCCGTCGCTCGACGGACCCGCCGACTCTCGTCCGTTCAGGCCGATGAGCAGCCCGTTCGCGTCGATCTCGCTCCAGTCGTCGTCCTCGCTCTTGACCGTCAGGCCGAGCGCGTCGCGGTAGAACGCGACCGCGCGCTGCATGTCACTGACCGGTACCCAGACCGCTGCCACTCCACTTGCCATGGTGATGCCTCTCGTCGTCGTTGCGTACGGGGGAGACGGTAGGTCGCCGGGTTGCGTGCGGACACAGGTGGAGTGGTGTCCCAGTACCCCGGTGGCAGGCTGTGCGGGGACGACGGGAGCAGCGGATGGCTGGCGTGACGCACGTGGTGCTGGTGGCACTGACCGATGAGGGGCAGGGCGTCACCGAGCGCCTCGACGCGCTGTGCCGTGAGCACCTGCAGCGCATCGACGGGGTGGAGTCGGTGCGCTCGGGGACGAGCATCAGCACGGAGGGGCTCGAGGCGGACTTCGGGTGGATGCTGACGGTGCGCTTCCGCGACGCCGACGCGCTCGCCGCCTACCTGCCGCACCCGGAGCACCGCCCGGTCGCCGACGCGATCGGCGCGGCAGCCGGACGGGTCGTGGTGTTCGACGTCGCCGACTGACGCGGGGGTCAGCCGCGCTTCGGTCGGGGACGGGCGGAGCGCGGCGGGACGGTCCGCATGTGGTCGCGGACCCGTCCGAGCACGTCGGCGAGGGCGTGGACGTCGTCGGCCGACAGCGGCTCGAGGAACAGCTGCCGGAGCACCTCGACGTGGCCGGGGAAGACCCGGCCGAGCACGTCGCGCCCGGCGTCGGTGAGCGCGACCGTCGTGCTCCGCTCGTCCTCGGTCGAGGGGGCGCGCACGACGAGCCCGTCGCGCTCGAGGAGTCCGACCTGGTAGGTCAGGCCGCTCCGGCTGTAGACGACGCCGTCGGCGAGGTCGGTCATGCGCAGGCTGCCGTCGGGGGCGTCGCCCAGGGTCGCGAGCAGCTGGAACTGCACGTAGCTCAGGCCGCCGGCGTCCTTGAGCTGCTGCTCGACGGTGTGCCGGAGCAGGCTGCTGACCTCGATGAGCGAGAAGTACGCGCCGAGCTCGGCGGGGTCGAGCGGCGGGACGGGAGCGGGCACCCATCCATCCTAGGTGTTGCGAAGTCGAAGCACTGCCCGGACTGCACGCGAGCGAGCGGTCGACTACCCTTGGATGCACGACGGGCCGGTTCCCGGGACGTCGCCAGCCGAAGGCCCCGCTCGCGGGGCCTTCGTTCTGCCCGGGTCGTCCCGCTCACGGCACCCAGGTCTGCTCGTGTGCCACTGCGGGCGCGATCGCTGCCCACTGCCGGGCCAGCGTCCGGCGGGCGGCGGGGTGCGGGTTGTGGATGCGCTGACGTCGGAAGTGGACGTACACGGCGAGGTCGACGACCTGCAGCCCGTCCGAGAACCGGGAGCAGGCGAAGTTGATCGGCGAGGAGATGTGCCGGAGCATCGACGATCCGGCGCCGCCCGTCCCGAACTCCTGGTACCCGGCGAAGGCGCGTTGGTGTTCTGCCTGTGTCGCGATCTCGTCCGCGACCACGATCGCCTGCTCCTCGTCGCCGTGCGCGGCGGTGTACTGGTCGATCTGTTCGAGGACGTGACCGAAGACGACGGCGTGCGGAGGCGCCGGGTACCGGAATCGCGCATGGAGTCGAGCCACGTCGACGCCGCGGAAGAGGTACCGGACGCCACAGTCCCGGGCGGCGTCGAGGACGGCGAGTGAGACGCCGGCGGCTTCGCGGTGCTTGCCGCGCAGTGGCGACCACGGGCCGCTGCCGCCCATGAGCTCGTGCCCGTGGAACTCGATCTCGGGATCGGTCCCGTGTTCACGAGCAGTTCGCTGCCGGACCGCCGCGAGACGCGATGAGACCGCTTCCCACCCCTCCAGCGTCGCGATCGCGGCACCGATGAAGTAGCGGTCGCGGTCGTACGATTCATCGACGTAGGCGACGAGCATCCCGTCAGCCTCGCACGGGGCGGAGTCGCCCGGAGGGACCTGTGGATGCGCGACGGGTGGCAACGCAGCCACGGGGCTGAACGGTCTCTGATGCGGAGCGGGGCCGGCACGCCGGGCGGTCGGACGATCCCCTGGGACGATGGACGGATGAGCACCGACCCCGAGCGCCGCCGCAGGAGGGCCGACGTCGTCGGCATCCTCGAGCCGAACCCCCGTCCGCTGTCGACGATCGCGATCGCCGTCGTCGCCGTGCTCGTGCTCACCGTGGTCGGGTTCTTCCTCGGCACGGTCGACCTGGGGCTCGCGAAGGCGTTCAACACACTGCACGTCGGCGCCCTCGGGGCGTTCACCACGGCGGTCTACCACGTCATCAGTCCGGTGCCGGCGATCGCGATCACGTTCGTCGTCGCGGGGATCATCTGGTGGCGGGCACGCGACGTCCGCCCTGCGCTCGGCTTCGGCATGACGATCGCGATCACCTGGCTGCCGTCGGCGGCGGTGAAGGAGCTCGTGCACCGGGCCCGGCCGGACGTCGCACTGCTGCCGCACCCGTTCCCCGTGCAGCCGGACCCCGGCTACCCGAGCGGGCACACCGTGTACATCACCGCGTTCGTCATCGCCCTGGTCTGGGTCGTCCGCGAGACGCGGTGGCACCAGGTGGCACGGGTCGTCGGCGTCGTCGCGATCGTGGTCGTCTTCCTGTCGGTGTCGATCGACGCCGTGCACTACCCGACCGACGCGGCCGCGTCGATCCTCTGGGCGGTCGCCGTGGCACCGGCCGCGCGCGTGGTGTGGGTGGACTGGGCGATGCCGCGCATCCCGGTCCTCCGGCCGCGCGACGGAGCGGCCGTCCCGCTGCGCGTCCGTCGCTGAGGAACCTGCGCGCAGCCGCGCCGACGGCGTCCTACGCCCGGCTGCGCCGCGCCACGACGAGCGCGACGACGGCGACGACCGCGGCGGCGAGCATGACGATCGCGAGCGGTGCCGCCGTGCCCTCGCCGCCGATGCTCACGAGGGGTGACACGAGCGCCGCGAGCCCGAACTGCAGCGCTCCGAGCACGGCGGAGGCGCTCCCGGCCACGCCGGGCACCGCGCCGAGCGCCATCGCCGTGGCGTTGCCGAGCACGAGGCCCAGCGAACCGACGGCGGTGAACAGCGGGACGGCGAGCCAGAGGACCGGCGCACCGGTGACGACGAGCAGCGCGAACGCGACGGTCGACGCCGTCACCAGGACGATCCCGAGGGTCAGGACACCCTCGACGGAGCGGGTCGCGGTGAGCTTCGCGGACAGGATGCTGACGCCCATCAGCGCGAGCGCGTTCAGGCCGAAGGCGAGTCCGTAGCCGACCGTGTCGAGGCCGAGCATGCCCTGGTACAGGAAGGGCGACGCCGAGATGTACGCCATCATCACCGCGAACGCGAAGCCGAACACTGCGGTCCAGCCGACGAACGTCCGCGAGCGCAGCGCTCGGAGCGGAGAACCGGAGGCGGTGCGTTCGGCCCGCAGCGCGTCGCGACGGGCGCGCAGGTGCGTCTCGCGGACCACCGCCAGCACGGACACGAGCATCACGACCGACAGGCCGAGGACGATCGCGAGCAGCCCGCGCCACCCGATCGGGCCGGTGAGCAACCCGCCGAGCAGCGGTGCGACCACCGGGGCGACCCCGCCGACGATCATCATGAGCGAGAACGCCCGGGCCGCGGGCCTGCCGGTCGCGAGGTCCGAGATGACGGCGCGTCCGATCACCATGCCGGCCGCGCCGCCGAGGCCCTGCAGCAGGCGTGCCACGACGAGCACGCCGACGTTGGGTGCCAGCACCGCGGCCGCGCTCGCGAGCACGCACAGCGCGGCACCCGCGAGCAGCGGCGGCACGCGGCCGAAGCGGTCGGACAGCGGCCCGAAGACGAGCTGCCCCGCGGTCACGCCGACCAGGAAGGCGGTCAGGGTCAGCTGCACGGTGGTCGCGGACGCCGAGAGCTCGGTCGTCATCTGCGGGAACGCCGGCAGGTAGAGGTCGGTCGCGAACGGCGCGACCGCGCTGAGCAGGCCGAGCACGAGCAGGAGCGGCGTCGTGATGCCCGTCGGCCGGGTGGAGGGGTTCGCCGTCGCGGCGCGGATGGATCCGGTGTCGGTCGTCATGGTTATGAAACCATAACTCATCCGTCGGCAGCGGTACAGTGACGGCATGGCACCAGCGGTCTCCGACGACGCCCTCGCCGAGTTCGCCGACGTCGTCCTGCGCATCGGCCGCGAGGTCGACCCGCACGGCCCGCACGCCCCCGACATCGTGCCGCTCACCGGGACCGAGGCGCTCGTGATGCGCTGGGTGCACCGGAACCCCGGCGCCTCGCCGAGCGCTGTGGCCGACGCCACCGCACTCCAGCGCAGCAACTGCAGCGTCGCGCTCCGCTCGCTCGTCGCGAAGGGCATGGTCGAGCGCCGCACCGACCCGGACGACGCCCGCACGGTGCAGCTGCACCCCACGTCCCGCGCGAACGGGAGCATCGAACGGTTGCACGCGCACTGGGCCGGGCGGCTCCGTGCCGCCCTCGCGGGCGACGAGGAGGGGCTCGCCGCAGCGGCGACCCTGCTGGCGCGCATCGACGACGGCCTGCGCCGACGGGACTGACGGCGGACGGGAGGCGCGTGGCGGGACCGGCACGCGCCTCCCGTCCGCCGCCCGGTCACGCTTGCTACCCTGGTCGGGCACCACCAGTACGCAGTGTGTACCTACCGGCCGTCGGCACCCCCGGCGGATCAACGGCGGCACCCCGACGGGCCCGTCGACCGACCAGGCCGGGCCCCAGAAGGCACACCCCTCATGCTCCACGAACGTCGCGCCGACGCGCCCCTCGTCTCCCTCGCCGGTCGGTGGTACTTCCCGATCGCGTTCATCGCCCGGCTGCCCTTCGCGATGATGGTCGTCGGCGTCCTCACCCTCGTCGTCGCCTCCCGTGACTCCGTCGCGCTGGGCGGCATCAACTCCGCGTCCGTCGGCATCGGCTCGGCGGTCTTCGGCCCGCTCGTCGGCGTCGCCGCCGACCGCTTCGGCCAGCGCGCCGTGCTCGTGCCCGTCGGACTCGCGAACGCCGTCCTCCTCGGCGTCCTGCCCCTCGTCGTCGCGGGGACCGCGCCCGACCTCGCGGTCCTCACGATGTCGTTCTGCATCGGCGCGACCGCCCCGCAGGTCGCCCCGATGTCCCGGACGCGACTCGTCGCGCTCATCCGACGCCACACCTCGCCCGCCCGTCGCGACAGGGTCTTCAGCGGCACGATGGCCTACGAGTCCGCCGCCGACGAGACCGTGTTCATCATCGGCCCGTTCCTGGTCGGCCTGCTCGCGAGTGCGATCGCGCCGTGGGTGGCCGTCGCGGGGGCCGCCGCGCTGACGCTCGTGTTCGTCACCGCCTTCGCGCTGCACCCCACCGGCAGGCTCGTCGTCGGTGGGCCGGCGCAGGAGACCCGGGCGCCCGCCCGGCAGCTCCTCCGCCCCCGGTTGCTCGTCGTGGTCGTCGGCATCCTCGGCGTCGGTCTGTTCTTCGGCTCGACGCTGACCACGCTGACCGCCTTCGTGGAAGGTCACGGCGAGGCGTCCCAGGCGGGCCTGCTCTACGGCGTCATGGGCATCGGCTCCGCGGCGCTCGCGCTCGGCTCGGCGGCCTTCCCGCGGTCCTTCGGGGTCACGTGGCGCTGGCTCGTGTTCGGCCTCGTGCTGCTCGGCGGGGCGATCGCGTTCAGCCGTGCCGACTCGATCGGGTCCGTCGTGCTCGTCCTCGGGATCCTGGGGATCGGCATCGGCCCGACGCTCGTCGCGCAGTACAGCCTCGGGTCGGACCGCTCCCCGGTCGGCCGCTCGGCGACGACGATGACGATCCTCGGTTCGGCGGTCATCGTCGGGCAGTCGGTCGCGTCCGCGGTCGTCGGCGAGGTCGCCGAGCGGGCGGGGACGGGCGCCGCGATGCTCTTCCCGGCGTTCGCGGCGGGGCTGGTGGTGCTCGCCGCCGTGGCCGACCTGCTGCTCGCGCGGCGGGACACCCGCTCGCCGGCGCCCGAGCCGTCCGAGGCCGCCGCGGCGGGCTGAGTCGGACCTCGGGGTCAGTCCTCGGTGTCGTCCACCAGCAGGTCCTCGTGCCGGTAGTCGTTCGACCGCAGACCGGCTCGCGCGATCATGTGCGTCGACACCGGCACCAGGAACAGCTGGAACACGAGGACCGGCACGACGACCCAGAACGCCGTCCACGTCCACACCGCGACGACGACCGCCGCGAGGGCGAGCGCCAACCCCAGGACCTGCGGCTTCGCCATCGCGTGCAGGCGCACGAGCGGGTCGGGGAACCGCACGATGCCGATCGCCGCGGCCAGCGAGAGCGCGGAGGCGACCAGCAGCAGCGCGAGGGCGATCCAGGCGCGGACACCGGCCCCGTCGACGAAGGACTCCAGGATCGCGATCACTTCGACTCCTCCTCCACGGCGTGCTCCGGCGTGGTCGCGTCGGTGCCCTCGTCGGACGGGTCCGAGGACGGCGTCACGATCCGGGCGACGGCGATCGTGGCGAACACGCTCGTCGCCGCGATCACCACGAGCACGGGGACGGCGGTCAGGTCCTGCCGGACGACCATCGCCGCGGCGATCACCACGAGCGCGGTGGTCAGCACGATGTCCGAGCCGATCATGCGGTCGAGGATGGTCGGACCGCGGACGATCCGGCCGACGGCCAGGGCGAGGGTCGCCCCGAGCAGGGCGAGCACGAGCAGGACGCCGATGCCCATGACGACCACGGCGGCGCTCACCGGGTCACCGCCGGCAGCGGCTCGGCGAGTTCGGACACGTCCTGCTTCGACCCGATGGCGCGGATGACGAGCTCCTCGATGCGGTGGGCCTCGTGCGCGGCGGCCTCGACCTGCTCGGTGTGCTCGGTGTCGAGCACGTGCAGCAGCAGGCGACGGCGCGGCAGGTCGACGTCGGCGACGAACGACCCGGGCACGAGGGAGATCGCCAGGGTGGCGAGCGTGAAGGTCATCTCGGACGTGGTGTGCATCTGCACGAGCACGATCGAGCTGCGGCGGACACCGCGCGGACGCACGGCGACCCAGGCGACCCGGAAGGACGCCACGACGACGAGCCCCGCCCAGACCACGAGGAACCAGAGCAGCCGCGGCACCGACAGGCGCTTCGAGAGCGGGACCGGCGGGAGCGGCAGCAGCTGCGTCACGAGGAGTGCGACCACGACGCCGCACAGCAGCGTCAGCACGGTCCACGAACCCCAGAGCAGCGCCCACAGCACGGTCAGCCCGGCGACGAGCGGGACGTCGTAGCGCCACGCGAGCGCGATGCGGCGGGCGTTCGACGTGCGGCGGAGGTCGCTCATCGTGTACCTCCCAGGACGGCCTGCACGTAGCGGTCGGGTGACTCCAGCGACTCGGCGGCGCGGGTCGCGTACCCGTAGAGCGGTCCGGCGACGACGGTCAGGGCGACCGAACCGAGGACCGCCACCGTCGTGACCGCCACCAGCATGCGCGGCAGCGGCGCGTGCGCTGACGGCTCGACCGCGGCGGTCTGCCCGGTGGCCGGACTGGAGGCGCTGCTCGCGTGGGGTGCGTCGGTGACGGTGGTCGAGCCTCCCGGGTGGTACGCCTCGCCGGTCTCCTCGGACACGGTGAGGGGCGCCGGTTCCGGCGACCGCAGGTGCGCGTGCGGTTCCGCCGTGCTGGCGTGCGGTGCCGCCGCCTCGGCGGCCGGCTTCGGCCGCCAGAAGGCGGCGTCCCAGACGCGCATCAGCGCGTACAGGGTGAGGAGGCTCGTCACGACCCCGGCGCCGATCGTCACCCATGCCATGGGGGAGCCGTCCTCGGCTGCGGCCCGGAAGAGGCCGAGCTTGCCGATGAAGCCGGAGAACGGCGGGATGCCTCCGAGGTTGAACGCCGGCACGAGGTACAGCGCCGCGAGGAGTGGCGCGGCCTTGAGCAGGCCACCGAGCGACCGCGTCGAGGTGGTGCCGCCGATGCGCTCCATGACGCCGGACACCAGGAACAGCGTGGTCTGCACGACGATGTGGTGCACGGTGTAGAACACCGCGGCGGCGGTCCCCACGACCGAGCCGAGGCCGATGCCCATCACCATGAAGCCGATGTGGCTGATGAGGGTGAAGGACAGCAGTCGCTTGACGTCGGTCTGCGAGACGGCGCCGAGCACGCCGACCACCATCGTCAGGACCGCGACGACGAGCAGGACGTCGTTGAGCTGCGGCCCCGGGAAGATGATGGTCTCGAGCCGGATGATCGCGTAGATGCCGACCTTCGTCAGCAGGCCCGCGAACACCGCCGTGACCGGTGCCGGTGCGGTCGGGTACGAGTCCGGCAGCCAGAACGCCAGGGGGAACACGGCGGCCTTGATACCGAAGCCGATGAGCAGCATCGTGTGGAGCAGGAGCTGCACGTGCTCCGGCAGACCGGCGACCCGCTCGGAGATCTGCGCGATGTTCACGGTTCCGGTCGCGCCGTAGACCAGGCCGATGGCGGCCAGGAAGATCGCCGACGCGATGAGGCTGGTGACGATGTACGTCGTGCCGGCCCGGACGCGCTGCTCGCTGCCGCCGAGGGTGATGAGCACGTAGCTCGCCACGAGCAGCATCTCGAACGCGACGTAGAGGTTGAAGAGGTCGCCGGCCATGAAGGCGTCGAGCACGCCGGCGGCGAGCACGAGGTACGTCGGGTAGAAGATCGTGACCGGGGCGTCCTCGTCGTCGGGCGCGAGGTCCTGGCCGATGGAGAACAGCAGGACGAGCAGGAGCACGCTCGCGCTGACGGTGAGGAGCAGGGCGCTCAGCCGGTCGACCACGAGCGAGATGCCGTACGGGGCCTGCCAACCGCCGACCTGCACGACGATGGTGCCGTGCTGGTCGACGAGCACCATGAGCGTCGCCGCGACGGCCACCGCGACGGCGAGGACCGCGACGGTGATCGCGCGCTGGAGCTTGCGATGGCGCAGGAGGCCGAGGGCGACGGCGGCCCCGAGCAGCGGGACCAGGACGAGGAGCGGGACGAGCCAGGTCATCGTGCGGCCTCCTCGCGCTGTGCGGCCTCGGGGTCGGTGTCGATCTCGGGGTCCTCGTCGGCCGGGTCGTCGCGGTCGCGGCCGATCGCGGCGTCCGCCTCGTCGACCTCGACCTCGTCGGCGCGGGAGAGCTTCCACGACCGGTGGATGAGCGCGAGCAGGAAGGCGCTGACGGCGAAGGTGATGACGATGGCGGTCAGGGCGAACGCCTGCGGCAGCGGGTCGGTGATCCCCTCGGCGGACTTGCCGACCGGGGGCTTGCCGGCGGCGCCGGACATGATGAGCAGGAGCAGGTTGAGCGCGTTGCCGAGCAGCAGGAAGCCGAGCAGCATGCGGGTCAGGGACCGTTCGAGCAGCAGGTACACCCCGCACGAGAACAGCACCGCCATCGCGATGACGAGGACCAGCGTGATGGTCATGTGGCACTCCCTTCCGGGGTGGTGGCTGCGACGTTGTCGGCGGGGTCGCCCTCGGTGGTGTCCGCGACCGGGGCACGCGAGTCCTCGAGGCGCTGCCGGTCGACCTCGGCGCCCAGGCTCCGGAGCACGTCGAGCACGAGCCCGACGACGACCAGGTACACCCCGATGTCGAAGAAGGTGGCGGTGACGAACTCGACGTGGCCGAGGACGGGGACGGTCGCCTCGAAGAACTCGGAGTAGAGCGCCTCCTTGCCGAAGAACAGCGGCACGATGGCGGTGGTCGCGGCGACCGCGACGCCGAGCCCGAGCAGGCGACCGGCGCGCACCGGGGCAGCGGCACCGAGCTCGGCGGGGCCGCCGGCCAGGTAGCGGGCGGCGAGGGCGATGCCGGCGACCAGTCCGCCGGCGAACCCGCCGCCGGCCGCGTTGTGCCCGGCGAACAGCAGGTAGAGCGAGAGCACCACGAGGCCGTGGAACAGCAGCCGCACGACGACGTCGAGCAGTGCGGAGCGCCCGGTCGGGATCGCGGCGCTCGTCGGCAGCCATGCGCGGGGCTCGCCGTCGGGTCGGTGCTTGTCCTCGGCCACGCTGGCGGGCATGTCCCGCAGGCGGGGGAGCGTGTCCTCGCGCGAGTCGAGGAAGATGAGGCTCGCGACACCGGTGGCCGCGGCGACGACGACCGTCAGCTCGCCGAGGGTGTCCCAGCCGCGCAGGTCGACGAGCGCGACGTTCACGACGTTCAGGCCGTGGCCGAACGAGCTCGTCAGGGCGGGCAGGTCCGGCCAGATCGGTGCGGCGTTCCGCGCGGAGGCGGCGACGATCACGACGATCGCCAGGGTCACGCCGGCCAGCGCGGCGAACAGCGCACGCGCGATCCGGAAGCGCGAGGGGTTCGCCGTCGCGATCCGCGGGGGGAGCCGCCGGAGCACGAGCACGAAGGCGATGAGCGTGACGGTCTCGACGACGAGCTGCGTGAGCGCGAGGTCGACCGCGCCGTGCAGGACGAAGAGCACGGACATGCCGTAGCCGGTCACCCCGACGAGGACGGCGGCGGCGAACCGGGTCTTGGCGGTGAGCACCGCGATCGCGGCGACCGCCATGACGATCACGACCGGTACCTGGCCCCACGAGTCGGCGAAGCGGACGTGGAACTCCCACGGCCCGCCGAGCACGAGGTTGGCGAGGGCCCCGGCGACGAACACCGAGAGGATCACGGTCAGGTAGTAGGGGAGCGATCCGCGCTGCACGCCCGCGGTCAGACCGGTGGCGACGCGGTCGAGCCCGCGCATGATCGCGCGGTAGGTGCCGGAGGCGCTCGGCGAGCCGGCGAGGCGGTGCTGCAGGGCCTCGACGGGACGCCGGAGCAGGAACAGGGCGACGCCGCCGACGAGCGTGATCGCGGACAGGCCGAGCGCCGGCTCGAGGCCGTGCCAGAGCGCCAGGTGCGGGACCTCGCCCTCGGGGAGCGCCGCCGCGGTGGCCGCGGGCTCGACACCGTGCGCGACGACCGGGGTGAGCAGTCCGAGTGCGAGGCCCGTGACCGCGAGGACCGACGGCACGACGCCGAGACCGTGCAGCCCGTGCGGTGCGGTCTCCTGCACGCCGGGCTTCCGGGCGAAGGCGCCCCAGAGGAAGCGGAGCGAGTACGCGACGGTGAGGAGCGAGCCGAGCGTGACGCCGACGAGCGCGACCCATGCCCAGCCGGCCTGCGGTCCGTGCAGCTCCTCGACGAAGCCGGTCAGCACGGCCTCCTTCGCGACGAACCCGATGGTCGGCGGGATCCCCGCCATCGAGGCCAGCGCGAGGACGGCCACCACCACGAGCCACGGCATCCGACGTCCGAGACCGCTCAGCCTGCCGAGGTCACGGGTGCCGGTGACGTGGTCGATCGATCCCACGACCAGGAAGAGCGTCGACTTGAACGTGGCGTGTGCGACGAGCAGCGCCACGCCGCCCAGCGCCACGGCGGGGGCGCCCCAGCCGGCGGCGAGCACGAGGAAGCCGAGCTGCGCGACGGTGCCGTAGGCGAGCAGGAGCTTGAGGTCGGTCTGCCGGAGCGCGCGGTACCCGCCGACGAGCATGCCGGCCACCCCGAGCACCGTGACCGTCTCGCGCCAGCCGGTCATCAGCGCGAACGCGGGGGCGAGGCGCGCGACGAGGTAGATGCCGGCCTTCACCATCGCGGCGGCGTGCAGGTACGCGCTGACCGGGGTCGGTGCCGCCATGGCGGCCGGGAGCCAGAAGTGGAAGGGGACGATCGCCGACTTCGTCAGGGCGCCGAGCAGCACGAGCACGACGGACACCGGCACGAGCGGACCCGGACGGTCGACCAGCTCCGGAGCCTGCGCGATGATCCCGGACAGGCTCGTGGTGCCCGCGGTGACCGAGAGCGCGACGAGGCCCGCGAGCATCGCCAGACCGCCGGCGGTGGTGACGACGAGCGCCTGCATCGCGGCCGCCCGACTGGCCCGCTTCGCGGCGTCGTGGCCGATGAGCAGGTAGGAGAAGACCGTCGTGGCCTCCCACAGCACGAAGAGCACGATGACGTCGTCGGCGACCACCAGCCCGTACATCGACCCGGCGAAGGCGGTGAGGACGCCGGCGAACCGGCCGAGTCCCGGCTCGTCGCGGCCGAAGTACGACGCGCAGTAGACGAGCACGAGGGCACCGACGACCGAGACCACGAGGGCGAGGACCCACGACAGGGCGTCCATCCGCAGCGACAGCGCGAGGTCGAGCTGCGGGATCCACTGCCACCGGCTCGTCACCCCGCCGTGCAGCGCCCGGTCGGTCTGTGCGATCGTCAGCACCGCGGCGGCCGCGGGAGCGAGCGCGGCCACGTAGAACACGCGGCGGCCGATCAGGGGGGTCAGGGCGGGGACGATCAGGGCGACGATCGCGAACGCGATGAGGACGGAGACCATCGGGCACCTCCTCGGGGTCGGGCAGCAGTCCGGCTCACTGGGTCCTCACAGCTTACGGAACGCCGGATGGCAACTTCCTGAACGGCCGGACAGTCCCGTTCTCAGCGCCCGTACGCCCGCGCCGGGATCTGCGTCGCCAACTTCCCGCCCGACACGTCGACGAGCGTGCCGGTGATGTAGCCCGCGGCGTCGCTCGCCAGGAACACGAGCAGGTCGGCGACGTCGTCCGGGGTCTCCCACCGACGCAGCGACAGCGTGTCGAGCAGCCGGTCCTGCTCGGCGGTCGGCATCTCGGCGAAGCCGTTCATCGCCGTCGGGACCATCCCGGGGGCATAGGCGTTGACGGTGATGCCCCACGGGCCGAGCTCGGACGCGAGCACGCGCGTGAACGCCACGACCGCCGACTTCGACGCTGCGTACGCCGCACTGCCGACGCTCGGCACGATCGCCGCGAAGGACGCCGCGTTGACGATGCGTCCGCGCCCCGCCGCCTGCATCACCGGCGCCACCGCCTGGCTGACGAGGAACGTGCCGCCCAGGTTGACGTCCATGCACCGGCGCCAGGCGTCCCAGTCCAGCTCCGCGACGGTCCCGGTGACGTTGATGCCGGCGTTGTTGACGAGCACGTCGATCGTGCCGTGCCGGGCGACGACCTCGTCGATCGCGGCGCTGACCGACGCCGGGTCGGCCACGTTGCACACCACCTCGTCGACGCCGGGGGATGCCGCATCGTCGAAGGCGAGGTCGAGGGCGACCACGCGGCAGCCCTCGGCGACGAAGCGTGCGGCGAGGGTCCGGCCGATGCCGCGGGCGGCTCCGGTCACGACGACCACGCGGTCGGTCAGGTCGAGGTGCATCGTCGCTCCCGTTCACCGGGCCGGTTCGTCGGTCCCGTTCTCCGGAGGCCGGGTGCCGTGGGCGCCCGTGCCTCGAATGGTCCTACTATTCGAGCATGACGGCGAAGGTGCTCTGGACCACGGGTGGCGGCAGCGGGATGGGTGCGGCCAGCGCGCTCGCCGCGGCCCGGGACGGCTGGACGGTCGTGCTCAGCGGCCGTCGCCCCGACCGGCTCGAGCAGGTCGCCGACGCCGTGCGTGCCGCCGGCGGGAACGCGGCGGTGCTGCCGCTCGACGTCACCGACGCCGACGCCGTGGTGGCCGCCCGGGACCGGGTGCTCGAACACCACGGGCGGATCGACGGCCTCGTGCTGGCCGCGGGCCTGAACACCCCGGCCCGGCGGTGGGCCGACCAGTCGCTCGCCGACGTCCGCGCGGTCCTCGACACGAACACCACCGCGGTCGTGACCGTCGTCGACGCCGCGCTGCCCGCGCTCCGGGCGTCCGGCGGTGTCGTCGTCGTGGTGTCCTCCTACGCCGGGTGGTCCTTCCAGCCGGGCGCCGGTGTGGCGTACTCGGCGAGCAAGACCGCGCTCGGGTCGGTCGTCCGGACGCTCAACCAGCAGGAGGCCGAGCACGGCGTCCGTGCGACGCACCTCTGCCCGGGCGACGTGGCGACCGACTTCCTCGACCAGCGCCCCGAGGTTCCCGACGCAGCGGCGCGGCAGCGCATGCTCCAACCGGAGGACGTCGGCCGGACCGTCGCGTTCGTGCTGGGGTCGCCGGCGCACGTGCGGATCGACGAACTCGTGCTCTCACCCGTCTCGCAGCGGTGACGAGCACCTACGACCGGGTCCTCGACGCGATCGGCACGGCGGTCGTCTCCGGGGAGTTCGCCCGCGGGAGCCGACGCAGCACGGACGAGCTGGTCGCCTGGACCGGTGCGAGCCGCAGCATCGTCCGCGAGGCCGTCCGGGTCCTGGTCTCCCTCGGGCTGCTGCACGCCGGTCGTCGGGTCGGCATCACCGTCCTCGGTGCCGTGGAGTGGGACGTCCTCGACCCGCGGGTGGTGCGGTGGCGGCTGCAGGGCCCGGACCGCGAGCGGGCATCGGCCGAGCTGCGCGAGCTCCGCGCCGCCGTGGAACCGCTCGCGGCCGCCGCGGCGGCTCGACGCGCGTCGCTCGACGAGTGCGCGGCCGGACGGGAGGCGCTGCTCGCCACCGCGGACGAGCTCGCCGCCGCCGCGATCCAGGACCGCCGCCTCGACTTCACGAGCGCGGACGTCCGGTTCCACGCGCGCGTGCTCGACCTGTCCGGCAACGTCCTCTACCGCCGACTGCACCGGGTCGTCGGCGAGGCCCTCCGGGAGCGCGGGAGCATCCGACCCGACCGCCACGACGTCGGGCTCCACCTCGCGCTCGCGCGGGCGGTCGCCGCGGGGGACGCGGACGGCGCAGCCGACACCATGCGCGACATCGTGCACCGGACGGAGCACGGACCCCGCACCGACCTGGGATGATGGGTGCCGGCGTGCCTCCCCGCGCCCGTGGAGGTGGACCGGTGGACGCAGCGCAGGACGTGGTGGTCCAGCTCGTCGGCACCCCCTGGGCGTTCCTCGCCGTCGGCCTCGTGCTCGCCGTCGGCAGTGTCGCGGTGTTCCTGCCGAGCCAGGCGATGGTCGTCGCGATCGGCACCCTGCTCGTCGGGGGCGACGGTGGTCTGTTGCCCGTGCTGTTCCTCGTCGTCGCCGCGACGGTCGGCATGGTGCTCGGCGACCTCGTGCTCTGGCGCCTGGCCCGTTCGGTAGACCTCGGCTCCCGGTCCTGGTTCACGCGACCGAAGATCCGGAAGGCCCGCGAGGCCATCGACGGTCGCTACCGCAAGGCTCCCGGCCGGATCGCGGTCCTCGGCCGCTTCATCCCGATGGGCCGACTGACGACGAACCTCGTCGGTGCCGACAGCGGCCTCGACCTCCGCCGGTTCCTGCTGAGCTGCGCGCTCGCCGACGTCGTCTGGGCCGCGTACTGCGTCGGGATCGCCGCCGCCACCGGGCACTGGAGCCGCGAGCAGCCGTTCCTCGTCACGACGCTCGCGGTCGTGGCGTCGATCCTGCTCGGTCTCGCGATCTCGGCGATCGAGAAGGCCGTGCACCGACGCAGCGAGGCCGCTGCCGCAGCCTGACCCCGCTCGCCGTTCGAAGGAGAACCCGTGCAGCTGACCGACCTCGTCCCCGACCCGGGCGCCCTCGACCGGATCGCGACCGGCAGCACGTGGGCCGAGGGGCCGTGCTGGATCCCGTCCTCGAGCACGCTCCGGTGGTCGGACATCCCGGGTGACCGCATCCTCCAGTGGCACCAGGACACCGGCGAGACCTCGACGTACGCCGCCGGGGTCGAGTTCACGAACGGCCGCACCCGCGACCGCGACGGGTCGGTCGTGCAGTGCTCGCACGGACGCCGACGGGTCGAGCGCGACCGCGACGGGGTCGTCACGCCGATCGTCGACGGGTGGGGCGGTGGCCGGCTGAACTCCCCGAACGACGTCGTCGTCGCGGGGGACGGCGGCATCTGGTTCACCGATCCCGCCTACGGCATCACGCAGCCGCGCGAGGGCCACCCCGGCGAGCGGGAGTACGGCGACCACTGGGTGTTCCGGTGCGGTCCCGACGGCGAGGACCTCCGCCCGGTCGTCCTCGACGCCGACGAGCCGAACGGGCTGGCGTTCTCGCCGGACGAGCGCGTGCTCTACGTCGCGAGCTCGTCGTCCGACGAGCCGGTCGTCCGGGCGTACGACGTCGACGGCGCCCGGGTGAAGAACGGCCGGGTCGTCGTCCGGCTCGGTGCGGGCGAGGGCGTGCCGGACGGCATCCGCGTGGACGAGCACGGCAACGTCTGGTCCTCCACACACCGCGGTGTCTCGGTCTTCACCCCGGACGGCACCCGCATCGGCGACGTCCCCGTGCCCGAGGTGGTCGCCAACCTCTGCTTCGGCGGCGACGACGGCACGACCCTGTTCGTCACGGCGACGACGTCGGTGTACCGCATCGCGACGACGACCCGGGACGCCGCTGCCGTATCCTGACCCGGCCATGCAGTGCGACTACTTCGACCGCGGGGTGTGCCGGTCCTGCACCCTGATGGGCCAGCCCTACGCCGACCAGGTGCTCGACAAGGAGATCCGCACGCGCGAACTCCTGCGCGACGCGGTCGAGGCGTCCGGGGGGCCGGGGGCCGTCGAGTGGCTCCCGGCGATCACCAGCCCCGAGGCCGGCTACCGGAACAAGGCGAAGATGGTCGTCGGTGGGACCGTGCAGCGGCCGACGGTGGGCATCCTCGACCACCGGCAGCGCGGGGTGGACCTGCGGCACTGCGGGATCTGCACGCCGGGCATCCGGCGCGCGCTGCCGATCCTGGCGGACTTCGTCGCCGACGCCGGGCTCATCCCCTACGACGTGGCCGCCCGCCGTGGCGAGCTGAAGTTCGTGCTCGTGACGGAGTCGCCCGACGGTGACCTGATGGTGCGCTTCGTGCTGCGCTCGGAGGGCCAGCTGCCCCGGCTCCGTGACCACCTCGGTGCCCTGCGGCGGGTGCTGCCGGAGGCCGTCGTGGTGACCGCGAACCTGCTGCCCGAGCACAAGGCCGTCACCGAGGGGGACCGCGAGGTGGTGCTCACGGAGCAGGAGACGCTGCCGATGCGCTTCGACGCGGTCACCATGCACCTGCGCCCGCAGAGCTTCTTCCAGACGAACACGGCCGTGGCCGCCCAGCTCTACGACCAGGCGTCCGCGTGGATCGACGAGGTCGCGCCCGCGTCGATGTGGGACCTGTACTGCGGCGTCGGCGGGTTCGCCCTGCACGCCGCTCGACCCGACCGCGCGGTCACGGGCATCGAGACGAGTCGTGAGGCGATCCGGTCCGCGAAGCAGTCGGCGCGTGAGGCCGGCCTGACCGACGTCCGCTTCGCCGCCGACGACGCCACCGAGCACGCGCTCCGTGCACGCCCCGACGCCGTGCCGGGACTCGTCGTGGTGAACCCGCCGCGACGGGGCATCGGCGAGACGCTCGCGGGCTGGCTGGAGGACTCCTCGGTCGAGCACGTCGTCTACTCGAGCTGCAACCCGGTGACGCTCGCGAAGGACCTCGCCCGCATGCCCTCGCTGCGCCTGCGGCGCGCGCGTGTGCTCGACATGTTCCCGCAGACCGGCCACCTGGAAGCCGTGACGCTGCTGTCCAGGGCGTGAACAGGCGGTGACCAGGAGGCGGGCGGGAGGCTCCCGGCCAGGCCGCCACGGGCCTCCCGTCCGCCGCATTGCCAGGGAACTGCCAAGGTCGCGTACCCGGGTACGTCCCGATCGCCGCAGCCGTACCGATGCGGACGTACAGGAACACTGTCGGGGTACATAGCATCTACCGGTAGAACCCATTGTCTCGGTTTGATAACAGTGACGAATTTCCTATGGTTGCCGACCAGACGCCGCCGGCACCAGTCCACTGCCCCCGGAGGCGCACCCCACAACTCGACCGCGATCGGTCGGGACGGGCAGTGGCGACCGAGACCGCTCCGGCGGTCCGTCGGTCAGTGGTCCCGGTGGAGCGATCAACCATGAAGAAGCTTTCCCGTACCCGCACCATCGTCGGTGGCCTGGCCTTCGCCGGCATCGCCGCGACCGGTGTCGGCCTCGCGGCAGCGCCCGCGAACGCAGCGTCCGGCTCGACCTGGGACGCCCTCGCGCAGTGCGAGTCCGGCGGCAACTGGGCCATCAACACCGGCAACGGCTACTACGGCGGCCTGCAGTTCAACCTCGGCACCTGGCAGGCCAACGGCGGCGCGGGCAACCCCGCCTCGGCGAGCCGCGCGACCCAGATCGCCGTGGCCGAGCGCGTCCTCGCGTCCCAGGGTTGGGGCGCATGGCCCGCCTGCTCCGCGAAGCTCGGCCTGAGCGGTACCGCCGGAGCCGCCCCGCAGGCTGCTGCGCCGCAGCAGGCCGCACCCCAGCAGGCCGCGCCGCAGCAGCAGGCCGCCCCGCAGCAGGCCGCTCCCCAGCGTCAGGCCGCGCCGCAGCAGCAGGCCGCCCCGAAGGCGACCACCCCGGCCGCGCCCGCGGTCTCCGCGCCGAGCAAGCCGGCCGCCGTGCCGACCAGCGGCAAGACCTACACGATCAAGTCGGGCGACACGCTCGACAAGATCGCGACGCAGCTGGGCATCGACGGTGGCTACATGAAGCTGTGGGCCGCGAACACGTCGACCGTGGACGACGCGAACCTGATCTACGCCGGCCAGGAGCTCCAGCTCCCGGCCTGATCGACCTCCCGATCCAGCACGAGGCCCCGTGGCACGACGCCACGGGGCCTCGTGCGTCGTGGCGCCGCTCGCGCGTCAGCGCCCGTGCGAATCAACCCACCGCTGCAGGTCGTCGGACCGCAGGGACTGCGAGAGTGCACGACGCTCGAGTTCGTTGAGCCGGACGAAGGACTGTCCGTCCGGTGACGTCCCGCTCCCGTCGATCGGCATCGTGACCGTGACGAGGTCGTCCGCGTCGAGGTGCCGGAGCGACCACCCGAGGCGCGCGATCGTCGGGACGTCGAGGCCCGGGTCGACCGCGAGGTGTTCGCTCATCGCGGTCACGAGGTCCCCGATCCGTCCGGGATCCGTCAGGGTGCCCCGGGACAGCGCCTGCTGGAACACCCCCCGCAGGAACGCCTGCTGGTTGCGCACACGCGCCTGGTCGCCGTCGGAGAAGGCGTACCGTTCGCGCACGAAGGCCAGCGCCTGCTGGCCGTCGAGGTGGTTCGGTCCCTGCGTGAAGTGGTGACCCCGCGCCGTGAAGTCGGTGGAGGACTGCACCGTGACGCCGCCGAGGGCGTCCGTCATGCTGGCGAACCCGGCGAAGTCGATCTCGGCGACGTGGTCGATCCGCACGTCGAGCAGCTGCTCGACGGTCTGCACGGTCAGGGGGATGCCGCCCCAGGAGTACGCCGCGTTGATCTTCGCGGTGCCGTGCCCCGGGATCTCCACCCACGAGTCGCGCATGATCGACACGAGGTAGACGTGGCGACGGTCCGCGGGGACGTGCGCGAGCATCAGGGTGTCCGACCGTCCGCCGGCCGTGTGGTCGCCGTCCGGGTCGAGGGCGGCCCGCGAGTCCGACCCGATGAGCAGGATGTCCTCGGCGCTCCCGGTGGGCGACGGACGCGCCCCGGTGGGGAACGGTTCGGTCAGGACCTCGGTGTGCTCGTCGAAGCTCCGGGCGAGACCGCCCACGAAGGTCGCCGCCACGACCGCGACGACCGTGGCGATGCCGAGGAGCGACCCGACCGTGGCGATCAGTGCGACGAGGACCGGACGCCGTCGCCGCTGCCGTCGCACGGGCGCGGCTGTTGCGGCCGCTGCTCGGTCGGCGCGACGTTCGGGCATGCGGGACTCCTGCCGGTCGGGTCGGCCCTGCGCCGACCGGAGCAGCCTACTACATGCAGTATTTCAGACGCTACTGTTGTGGAGGAGGGCGGTCAGCCGCTTCCGCAGGCCCTCGTCCTCGGGCAGGACCTCGCGCTCGATGTGCTGCGCGGTCTCCCACGCGCGCCGGCCGTCCGCGGTGACCGAGACCACCCGCCGACGACGGTCCTCCGGGTGTGCGGTGCGGGCCACGAGGCCGTCGCGTTCGGCCCGTTCGAGCGTCCGGGACATCGTCTGGGGCTGCACGCGCGCGGTCCGGGCGATGGTGTCGGCGCCGGTCGGCCCGGTGCGCAGCAGGATGTCGATGGCGACGAGGGCCGCGTGGGACAGTCCGACCGCGCGGAGGCGCTCGTCCCACTCGCGCTCGACGGCACGGGCTGCGGCCGAGAGCAGGCGTCCGAGGGGCCACTGCTCGGTGGGATCGTGCATGGTGGGATCCTACGACCGGGGCCGCGGACGCGAGATGGTCAGCATGCTGACGATCCATGTACGCTCACCCACGTGAAGCGCTCCCTCCGCATCGTCCTGCCGGCCCTCGTCATCCTCGTGTGGCTCGTCGTCGCCGGTGTCGGCGGCCCCGTGTTCGGGAAGATCGGCGAGGTGGCGACCAACGACCAGGCCTCGTTCCTGCCGGCCTCGGCGGACGCGACGACCGTGCAGGAGCGCGCGGCCGACTTCCGGCAGCCGTCGGGCGCCCCGGCGATCGTCGTGCTCGAGCGCGACGGCGGCCTGACCCGCGACGACCTGGCGGACGCCCGGCAGCTCGCGGCCGCGCTCACCGACCGGGACGACGTGCAGGGCGTCAGTCCGGTCATCCCGAGCGAGGACGGCGAGGCCGCCGAGATCGTGGCCACCCTCACCGAGGCCGCCGACCCCGGCGACGCCGTCGCAGCGATCCGGGCCGACGTGGACGCGGCGCTCCCGACCGGGGTGGCCGGGTACGTCACCGGCCCGGCGGGTTTCACGGCCGACCTCACGGCGGCGTTCGCGGGGATCGACGGGCTGCTCCTCGGCGTCGCGCTCGCCGCGGTGTTCGTCATCCTCGTGGTCGTCTACCGGTCGCCCCTGCTGCCGTTCCTCGTGCTCGGGACGGCCACGTTCGCGCTGTGCGCCTCGATCCTCGTCGTGTACGCGCTGGCGGAGGCGGGCGTCGTCACCGTGAACGGCCAGGTGCAGGGCATCCTGTCGATCCTCGTGATCGGTGCCGCGACCGACTACGCACTCCTCTACACCGCGCGGTTCCGCGAGGCCCTGCGGGACCACCGCACGGGCTGGGGTGCGACCCGGGCGGCGCTCCGCGGGTCCGTCGAACCGATCCTCGCCTCGGGCGGCACCGTCATCGTCGGCGTCCTGTGCCTGCTCTTCTCGGACCTGAACTCGAACAAGGCGCTCGGTCCGGTGGCTGCGATCGGCATCGCGTTCAGCCTCCTCGCGTCCCTGACCCTGCTCCCCGCGCTCCTGATGGCCTTCGGGCGTGCCGCGTTCTGGCCGCGGCGCCCGGCGCACGGCAGCGCGCACCCGGTGCTGACCGGGGCCGACGCCCGCGGCGTGTGGGCCCGCGTCGGGCGCCTGGTCGCCCGTCGCGCCCGGACGGTGTGGATCGTCTGCACGGTGGCGCTGCTCGCGATGGGTGCCGGACTCGTCGGACTCCGCGCGGACGGGGTGCCGCAGAGCGACCTCGTCATCGGGGCGTCCCAGGCGCGCGACGGGCAGGACGTGCTCGCCGACCACTTCCCGGGCGGCTCGGGCAGCCCGGCGCAGGTCATCGGCCCGGAGCGCGACCTCGACCGGCTCGTCGCGGCGGTCCGTGGGGTCGACGGCGTGGACGACGTGGTCGCGGCGGCGGCGGACAGCCCGTCCGGCACGACGGCGGTCGGCGACACGGCCGGAGCCGCGAGCGGCCCCACCGCCCGACCGACCGTGTCCGACGGGGACGTCCTGCTCGAGGCGACGCTGCGCGCACCGGCGGACTCGTCGGCAGCCGAGCAGACCGTCCGCGACCTCCGTACGGCTGTGGAGCGGGTGTCGCCGGACGCGCTCGTCGGTGGTGTCACCGCGACGGCGCTCGACACCGACGACACCGGGATCCGCGACCGCACGGTGATCATCCCGATCGTGCTCCTGGTGATCCTCGGCATCCTGATGCTCCTGCTGCGGAGCGTCGTGGCGCCGCTCGTGCTCATCGGCAGCGTGGTGGTGTCCTTCGCGGCCGCCCTCGGGGTCGGCGCGCTCGTGTTCGACCAGGTGCTGCACCTGCCGGGAGCGGACCCGTCGGTCCCGCTGTTCTCGTTCGTGTTCCTCGTCGCGCTCGGGGTGGACTACAACATCTTCCTCATGACCCGGGTGCGCGAGGAGAGCCTGCGCCACGGGCCGCGCGAGGGCGTGCTGCGCGGGCTCGGGGCGACCGGCGGCGTCATCACCTCCGCCGGGGTCGTCCTGGCGGCGACCTTCGCGGCGCTCGGGGTGATCCCGATCCTGTTCCTCGTGCAGATCGCGTTCGTCGTCGCGTTCGGTGTGCTGCTCGACACCGTCGTGGTGCGGTCGCTGCTCGTCCCGGCGGTGGTGCACGACCTCGGCCGACGCGCGTGGTGGCCCTCGCGCCTCTCGCGGACCGGCCGTCACATGTGACACGCTGGTCCCATGCCAGTCCCCTCGACGCAGCCTGCCGCCGAACGCAAGCTCCTCCGTGACACCGTGCAGGACAAGATCCGTGCGGCGATCATGGACGGCACGCTCGAGCCGGGCGAACGCCTGAACGACGACGACCTGATCGCGTGGCTCGGGGTGTCCCGGACCCCGATCCGCGAGGCCCTGGCGGAGCTGGCGCGGGCCGGGCTCATCGAGATGGCACCGAACCGCTACACCCGCGTCGCTGCGCCGACGAAGGACGAACTCCTCGACGCCTACCGCACGCTGGGCGTCATCTACGGCGGTGTCGTGCGGCTCGCGGTGCCCCGGTTCACGGCCGCGCAGCGGAAGAAGATCGTCGCGGTGCTCGACGACGTCGCCGCGCGGGTGGACGGCGAGCACATGGACGACGTGGCCCGCGAGGGGTCCGACATCTACGCCATGTGGGTCGAGGCGTGCGGCAACGCCTCGCTCGCGCAGCTGTGCCGGGCGACCACCGACGGCCTGGCGTTCAAGCTGCGCGTGCCCGAGCTGACCGAGCTCGTGCCGGCCGACGTGGTCCGTCCCGAGATCGACAAGCTCCGCGCGGCCGTGCTCGCACAGGACCCGATCGCGGCCGAGCTGGCGATGGAGGCCATCCACCTCCTGCCCACGCGCAGCGCGGACTGACCGCGCTCAGGGTCCGCGCACGACCCTCAGCGGATTCCCTGTCCGTTCCACGCTGTGCGGTTATGGTTTCCGGGTGAGCATCGAACCCGAGCAGACGACGCGCCGTGCACGCCGCGGCCACGTGCCGCCGCGCCACGGGCGCCAGAAGCGCGGGGGCGGGATCGTCCTCCCCGCGATCGCCGGCGTGCTGACGATGGGCCTGGTCCTGATGGGCGGCTACGCCGCGGCGGCCTTCACGAGCCTGAACAACGGCGTCACGAAGATCGACGCGATCGCTCCGCGGTCGCAGGGCGACCACGACGTGGACGGCACGGCCCAGAACATCCTGCTCGTCGGTGACGACCACCGGCCGGACAACGCGACGCCCGAGCAGATGGCGGAGCTGAGCACGACCAGCGACGGCGGTGCGACCAACACCGACACGATGATCGTCCTGCACATCAACGCCGACGGCACGCAGGCGACGATGATCTCCTTCCCGCGCGACTCGTACGTCGACATCCCCGGCGTCGGCAAGGGCAAGCTCAACAGCGCCTTCTACTACGGCACCCTCAACGGCGGTGGCGACACCGGCGGCGCGAAGCTGCTCATCCAGACGATCCAAGACCTCAGCGGCCTGTCGATCGACCACTACGTGCGGGTGTCGCTGCTCGGCTTCTACCAGGTGGTCAAGGAGCTCGGGCCGGTCGAGGTGTGCCTGAACGAGGCGGTGAACGATCCGTACTCCGGCGTCGACCTGCCCGCCGGCACCTCGCAGCTCGACGCCAAGCAGGCGCTCTCGTTCGTCCGCCAGCGGCACGGCCTGCCGAACGGCGACCTCGACCGCAACGTCCGCCAGCAGTACTTCCTGTCGCAGGAGGCCCGCAAGGTGCTCTCGGCGGGCACCCTCCTCAACCCGATCAAGATGAACGCGATCCTCAGCGCGGTCGGCGGGTCGATCCAGACCGACACCGACCTGGTGTCCCTGGCGACGCAGATGCGCGACCTGCGTCCGGGCAACATCCAGTCGGCGACGATCCCCACCCTCGGGACGCCGACCATCACCGTGAACGGCTCCGCGCTGTCCATCGTCCAGGTCGACACGGTCGGCATCCCCGCGTTCGTGCAGGGCCTGGTCGGTGAGCCCGAGGAGTACACGAAGGCCACCGCCGCCGCGCCGGCGTCCACGACCGTGACGGTGCTGAACGGCAGCGGGGTCGAGGGTGCCGCGGCCACCGCGAGCGCGAACCTGACCGCGCGGGGCTTCCAGGCCGGTGCCCCCGGCTCCTCGGAGACGACGAAGACCACCCAGGTGCAGTACCCGGCGGGGCAGGAGGCACAGGCCAAGGCCGTCGCCGCCGTCCTGCCCGGTGCGGTCGCGGTCCGGTCGACGACGGTCACCGGCGTGACCCTGGTGCTCGGGTCGGACGGGAAGACCGTGAGCGCTCCGGCCCCCGCCGGCGGTGCCTCGTCGGCACCGGCGGACGGCGGGACGCAGGACGCGGCACCCGCGACGCCGAAGGACGACGGGTCGAAGTCGTCCGAGCCGAAGCCGAGCTCGACCGACGTGAAGACGTACGGCAAGGAAGGCGTCTGCATCAACTGACGGGGCTCGACGGGTAGGTTCGACCGGTGAGCCACGTCGCGCGTCCGATCACCCTGATGACCTACAACGTGAAGAACCCGGATCCCCGCCACGACTGGCCCGCACGGCTGCCGCTGGTCCTGGACATCATCCGGCGACACGACCCGGACGTGCTGTGCGTCCAGGAGGCGTTCGACCACCAGATGGACGCGCTGCGCGCCGGGCTGCCGGACCACGGCGACGTCGGCCAGGGGCGCGAGGGCGGCACCGCCGGCGAGCACGCGGCCGTCTTCTTCCGCCGCGACCGCCTGCGCCCCGTCGACACGGGCACGTTCTGGCTGTCGGACACCCCGGACGAGCCGGTGTCGAACACCTGGGGCAGCCTGTACCCCCGCGTCGCGAACCACGCGCACTTCGTCGACGTCGACGGCGGGGCCTTCACGCTCCTGACGTCGCACTTCGACCACGAGGAGAACGACCACGGCGACGAGGTGCGTCGACGCAGCGCGGCCCTGGTCGTCGAGCGGCTGCGGTCGGTCGAGGGTCCGGTGGTGTTCGCGGGCGACTGCAACGAGCCGGCTGGACAGGGGCCGGCGTGGCAGGTCTTCGCCGACGCCGGGTACGAGGACGCCTGGGCCGTCGCGGGCGATCCCGACGACCGCACCGCGTCCTTCAACGGCTGGCAGGCGCCGGTCGACTCCGGGGAGCGCATCGACTGGGTGCTGACCCGCGGTGGCGTCGAGGTGGAACGGGTCGTGATCGACCACGACGGTCCCGAGACCTGGGCCGCGAGCGACCACTTCCCCGTGGTCGCCACCCTGCGCGTCTGAGAGCGGTCAGCAGGAGCGACGGGCGTGCACGGGCATCGGAGCGCCGATGACCGTGACCTCGGTGTCGTCCGTCAGCGCGGACACGCCGTTCGAGCCCTGCTCGTCGTCGCCGTCGCCGTGGCGCTCGTCGGCGTGGGTGTCGGCGTCGGCGTCGTGCTCGGACCGGGGCCCGTCGTCGTCCGACGCCTCCCACCCGGGCTCGAGCAGCAGCTGCCACGCGCGCGCGTCGCCGGAGCCGTAGGACTCCTTGTCGGCGGCCGGGGCGTCGTGCAGCTCGTCCGCGACGTCGTCGCCCACCTGCACGCCGCCGGGCCCGGTGAGCTCGACGCGGCTCCCGATGCGGGTGCGCACCGAGGACTTCAGCACGCGGATCTCGACGGCGTTGCCCACCGCGGCCGGGGTCCGCAGCGCGGCGACCCGGATCGCGCCGCCCCACGTCGAGGTGGTGCCGGCAGGGAAGCACGCGCCCCCGTCTCCGGCGGCGGTCTGCGTGCGGGACGGTGTGCCGAGCAGGCGGCCGAGCAGGTCCACCGTCGACCGCGAGTCGCGCATGGAGACGTCGGCGACGGTGTCGTCACCGTCGCGGAAGACGAGGGACTCCGCGTCGAGCTCGATCGAGTCGACCCGTCGGAGTTCGCGGTTGGTGACCTGCACGGCGGGTCGAGACGACACGAGGTCGCTGCGGTCCTCGGCCGCGGACGCCGGCGACGCGGCGACGATCCCGCTCGCGTCCGCACCTACGGTGCCGACGACGGCGGTGAGCACGGCGGTGCCGATCGCGAGCGCAGGACGGAGGTTCACCACTCGACCGTACGACCTCCCGACTGCTCGGACGACAGGTGTTACCGAATCGCAGCCCGGTCGTCACGTGTTCGTGACCTCGGGGACACGTCAGGACGGCACCGCGGGGGACACCCGGCTGGACGGCGGGAACGAACGGGGTGCGTACCGTCCAGGCCATGACGGAGCAGCAGAACGACCAGGGCGGCATCGACCAGTACACGATGCAGGACCCCACGAAGATGTACGCCGACAAGAAGCCCGACGAGCAGTACCTGCCGGGTGCCGGTACCGACGAGGAGATGGCGGAGAACGTCCCCGCGGACCACGGTGAGGACACCTACCGCGGCTCGGGTCGCCTGACCGGCCGCAAGGCACTCGTCACCGGTGGCGACTCCGGCATCGGTGCCGCCGTGGCGATCGCCTACGCCCGCGAGGGCGCCGACGTCGCGATCGTCTACCTCCCCGAGGAGCAGGAGGACGCCGACCGCATCGTCGGGCTCATCGAGGCCGCCGGCCGCACGGCCGTCGCGATCCCGGGTGACATCAAGGACCTCGCGTTCTGCGAGCAGGCCGTCCAGCAGGCCGTCGACGGCCTCGGCGGGCTCGACATCCTCGTGAACAACGCCGGCAAGCAGCAGAACGTCGACGACATCACGAAGATCTCCGACGAGGAGTTCGACGAGACCTTCAAGACGAACGCGTACGCCACGTTCCGCATCACGAAGGCCGCGGTCCCGCACCTGCAGCCCGGCTCGACGATCATCAACACGACGTCCATCCAGGCCTACGCGCCGTCCCCGCACCTCGTGCACTACGCCGCCACCAAGGCGACCGTGAACAACATGGCGAAGGGCCTCGCCGCGCAGCTCGCGCCGAAGGGCATCCGCGTCAACGCCGTCGCGCCGGGGCCGATCTGGACCCCGCTGCAGCCGGCCGGTGGCCAGCCGCCGGAGGCGCTGCCGTCCGCGGGCGAGGAGACCTACCTCGGCCGCTGGGGCCAGCCCGCCGAGCTCGCGCCGGCGTTCGTGTTCCTGGCGAGCGGCGAGTCGTCCTACGTGGTCGGTGAGACCCTCCACGTCGACGGCGGCATGCCGACCCCGTGAGCCGGGTCGCCTGACGCGCGCACGCCGCAGACGGACGGGAGGCACGGTGCCAGCTGGCACCGTGCCTCCCGTCCGTCGTCTCAGCAGGCGACGGACCGCGCCATCCGCTCGAGCAGCTCCCGCGCCGACATGGCTGCGGTGAGCTCGACCTCGACCGGGTTGATCCCGACCGCGCGCTCGAAGGCCCGCCGCCGGGCCTGGTCGGCGACGGGGACCTCCGGGCGCTGCGGCAACCCGGCGATCGCCCGAGCCGCGGCGTCGAAGGCGCCCTCGGGCGCGCCGAGTTGCTGCCACATCGTCCGGACGTCGTGCGCGACCTGTTCGTCGTCGCCGCCGAACTCGTAGCCCGCCGACGCCATGGTGGCGAGTCCCTGTGCGATGGGGTCCTCCGGGTGCATCCCGGCATGGTCGCACGGAACCCCGACGAGGTGCTGCGGGGACGGTCGTTGTCCCCCGACATGCTGACACCCGGACCGGGGCTGCTGTGTCCCCCGTGTCTGCGGTTTGATGGGGGAGCGGACAGGACGTCCGCAGCACGACGGAGGGCACGATGCTCGAACACACCAGTGCGGACACGCAGGCGGCAGCCGCCGCGGCCGCCACCCTGCACCTGCGGATCACGATCGTCGGGGCGACCGTCGACCTGCTGCGTGACGTGCCCTTCCACGAGGCGCACGCCGGCATGGTCGCCGACCGGATGGACATCACCGTCGACGAGCTGCACCAGCACTTCCCCTCGTGGGACGGTCTCGTGCTCGCGGCCCTCGACCGGTGGAACGGCAACCGGATGGACGAGGTCACCCGCGAGGTCGGCGGCGGCCCCACGGTCGACCTGCTCCGGGCGATCGTGGCCTCGAACGCCGAGGACCCGGCGCTCATGCGGCTCCTCGTCGCCCTGCTGTCCGTCGCCGGGAACCCCGCGCACCCGATGGCCACGTACCTGCGCTCGCGCTACCAGCTCTTCACGTCGCAGATCCGTCGCGGCCTCGAGCACGACATCGCCGTCGGACGGGCGCCCCACACGATGGACCCGCGCCGGGGTGCCGAGCAGCTCATCGCGCTCTACGAGGGGCTGCAGCTGCAGGCCATGCTCCGCTCGGACCTCGACCTCGTGCCCGCCTTCGACCGTGCGGTGGCGCGGCTCGAGCGCGGGTGGATGGAGCGGTACGAGCCGCAGGCCGCAGCCCGCTTCTCGCGGTGGAGCGACGGCGGCAGCTGGGAGATCTGAGCCGGGGGACGCACTCGCCCGGCCGGTGCGCAGGACCTCCGGCGTACTGCTGGACGCTCCGAGCGAAGGAGCCGACATGGCAGCACCGAACCCGATCCAGGTCCAGAAGTACCTCAGCGGCATCGACTACCCCGCGTCGAAGGACGACATCGTCGCGACCGCCGAGAAGGAGAGCGCACCGGACGACGTCCTCGAGGCCCTCAAGGGCATCCCGGACGGCGACTACGACGCGCCGACCGCGGTGACGAAGGCCGTCTCCGACGCGAACTGACCCGCGGAGCCCCGCGCCCTGTGGGGCGCGAGCGATCCGAGACTCGGGCTGAGCGACGTTCCTCGTGCCGATCCGGCCGAGGGCGGTCGCCCAGCCCGAGTCTCGTGTCCGGTCCTTCGGCCGCTAGCGCGGGCGGTGTCCGCGCGGGACGGTGCCGTTGCCCGGGTCGTAGCCGGTCCCGCGCAGCACCGGGATCGCGGTCGTGTCGTTGTGGACCGAGTGCACCGTGACCCGCCGTGCCCGCCGCAGTGCCCGTCGGGCCCCCGGGGTCGCGACGAGGCCGCCGAGCACGAGCCCCGCGCCGATCCCCAGGGCGACGGACACGGCCGCCACGAAGTCGAGCGCGGCACCGGACGAGCCGGACATGAAGTTGAGCAGGGCGTTCGACACGGCGACACCGGGCAGCAGGGCACCGCAGAACGCCGGCACCGCGATCGCCGCCACCGCCGTCCGCATCCGCGCCGCCGCGATGGTGGACAGGACGCCGAGCAGCACCGACGCCACGAAGGTCGCCCCGAGGAGCGGCATGCCGAGGTGCCGGAGCTCCCACAGGAACGCACCCGCCGCGACCGAGAAGACCACCGCCACGGGGATGACCCGCGCGCTCGCCTGCTGCACGAAGCAGTTCGCCGCCGCGGACACGACGGTCAGCGACAGCGACGCCCAGAGCGGCAGCGGGCGCAGGACGATCCCGGTCGGGTCGACCTCGATGCTGAGCCAGTGCAGCACCGCGATGCCGGCCGGGACACCGACCACGATCGCGGCGATCACGAGCACGATGTAGAACGCCCGGGCCACCGCCATCGACCGGAACCCGGAGATCGCGTCCTGGGCCCAGGTGACGAGGGACACGTGCGGCAGGAGCAGGACGACCAGGGCCGCCACCATGGTCGCCGCACCGGTCGCCGTGAGCACGTCGCCCCAGATGGCCAGCGTGCCGAGTGCCGAGGCGACCGCCGCCTGGGCGCCGGAGACGAAGAACTGCGGGAAGCCCCGCCCGGTCAGCCAGCGGCCCGACACGATGATGCCGAGCATGAGCACGAACGCGCCGACACCCGCGCGCCAGCCGCCGCCGGCCTGCATCGCGATCGAGGTGCCGAGCACGGACAGCCCGACGTCGGCGAGCCACGTCGGCCACCGTGGCGGCATCCGGAGCACCGCGACCAGGGCGCTCACCGCGCTGGTCATGTCCCGGACGCCGTGCACGAGGTCGTCCACGATCTGGTTCGCCCGTGCCAGGCGGTCGAGGTCGGAGCCGTCGGACTGCACCGTGCGGACCTTCACCAGCGGTGGGTGGTCGGACGGGGCGTACTGGATCGTCACCGAGCTGCCCGAGAAGTCGAGGTCGAGCGGGGCGAGGTTCCACTTCGTCGACACGGCGACGACGGCGGTCTCGACGCTGCGGGTGTCCGCGCCCGAGGCCAGCATCACCTCGGCCAGGTCGAGGCAGAAGTCGACGATCTGCACGGGCGAGTACTGCTCGCGCGACCGGGTGTCGGGGGTCACGTCCTCGTAGATCGTGCCGCGGAGCCGCGCTCGGGCGTCGCGGATGTCGTGCTGTGCGAGGTTGCGGACGCCTGGCCGCGGGGGGCGTCCGGGCCGTGGGACACCCGGGAGGAACTGCTCGGCCATCCGTCCATGGTGCCAGCCGCTCGGCCGTGATCCCGGACGTCGGCTGGACGCGTCCGGTGGTCGTCCCGAGCGGTCAGCGGCGGCGGACGCTGAGCCGGCCGCCGGCGAACGCGGCGACCACGGCGCCGACCAGCACGAGGACCGGGCCGACGACGAGCTGCCACGGACGCGTGCCCGGGACGAAGGCGTCGTGGGACAGTGGTGCGTACGCGAACCAGCCGAACGAGGGCGCCGGGGCGGTCACGACGAGCAGGACGCCGACGACGGCCACGAGGACCCCCGTCCACAGGACGACGTGGGTCGGTGTGCGGAAGGGGCGGCGCATGTGCCCACGGTACCGACGGACGGCCGGGAGGCGCGGTGCCAGCCGGCACCGCGCCTCCCGTCCGTCTGCTGGTGACGACTACTGCTCGAAGGTCGCCTTGAGCTCGATGTCGACGCCGGTGAGGGCCTTCGAGACCGGGCAGGTGGCCTTGGCCTCGTCGGCGGCCTTGAGGAAGGCGGCCTCGTCGATGCCGGAGACCTCGCCGTTGACGGTGAGGGTGATGCCGGTCAGCTTGAAGCCGCCGTTGTCCTTGTCCGGGCCGAGCGAGACGTCGGCCTTGACGTCGAGGGCCTCGACGGTGCCGCCGGCCTCGCCGAGGATCGCGGAGAACTGCATCGCGTAGCAGGCCGAGTGGGCTGCGGCGATGAGCTCCTCGGGGCTGGTGGCGCCGCCGGCCTCGTCGGCCGCGCGCTTCGGGAAGGAGACGTCGTAGGTGCCGACCTTGGAGCTGGACAGTTCGACCTGGCCGGAACCGTCGTTGAGGCCGCCGTTCCAGGCGGTGCGTGCGGTGCGCGTGGGCATGGCCGCTCCTTTCGTGTGGGGGTCCGGCCCGCTGCGGGCCGACGTGTCGTAGTCAATCGGAGAACGCTCGTTCTCGCAACCGGCTCACGGGGAAGACGCAGGTCTGCCCTACGATCGGGCACGTGGGGGACAGGGGCGAGGTGCTCGACCAGGGGCCGGTCGACGTCGGGGCGCGCCCGGTCGTCGCGTGGCTGCGGTTCTGGACGCAGGGGTGGCGCTTCCACGGGCGGGCGAGCCGTTCCGAGTACTGGTGGGTCCTGCTCCTCGAGGCCCCCGTGGCGCTCGGCGTCTGGTGGCTCCTGCAGCGCGCCGGTCTCGCGTCGCACTGGACGCTCTCGGCCGACCCGTTCGGGATCGTCCCGGCGCCGCAGGTGACGTTCCGGCTGGTGTCCTCGGAGCACTCGTGGTGGGGGATCGGAGCGGGCCGCGACGTCCGTCCGTCCGGGTGGGACCTCGCCGTGCTGGCCGGGCTCGCGCTGACGTTCGTCCCGCGGTGGTCCCTGCTCGTCCGGCGACTGCACGACCGCGACCACAGCGGGGCGTGGATCCTGCTCATGGTGTGCCTCGGGCCGTTCGGCGCGCTCGTGCTCGCCGTGATGGTGCTGCGGTCGTCGCGGCCGAACGGGGCGCGGTTCGACCGGGGGTTGTTCGCGGGGCGGAGGGATGCTCCCTGGTCGTCGACAGCGGTGTCCGCGCCTGCGCCGGAGCCTCCATCCGAGCAACACGTGTCGTCCTGAGCGACGGGCGTAGTCTGGATCACGTCGAAGGAGGACACCCATGCACGCCGTCGTGTTCGAGCAGTACCAGACGTTCCCCGTCCTGACCGAGGTCGAGAAGCCCGTCCCGGGCCCGGGGGAGGTGCTCCTCAGGGTCGCCGGCGCAGGAGCCTGCCACTCCGACGTCGCCGTCTACCGCGAGTTCCGGGAGGGGCAGCCGGGCGCGCAGGTCCCCGGGTTCGTGCTCGGCCACGAGAACTCCGGCTGGGTCGAGGCCGTCGGTGACGGCGTCTCCGGGTTCACCGAGGGCGACGCGTACCTCGTGTACGGGCCGGTCGGCTGTGGGCACTGCTCGTACTGCTCGAAGGGGCAGGACACCTACTGCGAGAACGCCGCGACGAACCCGTACGCGGCCATCGGCCTCGGGCGTGACGGGGGCATGGCGGAGTACGTCACGGTCCCGGCGCGCAACCTCGTGCCGCTCGGTGACGCCGACCCGATCGCGGCGGCCCCGCTCAGCGACGCGGCCCTGACGCCGTACCACGCGATCAAGGCCGCGCTGCCGAACCTGGCCGGCGGCGGTCGACACGTGCTCGTCGTGGGTCTCGGAGGGCTCGGACAGATCGCGGTGCAGATCCTCACGGCGCTCACCGGCGCCACGGTCATCGCGACCGACACCAAGCAGGACGCCATGGAGCGGGCGGCTGCCCGTGGCGCGGTCACCGTGCCCGCGGGGCCCGACCAGGCCGCTGCGATCCGCGAGCTCACCGGCGGGAAGGGCGTCGACGCGGCGTTCGACTTCGTGGGCGCGACGCCGACGATCGCGACGGCGAAGGCCTCGATGGCGATCGGCGGTCGGCTCACGGTCGTCGGGATCGCCGGTGGGACCGTCGAGTGGAACTTCTTCTCGACGCCGTACGAGTCGACGATCACGAACACCTACTGGGGCACGATCGAGGACCTGCACGAGGTCGTCGCGATGTACCGGGCGGGGCAGATCGAGCCCGACGTCGAGCGGTTCGCACTGCGCGACGCGCTCGAGGCCTACCGGAAGCTCGAGGCCGGCGAGCTGTCCGGTCGCGCGGTGGTCGTCCCGACGCTGTAGCGGCGGGCGGCGGGGCGGCGCGGCTGCCCGAGGCTCGGCTGGGCGGACACTTTCGCGGCCACCGGGCCACGAAAGTGTCCGCGGGCGCGAGCCTCGGCCGCGCGGGCCGGCGCGTCAGACCGCGGGGCCGGCCTCGCGCAGGGCGTCGGCCTGCTCGGGGGAGGAGCGGGCCGCGTAGCCGATGCGGCTCTCGCGCACGTGCCACGCCATGCGCTCGGCGGCCCCGTCCACGTCGCCCGCGTCGATCGCGGCGAGGATGCGCCGGTGGTCGGGCCAGAGCCGCTTGCCGCGCGAGAAGGTGTCGAGCGCGTAGAGCCACTCGATCTTCCGCGAGAGCTGCCGGAGCAGGGTCGCGAGCGTGGCGCTGCCGGACAGCTCGGCGACGAGCAGGTGGAAGCGCTCGTTCAGGTCGACGAGCTGGTCGAGGTCCTCGCGCTCGACGGCGGCGTCGCCCGCGTCGAGGACGGCGCCGAGCTCCCGGCGGACCCGCCACCAGTCCTCGGGCGGGGTCGCCTGGTCGAACAGGGTGCGGGCGCGGGTGGCGGCACGGCGGGCCGTCGCGGTCTCGAGCGACTCGCGCACCGCGAACAGGTCGTCGGCCTCGTCGAACGGGATGTCGGCGATCCGGGAGCCGACGTTCGGACGGGACACGACGAAGCCCTCGCCCTCGAGCCCGCGCAGCGCCTCGCGCACCGGGACCCGCGAGACGCCGTAGCGGTCGGCGAGGAACGCCTCGGTCACCCGGGTCCCCGGCTGGAGCACGCCGGCGACGATGTCGAGGCGGATGGCGTCGATGACACTCGTCCCGTTCAGCACGGTGCCGATCGTCTCACGCGGCCGCCTCGGCGAGACGCTTCCCGGGGATGGCGTCGAGCAGGTCCTTCGTGTACTGCTCCTGCGGGTCGTCGAACACCGCCGCGACACTGCCCCGTTCGACCACCTCGCCGCGACGCATCACGACGACGTCGTCCGCGATCCGGCGGACCACCCCGAGGTCGTGCGTGATGAACAGGTAGCTCAGGCCGAGCCGGTCCTGCAGGTCGTCGAGCAGCGTCAGGATCTGCTCCTGCACCAGGACGTCGAGCGCCGAGACCGCCTCGTCGAGGATGATGAGCTCCGGCTCGAGCGCCAGCGCCCGGGCGATCGCCACGCGCTGCCGCTGCCCGCCGGACAGCTCGTTCGGGCGGAGCTGCGCCACGGACCGGGGCAGCGCGACCTGGTCGAGCAGCGTCGCCACCCGCTCGGTGCGCGAGGCCCGGTCGCCGATCCCGAACACCCGGAGCGGCTCGTCGATGATCCGCTCGATCGTCGAGGTCGGGTCGAGCGAGCCGTAGGGGTCCTGGAACACGGGCTGCACCCGCCGTCGGACGTCCCGCCGCTCCCGACCCCGCGCACTGCCGATCGACAGCCCGTCGACGAGGGCACTGCCCGAGGTGGGCGTCTCGAGACCGAGCACGACGCGGGCGACGGTCGTCTTGCCGGAACCGGACTCGCCGACGACGGCGGTCGTCGTGCCGCGGCGGACCGTGAAGGACACCCCGTCCGCGGCGCGGAGCGTGCCGGCACCGCGTCCACGGAGCTTGTACTCCTTCACCAGGTCGGTCACGACGAGGATCGGCTCGCCGGCCGCGACCGGCTCCGGTGCGACCCCGGACAGCGCGGGCGCCGCCGCGATGAGCCGCTTCGTGTACTCGTGCTGCGGGTCGCGGAGGATCGCCTCGGGCGCGCCCTGCTCGACGATCTCGCCGTCGAGCATCACGACGACGCGGTCGGTCCGGTCCGCGGCGACGCCGAGGTCGTGCGTCACGAACAGCAGCGTCGTTCCGTGCTGGTCCACCAGGGTCTGCAGGTGGTCGAGGATCTGCCGCTGCACCGTCACGTCGAGCGCGCTCGTGGGCTCGTCGGCGATGAGCAGCTCCGGCTGCCGGGCGAGGGCCACCGCGATGAGGATGCGCTGCCGCATGCCGCCGGAGAACTCGTGCGGGTACTGGTCGGCCCGTCGCCCTGCTTCGGGGATGCCGGCCTCCGTCATCAGGGCGATCACCCGTTCGCGGAGCGCCGCGCGTCCGCGCAGCCCGCCGGCCCGCAGGGCGTCCGCGATCTGTGCAGCCACCCGCATCGAGGGGTTGAGGTTCGTCGACGGGTCCTGCGGCACCAGTCCGATCCGTCCGCCCCGGACGCGGCGCATGAGCGGTTCGTCGGCGTGGGCGATGTCGTCGTCGCCGAGCCGGATGTCCCCGCCGGTGATGTGGCCGGCACCGGGCAGGAGCCGCAGCAGCGCGGCGATGAGCGTCGACTTGCCGGAGCCCGACTGCCCGACGATCGCGACGCGCTCGCCGCGGCGGACGTCGAGGTCGATGCCGTGCAGCACCTCGCGGTCGCCGAACGCGACCCGCAGGTCGCGCACGGACAGCAGGTGGTCGGCTCCGGTGTCGGACGGGAGGCGCGGCTCGGCCCCGGTGGTGGTGGTCACGTTCTCAGCGTCCTGCGGCATAGCCCTGTGCTCCTCGCGGGTTGGCGGCGGCGCCCAGGACGCCGGTGTCGGGGTCGCGCGTCACGCACGACAGGCGGCCGAGCGACCAGTCGCCGGCGCGGGTGACGACGTGGCCGAGCTCCTCGAGCCCGGTGATGACGTCGTCGCCCAGTCGGTCCTCGACGACGAGGCCGCCGGGGGTCCAGGTGCGGGGCCAGAACGACCCCGGGAACGACGTCGTGTGCAGAGCGGGGGCGTCGATCGCCTGCTGCGGGGACCACCCGCCGACGATCGTGCGCAGCAGGTAGAGCAGCTGCCACTGGTCCTGCTGGTCGCCGCCCGGTGACCCCATCGCCACGACCGGTTCGCCGTCCCGCAGGACGAGCGTCGGGGTGAGCGTCGTGCGGGGGCGGGCGCCGGGGGTGAGGGTCGTCGCCGTGCCCTCCTCGAGCCAGGTCATCTGCAGGCGGGTGCCGAGGCAGAACCCGAGCTCGGGGATCGTCGGGGACGACTGCAGCCACCCGCCGGACGGCGTGGCGCTGACGATGTTGCCCCAGCGGTCGACGACGTCGATGTGGCACGTGTCGCCCCGGGTCTCGCCGGTCTCCATCACGATCGGCTCGCCGCGGTCCTCGTGGTCGGGTGCGTCCTCGGCGGGTGCGGCCACGGCCTGACCGCGTGCTCCCGGGACCGTGGGCTCCCCGACGCCGGCGACCGGTCCGCCGCGGGGCGTGTACGACTCGCGGAGCGGCGGCAGCGCCCCGCCGGGCACCGAGACCGTCCCCGGGCGGAGCTCGTGCGAGGCGCGGTCGCCGATGAGCGCCCGCCGCTCGGCGGAGTAGGCGTCGGACAGCAGCTCGTCCATCGGGACGTCGCCGTCGCCGTAGTACGCCTCGCGGTCGGCGAGCGCGAGCTTCTGCGCCTCGGCGATCGTGTGCGCGCCGAGGACCGTCGAGGGGTCGAGCCGCTCGTCGTCGAGCGGTTCGAGCAGCCGGAGGGTCTGCAGGAGCGCCGGGCCCTGACCCCACGGTCCGGTCTTGGCGATGGTGTGCCCGCGGAACTCCGCGGTCGTCGCGGGTTCGGTCGTCGCCCGGAACGCCGCCATGTCCGACGCCCGGATCACGCCCGCGTGGTCGGTGCCCGACGCGTGCCGGTGCGGGTCGCGCACGAAGCGGTCGACGGCCTCGGCGACGGAGCCCTCGGCCCACTCGGTGCGGGCGGCCTCGATGCGCGCGACGCGCGCGTCGCCGTCGTCCCCGTCGACACCGGACCCGGCCTGCACGAGCCGCTCCAGCACGGCGGCCCACGCCTCGTTGCGCACCATGGTCCCGGGGACCGGCACCGAGCCTCCCGGCAGCCACCGCTCGGCGGAGGACGGCCAGTGCTCCCGGAACAGGTCCTGGACCGTCGCGATCGTGGCGACCACCCGGGGTGCGACGGGGTGGCCGTCACGGGCGTAGCCGACGGCGGGGGCGAGCACGTCGGCGAGCTCCCAGGTGCCGCGCTCCGCGAGGAGCAGGAACCAGGCGTCGACGGCGCCCGGGACGGCGGCCGCGAGGGCACCCGATCCGGGCACCAGGTCGAGCCCCTCGGCACGGTAGTGCTCCGGCGTCGCTCCCGCGGGGGCGGGGCCCTGACCGACCAGGACGGTCGGGGTCTTCCCCTCGGCGGTCGCGTACACGGCGGTCATGTCGCCGCCCGGACCGTTGAGGTGCGGCTCGACGACGTGCAGGACGAAGGCTCCCGCGACGGCGGCGTCGAAGGCATTGCCGCCGCGCTCCAGGACCGACTGCGCCGTCGCGGTGGCGATCCAGTGCGTCGATGCGGCCATGCCGAAGGTGCCCTGCAGGTCCGGCCGGGTGGTCTCGGTCGGCGGTGCGGTGAAGGCGGGGTTGGTGCTCATGGTGCTGGTGCTCCTCAGCGGTGTTCTCGGCGGTGTTCTCAGCGGTCCGAGGCGGTGGGGTCGAGGGCGTCGCGCAGGGCGTCGCCGAACAGGTTGAAGCCGAGGCAGATGACCGCGATCGCGATGCCCGGCACGACGGCGGCCCACGGGGCCTGGCCCAGGTACTGCTGCGCGTCCGAGAGCATGATGCCGAGGCTCGCCGTCGGCGGTTGGATGCCGAGGCCGAGGAAGGAGAGCAGGGCCTCGCCGATGACCGCGACCGGCATGATCACGGTCGCCTGCACGATGATCGCGGAGACGCAGTTCGGCAGCACGTGCTGCAGGATGATCCGCGCGCCGCCGGCGTCGAGGGTCTTCGCGCTCGTCACGAAGTCGGCGCTGGTGATCCGGAGCGTCTCGCCGCGGACGATGCGGATCATCGCCGGGACGTGCGAGATGCCGATCGCGATGACGGCGTTCGTCAGGCTCGGACCGCTGATCGCCGCCAGGCCCACCGCGAGGATGAGGAACGGGAACGCGAGCGCGACGTCGGTCAGGCGGCTGATGATCGCGTCGAGCCAGCGCCAGTACCCGGCGAGCAGGCCGAGCGGGGTGCCGACCACGACCGCGAGGAGCACCGACAGCACGCCCACGACGAGCGAGACCTGGATGCCGTAGAGCGTCCGGGAGAGGATGTCGCGACCGAGGTCGTCGGTGCCGAACCCGAAGCCGACGGTGAAGGGCACCTGGAACGGCAGGTCGAAGTGGGTCGCCGTCGGGTCGTGCGGGGCGACCAGCGGCGCCGTGATCCCGGCGAGCACGACGACCGCGAGCATGATGCCGCCGGTCATGCCGAGCCGGTTCGTCCGGACCTGCTTCCAGATCCGGCCGCGACTCGAGCCGAGGTCGAAGGGGGCGGTGATGGTGGTCATGCGGTTCCTCCGACGCGGATCTTCGGGTTGATGACGGAGTACAGGACGTCGACGGCGAAGTTGATGAGGACGTAGCCGAGGGTGATGACGAGCACGACGGCCTGGATGACCGGGTAGTCACGGGTGAAGACGGCGTCGAGCGTGAGCTTGCCGAAGCCCGGCAGCGCGAAGATGCGCTCCGTGACGACGGCGCCGGAGATCAGGCCACCGAGCTGCAGGCCGACGATGGTCACGACGACGATCATCGAGTTCCGCAACCCGTACCGGAACAGCACCCGCGGACGGCTCAGGCCCTTCGCGCGTGCCGTCCGGACGAAGTCGGTCTTCATCGTCTCGATCATCGACGCCCGGGTCTGCCGCATGATCACGGCGGCGAGCGAGGTGCCGAGGATGAGGGCCGGGAGCGTCAGGTGGTGCAGGGCGCCGACCGGGTCGCTCGTCACCGGCACGTAGCCGGACGCCGGGAACCAGCCGAGGCCGGCGGCGAGCCACACGATCGCGAGGATGCCGAGCCAGAAGTTCGGCACGCTCAGGCCCACGAGCGCGGCGGCGTTCGCCATCCACTCGGGCCAGCGGCCGCGGTAGCGCTCGGCGAGGGTGCCGAGGGCGACCCCCACGACGACCGCGACGACGATCGCGTAGAGCGCGAGCCACAGCGTGACCGGCAGGGTCGCGCCGAGGAGCTCGGTGACGGGCGTGCCCGTCCGGGTGGACTGGCCGAGGTCGCCCTGCAGCGCGTTGACCACGAAGCGCCAGTACTGCACGAGCAGGGAGTCGTCGAGGCCGAGGTCGGCGCGGACGGCGGCGAGCCGTTCGGGGCTCGCCTCCTCGCCCGCCAGGGCCAGCGCGGGGTCGCCCGGCAGCTGCCGGACCCCGAAGAACACCACGATCGAGGCGAGGACGAGCGTGAGCGCCGCCTGCCAGAGCCGGGTCAGGACGTACCGGATCACTTGTCGCCGCCTTCCACGAACGCCGCCTGGCTGAGTCGGACCACGCCGTCGGCGTAGGTGGAGACACCGGCGACGTCCGTGCTGACGCCGGTGATGCTGCGGGTCCGGTAGAGGTAGATGATCGGGTCGTCCTGCTGCACCTTCGTGACGAGCTGGCCGTACAGGTCGGCGCGCTCCTGCTGGTCGGTGGCCTGCGCCGCCCGGCTGATCAGGTCGTCGACCTCGGGGTCGCTGTACCCGGGGTAGTTGTTGCCGCCGCCCGTGCCGAGGAACGAACCGATGTTGCCGTGCGGGTCGACGCGGCCCGACCACCCGAGCTGCAACGCCTGGAAGTCGCCGCGCGTCTGGTCGTCGAGCAGGGTCGTGTACTCGACCGGGGTGATCGTGATCGCGAAGCCGCCGGCGCGGGCCTGCGCCTGCAGGGCCTGGGCGAACCGGACCGTGTCGGGGGTGTTCGTCACCTCCATCTCGATCGGGAAGGGCTGCTCGACGCCGGCCTCCTCCAGGAGCTCCTTTGCCCGCTCCGGGTCGTACGCCGGGCACGCCTTGCTCGCGTCGGTCGCGAAGGCACTCGTGTCCGGGATCGGGGAGCACGCGACGTCCGCCCAGCCGCGGAAGACGCTCTGCACGAGCTCGCCGCGGTTGATCGACATCGACAGGGCCTGGCGGACCTTCCGCTGGGTGGCGAGCGGGGTGTCGAGGGGCTTCGGATCGGTGCCGACGCCGTCCTGGTTCGCGAGGTTGATCGTGATGCCCTGGTAGCCGAGTGATCCGGTGCGCAGGACCTCGAGGTCCTTCCGCTTCATCAGCTCGTCGACGTCCTGCGTCGAGATCGTGTCCGCGACCTGGACGTCCCCGGACTTCAGGTTCTGCGCGCGGATGCTCGCGTCGGTGATGATCCGGTACGTGATGCGGTCGAAGTGCGCGCTCGCCGGGTCGTGGTACATCGGGTCGCGCTCGACGGTGATCGACGTCTGCGGCACCCGCTCGACGAACTTGTACGGGCCGACGCAGACCGGGGCGTCGCCGAAGCCGTCGCCCTCCTGCTCGAGGGCGGTCGGCGACATGACCATGCCGGCCCGGTCAGCGAGCGCCGCGGTGATCGGGGCGAACGGCGTGCTGTAGTGCAGGCGGACCGTGTGGTCGTCGACCGCCTCGATGCCCGTGACGGGACCCATCTCGCTCTTCCGGCTCGAGTCGTCCTTCGTCAGGTTCCGCTCGAGCGTCGTCACGACGGCGGCCGCGTCGAAGGGCGTGCCGTCGGCGAAGCGGTAGCCGGTGTGGACCGGGAACGTGACGGTCTTCCCGCCGTCGGAGACCGTCGGCAGCTCGGTCGCGAGCATCGGGACCACCGTGCCCTCGGCATCGATGTCGTAGAGCTTCTGGCACATCGTCTCCATGACGTACCGGGTGTAGAGCGACGACGACGTGGTCGGGTCGAGCCGGTCCGGTTCGGCGGAGAGCGCCATCACGAGGTCACCGCCCTCGCGGACCTGGCGGTCGCCGACCGCGACGGTGGTGACGGTGCCGGCCGTGGCGCCGCCGGCCTTCGAGCGTTGGACCGGGACGCACGCCGTGAGGGCGAGCGTGGCGGCCAGGGCGACGGCGGGCAGCGCGAGCAGTGTCCGGCGGCGTCGAGCGGGGGAGTTGGACATCGTGTTCCTGGAGCGTGCGGTGTGCGTGGCGGCTCTTGTGGAGCCGCGCTCAGGAGTGCGGTGATTGCATACAATCACGCCTGCTCACTCCGTTTTGTACACAGTCTGTTTCCATCGTGTAACAGATGAGGCGATCCGCCGGCCGCTGCTACCCCCGGAACTGGGGAGAACGGATGTCGCCCGCGGCCTTGTCTCCTGCCGCTGGCCGGGTGACCATCGTTCGGCGGCCCGGACAGGGCGGGCTGCCGTCACGTGGCCACCAGGCCACGACCCGTCATCCACGGGACCACACCGATCAGGGGAACCTCCTTCCGTGCGCAGCAGCATCACCCGACGGCTCGCAGCCGTCGTGGCGGCGATCGCCGTCACCCTCACCGGCAGTGTCGTCGCAGCCGCCCCGGCCCAGGCGGCGGTCACGTACGTCGGGACCGTCAAGGCCAACACCTTCATCAACCCCGGGGACTCGCTCACCTCCCGCAACGGCCAGTTCCGGCTCACCATGCAGGGCGACGGCAACCTCGTCGAGTACGGCATCGGCGGCCGGGTGCTCTGGGCGTCGGGCACGTCGACGTCGCCCGGGGCGAGCGCCGTGGTCAACCCGGACGGACAGATCACGATCGTCCGGAGCGGCAAGCTCATCGCCCGCTGGGGCGAGGCCGGACACGTCGGCAAGCACCTGCAGATCGGCGCCGACGGCGTCATGACGTCCATGGACGTCAACGGGAAGTACGTGTGGCAGGCCCGCACCTACCAGGACCGCGTGTCCGCGGGGTCGGTCATCGCCTCCGGGACCGCGCTGACCTCGGACGGCAGCGGGGCGCGCAAGCTCACCATGCAGGCCGACGGCAACCTCGTGCAGACCGTGGACGGGAAGGCCGTCTGGAGCTCCCGGACGAGCGGGAACAAGGGTGCGTACGCGGCGGTGCAGACGGACGGCAACCTCGTCGTCTACTCGGTCGACAAGCGGGCGCTCTGGGCGTCGAGCACCAGCCGTGCGGGTGCCGGGCAGCTGCTCGTGCAGGTCGACGGAAACGTCGTGCTCTACGGCAAGGCCGACACCCGCGTCTGGTCGACGCGGAAGGTCAGCAGCCTGTCCTGGCCCGTCGTCGGCACCAAGATCTCCGGGCGCTACGGCGACGACCGCGGTGCCGGGCACGTCCCGCGCTACCACCAGGGCACGGATGCGCCGGTGCCCGTCGGGACGCCCGTGTACGCCTCCGGCACCGGCACGGTGACGTCCGTCGTCCCGAACAACGCGTCGTACGGCAACTACATCGTCGTCACCTACGGCATGACCACCGTCCTGACCGCGCACCTCAGCGCGATCCAGGTGCAGAAGGGCCAGGTCGTCAAGGTCGGCACGCAGATCGGGAAGTCCGGCAACACCGGCCAGTCCACCGGTCCGCACGTGCACGTCGAGGTCCGCCAGGGCAGCACGCTCGTCGACCCGCTGAAGGTGCTCTCCTTCCGGTGAGCCGAGGGCGCTCCGGCGCCTGATCGCCCTGGCCGGAGGGTGCCCCTCGAGCGGCTAGCGTGGTCGCGATGGACATCCGCGATGCCGAGGCCGTGCTCGCCGCCTTCGCCCGCACCCCCGGCGACGTGGCGGGTGCACGCCGGGTCGCGCGGGAGTTCGCCGACCTCGACGCGGGCGAGCGGTCTGCACTGCTCTGGAGCGAGGACCCCGGGGCGCGGCTGGTGGCCGTCGTGCTGCTCGTCCAGGCGATGCGCGCCCACCCGGACCCGGAGCTGACCGAGGAGTACCTCGCCGCGGCGAAGGCCGAACGGTTCGACGACCCGGTCCTGGTCGACATCGCCGCCGAGGAGCTCGTCGGGGCGCCGCTCGTCGGCGGTTCGACGGGACCGCTGTTCGCTCTTGCCAAGTCCGACGTGGCGACGGTCCGTCGGGTCGCGGTCGTCGCGACCCTGGCGTTCGTCAAGCAGGGCGACGCCGAGGTGCCGCTCGCGATCGCCGGCCGGCTCGTCCGGGAGCGCAGCGAGACCGTGCAGTCCGCCCTCGGGTGGGTGCTGCGCGAGACCGGGAAGCGGGCGTCGGAGCCCGCGCTCGTGGCGTTCCTCGAGCGCCAGGGACGGTTCCTGTCACCGGCGGCGCGCGCGACGGCGACCGAGCACCTGCCCGCGGCCGAGCGCGACCGCCGGCGCGGCTGAGACCTGCGCACTGACTGTGCAGTCGGCACTACCGACCAAACGGTCGGTTATGGTCGACGGCATGCAGCAGACGACCGCCACCCCGACCCACCGCGCGACGACCCGCGAGTGGGCCTCCCTCGGGGTCCTCACCCTGGCCGTCGTGCTGCTCGCGGTCGACGGCACCGTGCTGGCCCTCGCGGTCCCCGCGCTCACCGCCGACCTGGACCCCACGGCCACGCAGGTGCTCTGGATCGGGGACGTCTACTCGTTCGCCCTCGCCGGGCTGCTCGTCACGATGGGCAACGTGGCCGACCGCATCGGCCGGAAGCGCCTGCTCCTCGTCGGTTCGGTCGCGTTCGGCCTCGCCTCGGCCGGGGCCGCGTTCGCGCAGGGGCCCGAGGTGCTCATCGCCGCCCGCGCCCTGCTCGGCATCGCCGGCGCCACCCTGATGCCGTCGACGCTGTCGCTGGTCCGGGCGATCTTCCGCGACCCGCGGCAGCGCACCCGTGCCATCGCGGTGTGGTCGGCCGGTGCGACCGGTGGTGCCGCGGCGGGTCCGCTCGTCGGTGGGGCGCTGCTCGAGCACTTCTGGTGGGGCTCGGTCTTCCTCATCAACATCCCCGTCATCGTCGTGATCGTCGTCGCCGGCGCGTTCCTGCTGCCGGAGTCGAAGGGCGGCGCGCGGACACCGATCGACCTGCTGTCGGCCGTGCTCTCGGTCGTGGCGATCGTCCCGCTCGTCTACGCCGTGAAGCACCTCGTCGGGCACGGAGCGGACTGGACGGTCCCGGTCGCGGCGCTCGTCGGCATCGGTGCCGGGTGGTGGTTCGTCCGGCGCCAGCGCACCCTGGCGACGCCGCTGATCGACCTGCAGCTCTTCCGCATCCCCGCCTTCGCCGGCGCGGTGGTCGCGAACTCGCTGTCGGTCTTCGCGCTGACCGGGCTCCTGTTCTTCTTCTCGCAGTACCTGCAGCTCGTCCGGGGCTTCTCCCCGCTGCTCGCGGGGGCGGCCGAGCTCCCGGCGACGGTCGCGTCGATCGCGGTCATCGCCGTGATCGGGCTGCTGACCCGCCACGTCGGCCCCGGGCGGTCGATCGGCCTGGGGCTCGCCGTGGCCGCGGTCGGCATGGCCGGGCTCGCGTTCGCCGAGGGGCTGCCGACCTACGTCGGGATCGCGATCGCCCTCGCGGTCGTCGGGCTCGGCGTCGGGGTGTCGATGACCCTGGCGACCGACGCGGTGGTCGCCGCGGCGCCCCGTGAACGCGCGGGTGCCGCGAGCGCGATCTCGGAGACCGGGTACGAGCTCGGTGTCGCGATGGGCATCGCGGTGCTCGGGTCCCTGCAGACGGCGTTCTACCGGGCGAACCTCGACGCCGGTGCGCCGGACCGCGTCCGGGAGTCGCTCGCCAGTGCTGCCCAGGTCCTCGACCCGTCGTCGCCGGTGTTCGCGCAGGCGCAGCACGCCTTCACCGGCGGCATGCAGCTCGCGTCGGTCTGCGCGGCGGTCCTGCTCGCGGTCGCGTCGGTCGTGGCGCTGCGGGTCATCCCGAACCGGCAGGATGGTCCGCGTGAGCACTGACGGCACCCGCGACCGCGAACGCACCCGCTCGGCCGTGCTCGAGGCGGCGGAACGGCTGCTCGGTGAGCGGGGCACCCGGGTGAGCGTGGCCGAGGTGGCCGAGGCCGCCGGTGTCTCGAAGAGTGGCCTGCTGCACCACTTCCCGTCGAAGGACGCGCTGCTCGTGGCGGTCGCCGAGCACGGTCTGCAGACCTTCGTCGACGAGGTGATGGGGCACGTCGACCTCGCCGAGAACCGGCCGGGCAAGGTGCTCCGCGCCTACGTCCGGACGCTCTGCGGCGGCAGCGAGCGCGCGATGGCGGTGTTCTCGCCGAACGCCCTGTGGGCGGGCCTGATGTCGGTGCCGGGGATCGAGCCGGTGGTGGCGGCGGACGCCGAGCACTGGCGCACGCTGTTCGCCCGCGACGGCCTGCCCGAGGACCGCTCCCTCGTGGTGCGGCACGCCGCCGAGGGGCTCGCCGCCGCGTCGGCGCTCCCGCCCTACCTCGACGCGCGGGAGCTCGCGGTCGCGCGCGATGCGCTCCTCGCGCTGGCCGAGCCCGCCTGAGCCCCGCGGGACGCAACGGGAGCGACTGCTCGCAGCGGTACCGCACTGCGAGGAACCGCCGACGTTGCGTTCCGCGGGCACCGACGCGGGACGGGCACGCGCGCGGGCCCGGGCACAGGACGGGTCAGCGCGAGAAGACGTCGTCGAGGGTGTACGTCGCCAGGTGGCGCTCCTCGAGCAGGGCGTGCAGCCGCGGCAGCGCCCCGATGGTGCCCGGGAAGTTCGCGTGCCCGATCACGATGTGCGCCGGCTGGAACCACTGCTCGGCGAACCCGACGATCTGGTCCGGGGAGATGTCGCCCGAGTCCGCGAGCGTGCCGTACCAGAGCAGCGGGGTCGTGTAGCCGACCGCCGCCGCCGCACGATCCACCCGGGTGTCGTGGTACCCGAAGGGCGGTCGGAAGTACGGGCGCGCATCGACGCCGAAGGTCCGCTCGAGGAACTCGTGGTTCCGGGTGAGCTCGTCCTGGATCGCCTGGTCGCTCAGCTTCGTCAGCGCCGGGTGGTCCCACGTGTGGTTGCCGAGCTGCACCTGCCCGGACTCGACGAGCGGGCGGAGCAGGTCGGCGTGCTCGGTCCACGCGGGCCGGTCGCCGTTCACGAAGAACGTCAACCGCGTGCCGGTGGCCGAAGCGGAGCGGGCGTAGGCGGCGACGACGTCCGCGGACGCCCCGTCGTCGACCGTCCACGCGATCCCGGGGGTACGGGCGGGCAGGGCGGTCACGGTCCCGGCGGGCAGGGGGACGCGGGTGAGTGCGGGCCGCGTCGGTGTCGGGGTGGGGGTCGACGTCGCCGTCGGTGTCGGCGTCGGTTTCGGCGTCCCCGTGGCGGTGGCCGTCGGGAGAGTGGTCGCCGAGGCGGTCCGCCCCGCGGGTCGGCTGCCGGTCGAGCACGCGGCGAGCACCCCCGTCGCGAGGGCGCCGGTCGCGCCGGCGAGGAGTGCGCGTCGGGTGGTGCCGTGGTCCATCGGTCCCAGCGTGGTCGAGCCTGCGGATCCGCACATCGGCGGACGGGCTGACCCCCGGTGGCCGACCGGCCACCGGGGCGGACGGGAGGCCCGCCCCACCACCGCCGCCGCAGCGCGCTGCGGACGGGGCTGGGAACGCACCACGGGGCGGGCGCGTAGCGAGGAGGTCACGCGAGTCGTGCCTCCCGGCCGGCTCGGAAGCGACCACGAGAGGAACGCGACGTGCGCGCACTGACCTGGCAGGGCACCGAGAAGGTGTCCGTCGAGACCGTCCCCGACCCGACCATCCAGGAGCCGACCGACGCGATCGTGCGGATCACCTCCACGGCGATCTGCGGCTCCGACCTGCACCTGTACCGGGTCCTCGGCCCGTACATCGACAAGGGCGACGTCCTCGGCCACGAGCCGATGGGCATCGTCGAGGAGGTCGGCTCCGCCGTCACGAACCTCAAGGTCGGCGACCGCGTCGTCGTCCCCTTCAACATCTCCTGCGGCCACTGCTGGATGTGCCAGCACGGCTTCCAGTCGCAGTGCGAGACCACCCAGGTGAAGGAGTACGGCACCGGTGCCTCGCTCTTCGGGTACACGAAGATGTACGGCCAGGTCCCCGGCGGCCAGGCCGAGTACCTACGCGTGCCGCACGCCGACTACGGCCCCATCAAGGTGCCCGACACCGGTGCCGACGACCAGTGGCTCTTCATGAGCGACATCATCCCGACCGCGTGGCAGGCCGTGCAGTACGCCGAGGTCCCCGAGGGTGGCACGCTCGCGGTGCTCGGCCTCGGCCCGGTCGGCCAGTTCGCCGCCCGCATCGGCAAGCACCTCGGCTACCGCGTGCTCGCCGTCGACCCGGAGCAGGTCCGTCGCGACCTCGGCGCGAAGCACGGCATCGAGGTGTTCGACCTCGACGACGACATGGTGTCGAAGCTGATCGACCTGACCGACGGGCGCGGTCCGGACGGTGTCGTCGACGCGGTCGGCATGGAGGCGCACGGCAACCCGGTCGCCGGGTTCGCCCAGCGCGCGGCCGGGCTACTGCCCGACAAGCTCGCGCAGAAGGCGATCGAGACCGCCGGCGTCGACCGGCTCGCAGCCGTGCACGCGGCGATCGACCTCGTCCGCCGTGGTGGCACGGTGTCGCTGTCCGGTGTCTACGGCGGCATGGCCGACCCGATGCCGATGATGACCCTGTTCGACAAGCAGATCACGATCCGCGAGGGGCAGTGCAACGTCCGCCGCTGGGTCGACGACCTCATGCCGCTCGTGTCCGACCCCTCGGACCCGCTCGGCACCCTCGACCTGACCACCCACCGGGTGGCGCTCGAGGACGCCCCGCACATGTACTCCGTCTTCCAGAAGAAGGAGGACGGGTGCATCAAGGTCGTGCTCGACCCCTCGATGGCCGCGGCGTGACGGGCGACCGGTCGGGACTGGTGCGCTGATGCGCGTCGTCGTGGTGGGTGCCACCGGCAACGTCGGCACCGCCGTGCTGCGGCGGCTCGCCGCGGCACGGCTCACCGGTGACGGCCGGGCGGGCGACGAGGACGGCCTGCAGGTCGTCGGCGTCGCCCGCCGCCTGCCCGACGCGCGCGTCGCACCCTACGACGTCGCCGAGTGGCGCGCCGTCGACGTCGGGGCACCGCGGGCGGTCGACGAGCTCACCGCGGCGTTCCGGGGCGCGGACGCCGTCGTGCACCTGGCGTGGGCGCTCCAGCCGACGCACGACATCCCCGCGCAGCACCGGACGAACGTCACCGGCACGGCGAACGTGCTCGAGGCCGTCGCCCGCGCCGGGGTCGGGCAGGTCGTCGTCGCGTCGTCGGTCGGCGCCTACCGCGGCGTCGACGTCGACGGGAAGCGCACGCCGGTCGACGAGTCGTTCCCGGCGACGGGCATCCCGACGGCGACGTACTCGATCCACAAGGCCGAGAACGAGCGGGCGATGGACGCGTTCGAGCGCGCCCACCCCGAGGTCGTCGTGACCCGGCTCCGCCCCGGCCTGGTGTTCCAACGCGGGGTCGCCGCCGAGCTCCGCGGGCTGTTCCTCGGCCACCTCGTGCCGATGTCGATCGTGCGGTGGGTCCGCTGGGCGGTCCTGCCGCTCCCGCTGCCGTTCGTGTTCCAGGCCGTGCACGCCGACGACCTGGCGGACGCGTTCTGGCGGACGATCGACCGACGGGCCGCGGGCGCGTTCAACATCGCGGCGACCCCCGTGCTGACGCCGCCGCGGATCGCACGGGCCCTCGGGATGCTCGGCGCCGTGCGGATCCCGCTGCGGCTGCTCCGCGGGATCGTCACGCTCACCTGGCGGCTCCGGCTCCAGCCGACCGACGCCGGGTGGCTCGACATCGCCGCGGGGGTGCCGATCATGCGGACCGACCGGGCCCGGAGCGAGCTCGGGTGGGAGCCGCGGCACACGGCGGACGAGGCACTGCGCGAGCTCGTGGGCGGGTTCGCGGACGGCGCGAACGTGGAGGCGTCGGGGCCGCTGCGCGGCTGAGGCGGGGCCCGGGCGGCAGCGGTTGCGGGCGGTCGTTCCGGGCGTCGGTGGTGGCCCTCGCATGCCTGGTCGTTCCGGGCGTACCCGGAGGTTCCGGGCGTACCCGGTCGATCCGTTCGACCAGGGACGCCCGGAACCACCTTCCATCGCGGGTGTGCTGGGAAGGAACGGGCGCGTTACGATCCCGACGAGGGCGCGATCGTGCCCCAGGGGGAGGGTGTCATGTCGATCGACGACTTCGGGTTCCCGGACGAGGGGAACAACCCGCTGATCCCGCCGGCGTTCGACGTCGCCGCGACGATCATCACGGTCGGCGGGGTCCTCGTGGTGCTCGGCATCGTCGCCACGATCGTGCTGGCGATCTACCGCGCCAAGCGCATGTCCGACCGCGGTCAGAACCCGTTGACCCTGCAGGAGGACCTGGCGTACCGGGCGATGCAGAGTCAGACGCTCGCACCGCCGACGACGCTCGAGCAGCGGCTGGCCGAACTCGACGACCTGCACCGTCGTGGCGTGATCTCCGACGACGAGCACCGGACGGCCCGGGCCGAGGCCCTCCGCGCGTAGCCTGGCGGGATGCTGCCGACGGACCTGATCGGGGAGTGGACCCTGCGCCGGACGGTCGTCGACCGCCGGGCCGGGGTGACCGGTGACGTCGCCGGGACGACGTCCCTGACACTGGTGACGCCCGACGAGGTCCGCTGGGACGAGGCCGGCGTCATGCGCCTCGACGGCCGCGAGACCCCGGTGTCCCGGACGCTCGTCGTGCGCCACGGCCAGGACGACCGCTGGACCGTGCACTTCGCCGACGGCCGGGTGTTCCACGACTGGGCGTGGGGCGCGTCCGTCGAGCACGCGTGCGCGCCCGACGACTACACGGGCGTGCTCGCCGGCAGTGCCGACCGGTGGACGGTGCGCTGGGAGGCCCGCGGCCCGGCGAAGGACCTCCGGCTTGACAGCGTGCTCGAACGTCGGGCCGCCACGGCAGACTGAGCGCATGGCCCGCACCCCCGGCAAGCCCACCGGCACCGTCGCTCCCCGCATCACCCCGGTCGACCCCCGTGACCTCGAGGACTGGACGCCGGCCCCCGGCGACCTGCTGACGGGTGACCGCGTCGAGGGCAAGCGCGTCGCCGTGCTCGACCTGGCGGGGGAGCGTCTGCCCGACCTCGAGCTCGAGGAGTGCGTGGTCGAGACCCTCCGCGCGGACGACGCCGACCTGCGCGGCCTGCGCGTCCGCGACTCCGTGGTGGAGACGCTCGACGCCCCCGTGCTCCGGGCGTCGAGCAGTGCCTGGCGGGAGGTCCGGTTCGCCGGTGGCCGGGTCGGCTCCGCCGAGCTGTACGACGCGACGCTCAACGGGGTCGAGTTCGTCGGGATGAAGCTCGGGTTCGTGAACCTGCGCGGCTCGACGCTGACCGACGTGGTCTTCCGCGACTGCGTCGTCGACGAGCTCGACGTCGCCGACGCCCGGCTGCTCCGGGTGTCCTTCCCCGGCACGAGCATCCGCGCCGTCGAGGGGACGAACAGCCGCATCGAGCACGTGGACCTGCGGGAGGCCGACCTCGACCGGGTGGAGCGGCTCGAGGGTCTGCGCGGTGCCACGATCGGCTCCGACCAGCTCTTCGCCCTCGCACCCCTCCTGGCGGCCCAGGCCGGTTACCGCGTCGACTGACCGGTCGGGACGCTCGGGTCAGCGGCCGCTGCGAGCGCCGCCGCGATGTCGGCCTGCACGAGGTCGCCGTGCACCGCGGCCCCCGCCTGGGTCCCCGCGGCGGCCGAGGCGATCACCGTGGCCATGGGCGACGTCACGTTGCCCGCGGCCCAGACTCCGCGCACGCCCGTCTGCCCCGTCGCGTCGACCGTCAGGCCGCCGCCGAAGCGGAACCCGTTCACCACGACGTCCTCGGCCCGGAGCCCGAGCCCCTCGAGGAACGCGACCCGCGGCTCCGCCGTGCTCGCCGCCGCCAGGGCGTCGAGCGGGACGACCTCGCCCGACCCGAGTTCGACCCCGGTGAGGACCCCGTCCGTCGACAGCACCCGGGCCACCGGCCCCTCGACGACCGCGATGCCCCGGGCCCGGAAGGCGCTGCGGGCGGTGTCGTCGAGCAGGTCCGGGTCGGTGACGAACGCGGTGACCCGGTCGCTCAGGGCGCGGAACATCTGCGCGTGGTGCGCCCCGTTCGGCGTCGTCACGAGGACGCCGATGCGTCGGTCGCGGATCTCCCACCCGTGGCAGAACGGGCAGTGGACGACCCCGCGTCCCCACTGCTCGGCGAGCCCCGGGACGTCCGGCAGGACGTCGACGGCGCCGGAGGCAACGACCAACCGGCGGGCGGTGACGACCCTGCCGGAGTCGAGCGTGACCGAGAAGCCGACCGGGTCGGTGTCGGTGCCCGCGGTGACGGACGCGGCCACGACCCTCCCGGCCGTCACCTCGGCCCCGTAGGCGGCGACCTCGTCGCGCCCGATGCGGGTCAGCTCGGTCGGCGCGACGCCCTCGCGCCCGAGGTAGTTGTGGGCGCCGGCGGCCGGCGCGTTCCGTGGTTCGCCGCTGTCGACGACGAGCACGGAGCGTCGCGAGCGCCCCAGGATGAGCGCGGCGGACAGGCCGGCGGCCGAGCCGCCGATGACGATGACGTCGAAGTTCTCTCGCATGGTCGCAGCCTGCGCGATCCGTTCCGAACCAGCAAGGATGCTTGCCGGTCTGGCAACATGGTCCCATGGTGCGCAGCCGGGAGGAACGGATCACCCCGCCGACGACGGCGGAGGTGGTCGACGCGGTCGGCCCACGCCTGCGGGCGCTGCGCGAGCGCCGCCAGGTCACGCTCGCGGCGCTCGCCGACGAGACCGGGATCTCGGTGTCGACGCTCTCCCGGCTCGAGTCGGGCCAGCGGCGGCCGACCCTCGAGCTCCTGCTGCCGCTCGCCCGCGCCTACCAGGTGCCGCTCGACGACCTGGTCGGGGCGCCGCAGACGGGGGACCCGCGGGTGCACCTCAGGCCCGAGCGGCACGGCGGACGGGTGGTGATCCCGCTGACGCGGCGCACCGGCGGCGTCCGGTCGTTCAAGCAGCTCATCCCGCCGGAGCCCGCGGACAGCGACCGGACCCTCCGGACGCACGAGGGGTACGAGTGGCTCTACGTGCTGTCCGGGCGCCTGCGGCTGCTGCTGGGCGACCGCGACTTCGACCTCGGACCCGGCGAGGTGGTCGAGTTCGACACCCACACCCCGCACTGGGTCGGCAACACGACGGACGGAGTCACCGAGGTGCTCTGCCTGTACGGGCCGCAGGGGGAGCGGGCGCACGTGCGGTCCCGGCCCGCGTCCCGGCGGGACGACGGGTAGGGGTCAGCCGAAGACGTGCGCCTCGACGTCCTCGAGCAGGCCGTCGGTCGGGACGTTCGACTGGGTGATGCGGATGCCGATGTCGCCACGCGTGAAGTAGGTGTCCCCGTCGGTGACCGGGTACTGCGGGTTCTGGGAGATCTTCTGGCAGCGGTAGCCCTCGGACTCGCGGTCGCAGTCGAAGCCCGACAGCTGCTGCAGTGCGGCGAACGCCTTCGTCGAGTCGACGACGGCGACGTCGATGACCACGTTCGTGACGTCCACCCGCGGGTCGCGCCAGACGCAGTACAGCCGCCCGCCACCGGGCTGCAGCACCGGGGTGAAGGCGGTCTTCGGGACGGCGACGGGATCGCCGACGACCGAGGGGTCGTTGAGCGGGTCGTCGGTGAACTGCCACCTGCCAGCGGTGACCAGTCCGCTGCACGACGAGGGCAGGGTGCCGCCGTCGTGGTCGACGCCGGGGACCTGCGGGATGGTCGAGGTCGGACTCGGCGTGCTGCCGGCGTCCGCCGTGGCGTCGCTCGTCGGCGCGGTCGTCGCCGCACTCGTGCTCGCCGTCGACGTGGACGTGGCCGTGGCGCTCGGGCCGGTGGTCGATCCGTCCGTGCAGGCGCTCAGGACGAGTGCGGCACCGAGGCCGATCGTGACGAGCAGTGTGGTGGCGGGCGCGTGCCGCATGGTTCTCCCCCTCGATCGCGGTCCGACGGAGGCGCCGGCCCGCTCGTCCCCGACGGTAGCCGGGCGCGACGACCGCCGGTGCCCCCGAGACCGATCCGTGGCCGGCCCGACACCCGATCGTGACCGGAGCGCCGGGCCCTCGTCAGCGGCCGGACCAGGCGCCCCGGGAGCGGGACGGGAGGCAGGCGCGGAGCGCGGCCCGGCACCGCCGCGCCCACCGTCGGCAGGGGTTCGCCCGACGGCCGTGCACCCGGAACGTGTGGAACGCCCGCCGGGTGCGGAGCGCGGCCGAGGCGACGCCCGAGAAGGGCCTCGCCGAGACCTCGACGAGCAGGGCGCGGTCCACGACCACCCGCCACGCCGGGTCGAGTGCCATCGAGAGGTCGACGTCGTCGTGCACCTCGGGGTCGTCGCGGTGCGTCCGGGAGCGCGCCGCGAGCCACGTCGAGCGGTGCATCGCCGTCGCGGACCCGAACAGCGGCGGCCGGGCGAGCGCGCCGCGCATCAGGACGAAGTACGGGCCCATGTAGAGCGTGTCCCAGAGCCGTCGGACCAGCGGACCGCCGTCGTGCGGACGGCCCGGACCGGTGACCGCGACGACCCCCGTGCCGCCGAGGAGGCGGACCGCCGCAGCCACCCACCCGGGCGGCGGGACCGAGTCGGCGTCGAGCCGGACGAGCACGTCGCCGGAGGCGTGGTCGTACCCGCGCGCCGAGGCCCGGGCGATGCCGCGGACCGGTTCGTGCAGCACCGTCGCGCCGGCGGCCCGGGCGACCGCGGCGCTGTCGTCGGTGCTGCCGTTGTCGACGACCACCACCTCGTCCACGGGCCGCGTCTGTGCCGCGAGGGCGGCGAGGCACCGGCGCAGGTGCTCGGCGTCGTCGAGCACGGGGACGACGACGGAGACCAGCGGCACCCCCCGATCCTGCCCGAGGGGTGCTGGACGGGCCGTCGGGCGCGGGCGTCACCGCGTTCGCCGACGTTCCTGTGGCACGGCGCAGGCAGGGTCGCGCACCGTCGGGTCCAACGCGGCGGGTGCCGTACCCGTCGCGACCGATCCGGAAGGCCGACCATGACCACGAACCCACCCGGGAACGACTCCGGGACGCCCATCCACGACCGCACCGCCGCGTCCGAAGGACACGAGGTGTACCCGGGCGTGACCGTGCCCTCGTTCGGCAGCGACACCTCCGCGCCGCGCGACACCGACCGCGAGTTCGACGACGTCCTCCTGCCCGAGGGCGACGTCCGCCGACCCGAGGGGTTCGACGACGTCGAGCCGCTCGACGCACTGCCCGCCGACGAGCAGCTCCCGGCGACGCCGTCCGCCGCCGGCGCCTCGGCACCGCTGCACGACTCCACGACGACGAGCACCGGGTACCTGCCGCCCGTGGGCACCAGCACGGGCACCGGCAGCACGGGTACCGGCAGTACCGGCAGCACGGGCTCCGGCGGCACCGACGGTGGCGGCAAGGCCGACGCCGCCAAGGGTGCCGCGCAGGACGTCGCCGGCGACGCGAAGGACAAGGCCGCGAGCGTGGCCGGTACCGCGAAGGAGCAGGCGTCGAACGTCGCCTCCGAGGCGACCGACCACGCCAAGCAGCTCTACTCCCAGGCCTCCGACACGCTCAAGGAGCAGGCGGCCGGCCAGCAGGAGCGCGCCGCCGGGGGCCTCCGCAGCCTCGGCGAGCAGCTCGGCCGCATGGCCGACAACGACGACGAGCAGGGCATCGCCGCGAAGGTCGTCCGCGACCTGTCGAACCGTGCGGGCTCCGCGGCCGGGTACCTCGAGAACCGCGACCCGGGTTCGCTCCTCGACGAGGTGAAGACCTTCGCCGCGAAGCGCCCCGGCACGTTCATCGCGCTCGCCGCGGGCGCCGGCATCCTCGCCGGACGCCTGACGAAGGCCCTCGCCACCGAGGTCAAGCACGAGAAGGAGGCCGGTGAGTCCTCGACCGGCACGGGGAGCGGCGTATGAGCCACACGGTCCCGGGCGCGACCCCGCTGGGCGAACCGACGCCCGAGGAACGCGCCGCCACCACGCCGCTGGGCGAACTGCTGACCGACGTGTCGAAGGACCTGTCGTCGCTGTTCCGCCAGGAGGTCGCCCTCGCCAAGGCGGAGCTCACCGAGTCCGCCAAGAAGGCGGGCAAGGCCGGCGGCATGTTCGGCGGCGCCGGGCTCACCGCCCTGTTCGCCCTGCTGTTCCTGTCCATCGCCGCGTGGTGGGGTCTCGGGTACCTCATCGGCAACGCGTGGTCCGCCGTCGTGATCGCCGTGGTCTACGCGATCGTCGCCGCGATCCTCTACGTCCGTGGACGCAAGGAGATCAAGGAGATCCAGGGCGTCCCGCAGACGGTCGAGACCGTCAAGGAAGTCCCCGAAGCACTCAAGCCGAACACCGGGAGGAAGCCATGAGCACCCCAGAAGAGATCCGTGCCGACATCGAGCGCACCCGCGGTGCCCTCGGGTCCGACGTCGACGCCCTGGCCGACAAGGTCAGCCCCTCGTCCATCGCCCACCGGCAGAGCGAGAAGGTCAAGAGCCGCTTCCAGGGCGTCCGCGACTCCGTGATGGGGTCCGCGCACTCGGCGGGCTCGAGCGTCTCGGGGTCCGCCTCGGGTGCGACCGACCGGGCGAAGGACGTCGCGCACGAGGGCGTCCGGAAGGCGAAGGGCAACCCGCTCGCCGTCGGCCTGATCGCCTTCGGCGCGGGGTGGCTCGCGTCGTCGCTCATCCCGACCTCCGACAAGGAGGAGCAGCTCGCCGGTGAGCTCAAGGACAAGGCGGCGCCCCTCGTCGAGGACGTCAAGTCCCAGGCGAAGGACGTCGGGTCGCAGCTGGGCGACGTGGCGAAGGAGCACGCGCAGGACCTCAAGGGGACCGCGCAGGACGCCGCCCAGACCGTGAAGGACGAGGCGCAGGGCGCCGCGTCCGACGTCCAGGACCACGCGAAGAGCGCCGCGGACGACGTGCGCAGCAGCTGACGGACGTCAGCAGAGGACGGACGGGAGGCCCGTGGCGACACCGCCACGGGCCTCCCGTCCGTTCCGCGGTAGCGTCGTGGCCCATGGACCCGATCGACGAGCTCGCCGCCGAGTTGCGCCGGTCGATCGGCCGCCTCGTGCGCGCGGCCCGACGCGAGGGCGACAGCCTGCCGCCGGCGCACTCGGCGACGCTGGGGTTCCTCGGACGCGAGGGGCCGATGACGATCGCGGAGCTCGCGCGGCGACGCGGGGTGAAGCACCAGGGACAGTCCCGGACGGTGGCGGAGCTGACGAACCAGGAGTACGTCGAGCGGACCGCATCCGAGACGGACCGGCGGGCCTCGGTCATCCGCATCACCGATGCGGGCAGAGCCGCGCTGCAGCAGGACATGGACGGCCGTGCGGACTGGCTCGCGACCGCGATGCGTGCGGAGCTCGACGACGACGAGCGCGCCCTGCTGGCCCGGCTGCCGGAGGTCTTCGAGCGCCTGGCCCGCCGGGCGGACTGAACGACCAGCCATTTGTACAACAGTGTTGTACAGTTGGCGGCATGAAGCTGACGAAGTACAACCACGCCACCGTCGTCCTCGAGCAGGACGGCGCCTCGCTCGTCATCGACCCGGGCTCCTTCACGCCGGAGTCCGCCGACCTCGTCGCCGCGGCCACGGTGGTCCTCGTCACCCACGAGCACGCCGACCACTTCGCCGTCGACGCGATCCGTGCGGGGCTCGAGCGCAACGCCGACGTCGTCGTCCACGGCCCGGCGTCGGTCGTCGAGCAGCTCGGCGACCACGACGGCCGCGTCCGCACGGTCACCGCGGGCGACACCGTCGAGGTCGGGCCCTTCACCGCCCGCGTCCTCGGCGAGGAGCACGCGGTCATCCACCGCGACATCCCGACCATCGCGAACGTGGGCTACCTCGTGAACGACGCCGTGTTCCACCCGGGCGACGCCTACCTCGTGCCGGACGCCCCGGTCCGGACCCTGCTCGTCCCGACGAGCGGTCCGTGGGCGAAGACCGGCGAGGGCGTCGACTACGTCCGCGCGGTCGCACCCGAGCGCGTGGTGCAGATCCACGAGCTGCTCCTCAGCGAGGGCGGTCAGGAGATGAACGTCCGCATGTTCGGCACCGAGGGGCTCGGTGGCGTCCCGGCGTCGATCCTGCCCGTCGGTTCGTCGATCGAGGTCTGACGGCGCGACCCTGGACCGGTCCGGCGGTCGTGGGAGCAGGCTGGGTGGATGGCTGATGCTCCCTCGACCGCCGTCCTCTTCGACATCGACGGGACCCTCGTCGACTCCAACTACGCGCACGTCGACGCTTGGTGGCGGGCCTTCCGTGCGGCGGGCGAGTCGGTCGACGCGTGGCGCGTCCACCGGGCGATCGGCATGGACTCGGGTCGTCTGCTCGAGGAGCTGCTGCCCGACGCCTCCGACGAGGTCCGCGACACCGCAAAGCAGTTCCACACCGCGTACTACTCCGAGCACATACCGCAGCTGCGGTTGCTGCCCGGGGCCCGCGAGCTGCTCGAGGCGGTCGCCGACGCCGGCCACGCGGTCGTCCTCGCCACGAGCGCGCCGGAGTCGGAGCTGTCGGTGCTCCGCGAGCTCCTCGACGCGTCCGCGTGGGTGACCGCCGAGACGAGCTCGGAGGACGTGGAGGAGGCCAAGCCCGCGCCCGGGATCATCCAGGTCGCCCTCGACAAGGTCGGGGTGGCCGCGGACCGTGCGGTGATGGTCGGTGACGCGATGTGGGACGTCGAGTCCTCCGGTACGGTCGGGCTCCCCTGCGTCGGGGTGATGACCGGCGGGATCGGCGGCGACGAGCTCCGTGGGGCCGGGGCGGCGGCGGTGTACGACGACGCTGCCGCGGTGCTGCGCGCGCTGCAGGCCGGCGAGGGGCCGATCGCCGCGCTGCGCTGAGGGCACGGCCGCGGGTGACGGCGCAACCGAGCGCTCCGGCGCGTGCCAGGATGGACCATCGTGATCACGATCGAGCGCGTCGCCTGGGAGGACCCGCGTGGTGTGGCCCTCCGCGCCACCATGGACGAGGAGATGCACGAGCGCTACGGCGCCGGGCACCGGGACGAGGACCCCGCGGTCACCGCCGAGCGGGACCGTGCCCTGGCGGTCGACCCCGCCACCGTGATCACCTCGATCCTCGCGCTCGACGAGGACGGCACGCCGCTCGGGCACATCGCCGTCCGCCGTCTCCGTGACGAGGTCGAGCTGAAGCGCCTCATCGTGCTCGCCGCCGCCCGCGGCAAGGGCGCCGCCACCGCGCTGCTGTCCGAGGGCGAGCAGGTCGCCCGCGAGGCCGGCGCCGCGCGCGTCATCCTGCAGACCGGGGACAAGCAGCCCGAAGCCGTCGCGCTCTACCGCAAGACCGGTTGGGAGCAGATCGACGTCTACGAGCCGTACGCGGCCACGATGCCCTGGTCCTACTGCTTCGCGAAGGCGCTGTAACCCGTCCTTCCGTTGCACTCTCAGCGGCAGAGTGCAATTCTTGTTCGGTGAGCACCACCGAACGCACGCGCGCGCTGCGTCGACGCATGGTCGTCGAGGCACGCCGGGCGACCATCGAGCACGGCCTGCACGGTTTCACGATCGAGCAGCTCTGCGAGACCGTCGGCGTCTCCCGCCGCACGTTCTTCAACCACTTCGCGTCGAAGGACGACGCCGTGCTCGGCATCGAGCAGGGCGCGACGGAGGAGCTGCTCGCGGCGTACGTCGACGGCTCGCTCGTGCCGGCCGACCTCGACCCGCTCGGGTCGATCGTCGCGCTCGCGATCGAGCACGTGCACGTCGTCGGGATCGACCGCGCCGACGAGGCCCTCGTCCGCCGGGTCTTCGAGCGTGAGCCCGCGATGGTCGCGAAGTTCCTCGCCGCTGCCGAGGTCCAGCTCGCCGCCGTCGGCCAGGCCGTCCGGCAGCGCTTCGGGTGGACCGACCCGGACGACCGGCGGGCGCAGCTCGTCGCCGAGGCCGCCGCGGGTCTGCTCAAGGTCTCCGCCGGCGAGTACTTCGACGACGCGTTCGACGAGACCTCCGGCCCGACGTTCGACGCGCTGCTCACCGAGAACCTCCGCCAGCTCAGGGCGGCCATCACCACCACCGGACAGGACCACACCGCATGAGCACCACCGCGCAGGGCACGAAGCGTGCCCGCCCCGGATCCGACGGACCGCTGCTCCTGACGCAGCGCCGGATCTGGATCATCTTCTCCGCGCTCATCGCGGGCATGCTGCTCTCCAGCCTCGACCAGACCATCGTCTCCACCGCGATGCCGACCATCGTCGGTGAGCTCGGCGGCGTCGCGCACCAGGCCTGGCTCACCACCGGGTACCTGCTGGCGTCGACGATCGTGATGCCGATCTACGGCAAGTTCGGCGACGTCCTCGGCCGTCGCAACCTGTTCCTCGTCGCGATCGCGCTCTTCACGATCGCGTCGGCCGGGTGCGCCTTCGCCGGCGACTTCACGCAGCTCGTCGCGTTCCGGGCGATGCAGGGCCTCGGTGGCGGCGGCCTGATGATCCTGTCCCAGGCGATCATTGCCGACATCGTGCCCGCCTCGCAGCGCGGCAAGTACCTCGGCCCGCTCGGCGCGATCTTCGGCCTGTCGGCGATCGGCGGCCCGCTGCTCGGCGGCTTCTTCGTCGACCACCTCACCTGGAACTGGGCGTTCTACATCAACATCCCGGTCGGCATCGCGGCGTTCTTCGTCGCCTGGTTCGCGCTCACCCTGCCGACCAAGAAGGCCGAGAAGCGGATCGACGTGCTCGGCGTCGTGCTCATGTCGATCGCGACCACGTGCCTGGTGTTCTTCTCGGAGTTCGGCGGCAGCGCCGACCACGGGTGGGACGCGCTCGAGACCTGGGCCTGGTTCGCCGGCCTGGTCGTCGCCGCGGCCCTGCTCGTCCTGGTCGAGTCCCGCGTCGAGGACCCGGTGCTCCCGATGTCGTTCTTCCGCAACCGCACCTTCCTGCTCGCCACCGGCATCGGTCTCGTGCTCGGCATCGGCATGTTCGCCGCGATCGGGTTCGTCCCGACCTTCCTGCAGATGGCGTCGGGCACCTCGGCTGCCGTCTCGGGCCTGCTCATGCTGCCGATGATGGTCGGCCTCATCGGCACCTCGATCGCCTCCGGCGCCCTCATCACGAAGACCGGTCGCTACCGGGTGTTCCCGATCGTCGGCACGGTCCTGGTCGCCCTCGCGATGCTCGCCATGACACAGCTCGCCGCGGACACCCCGATCTGGCTGATCTGCGCCTACCTGTTCGTGTTCGGCGCCGGGCTCGGGCTCATCATGCAGGTCGTGGTCCTCGTCGCGCAGAACGCCGTGCCCGCCGCCCAGGTCGGCACCGCGACCTCGACGAACAACTACTTCCGCGAGGTCGGTGCCTCCCTCGGCACCGCCGTCTTCGGCGCGCTCTTCACCGCGCGCCTGACGACCGCGCTGACGGACGTGTTCACCTCGGCGGGAGGGTCGGCCACCGACGCCGCGTCCTCGGCGGGGAGCATCGACCCGTCGACCGTCGCGAAGCTCCCCGAGGCGGTGCAGGACGGCATCGTGGATGCGTACGCCGACTCGCTCGCGCCGGTGTTCTGGTACCTCCTGCCGTTCATCGCGATCGCGTTCCTGCTCGCCCTGTTCCTGCCGCAGATCACGCTGTCCGACACGGCCGGCATGGTCGCCCGCGGCGAGGCCGTCGGGGGCGCCGAGGCGGACGAGCTCGAGCGGGCGCGGCGGACCGGCGCGGCGGGCGACGCACCCGTCCCGACGTCGCCGGTCGACGCCGAGCCGCCGGCATCGGGGCGGGACGCCTCCGCCTGACGCCGTGCGACACGCCGGCGTCGCCGCGAGACGCCCCTGATCGGCCGAGACGCCTCCGGAAGCGGGGGCGTCTCGCCGCGTCCGGGGCGTCTCGTGCTGGGTGCGGCGGCGCGCCGCCTATCCGCCGGTGCTCGCGCGCCGCACCAGGCGCGCGGGGAGCGCCACCGGCTCCACCGCGGTGCCGTCGAGCGCCGCGAGGAGCCGGAGCGCCGCGGCCCGACCGAGCTCGGCACCGGGGAGTGCCACGCTCGTCAGGGCGGGTGCCGTGACCGACGACGACGGCAGGTCGTCGAAGCCGGCGACCGCCAGGTCCTCCGGTACCCGGAGCCCCATCGCGCCCGCGACGCGCAGCACCCCGTAGGCGAGCGTGTCGGCGGCGGCGACCACGGCGGTGACGCCGTCCTCGTGCCAGGCCTCGATCGCGTGCTCGGTCGCCGCCGCGGCGGCGTCCACCGTCAGGTCGGCGCGGGCGCCGAGCTCCGAGACGGTGATGCCCGCGGCGGCACAGGCCCCGTCGAACATCCGGTGCCGGATGCCGAAGGTGGCGACCCGTGCGGTGCCGTCGAGGTACACGACGTGCTCGTGCCCCTGCTCGCGGAGGTGCGCGACGAGTTCGTCGATGCCGGGGGAGAGGTCGTAGTCGACCGTGACCGCGGACTCGGGGGCGTCCGGGGCGTCGAGCAGCACGACCGGGACGCTCGCGTCGAGGGACTCGCCCGCAGCGGGGGCGTCGACGAGGATGCCCGCGGGCCGCAGTCGCTCGAAGCGCCGCAGGTCCGCGGTCGACGGCTGTGCGCCGCGCTCGGTCACCGAGAGCACGAGCTGGTACCGGTCGCCGAGGGTGTCGCGGACGCCGCGGATGACCTCGGCGAAGAAGGGGTTCGACAGGTCGGGCGCGATGAGGACCACGAGGTCGCCGGTCCCGCGGGCCAGCGAGCTCGCGGCGTGGTCGACGACGTACCCGAGCTCGTCGACGGCATCGCGCACGCGGGAGGCGATCGGCGCGGACACCCGACCGCGGTCCTTGCCGTTCACGACGAGGGACACCGTGGCGATGCTCGTGCCCGCACGCTCGGCCACCATCGCCGCGGTCACACGACGGGCCGGCACGGCGGAGGATGGCACCCGTCGAGCCTACCGACGGCGGACGCGACAGCGCGTGAGGACTGCTCGGAGTTGACGTCAAACGCTTGACGTGCTTCCATGTCAAACGCTTGACGCGCCGTGCCGGAGTTGGTTCCTCCACGACGCGGACCCCACCGCGTCAAGCACAGACCTCACGCCGCCCCCGGGCGGACACCAGATCCCCGACGAAGCGGAGCCCCAGGTGCCTGACGCAACGACGCAGAAGATCATCCTCGACTGCGACCCCGGCCACGACGATGCGGTCGCCATCCTCCTGGCGCACGGCAACCCGACGATCGACCTCCTCGCGGTGACGACCGTCGTCGGCAACCAGACCCTGCCGAAGGTCACCCGCAACGCCCTCGCCGTCGCCCGCATCGCCGGGATCACCGGCGTGCCGTTCGCCGCCGGTGCCGACCGTCCGCTGCTCCGCCCGATCGAGGTCGCCCCCGACATCCACGGGGAGAGCGGCCTCGACGGGCCGATGCTGCCCGAGCCGTCGTTCGACCTCGACGAGCGGCACGCGGTCGACCTCATCATCGACACCGTCATGGCGCACGAGCCGGGCACGGTCACCCTCGTGCCGACCGGCGGTCTGACGAACATCGCGCTCGCCGCCCGCAAGGAGCCGCGCATCGTCGAGCGTGTCAAGCAGGTCGTGCTCATGGGCGGCGGCGTGCACGTCGGCAACTGGAGCCCGGTCGCCGAGTTCAACATCGTCATCGACCCCGAGGCCGCCGACATCGTCTTCAGCGCCGGCTGGGAGGTCGTCATGGTCGGCCTCGACCTGACCCACCAGGCCCTCGCCACCCCCGAGGTCGCCGCGCGCATCGCCGCCGTCGGCACCGGCCCCGCCGCGTTCGTCGGCGAGCTGCTCGACTTCTTCGGCAAGGCCTACGAGGACGCCCAGGGCTTCGACGCCCCGCCCGTCCACGACCCGTGCGCCGTCGCGTACGTCATCGACCCGACGATCGTCCGCGCCGTGAAGGTCCCGATCACCATCGAGACCCAGGGCCGCCACACCCTGGGCATGACCGTCGCCGACTTCCGGGCCACAGCTCCGGCGGACTGCCGCACGAGCGCCGCGCTGGAGCTCGACCACGAGCGCTTCTGGGACCTCGTGGTGGACGCCCTCGAGCGCATCGGCGAGACGCCCGACACCGGGTGGACGCCGCGGTCCGCCGACGCCACTGCGGTCCAGGAGGCCTGAGCACCGTGACCACCACCTCGACGACGAAGTCGACCGCCGCCCTCACCGCCGCCCTGCTCGCGGCGTGCGTCGCGTTCCAGCTCAACGCGAGCATGCTCAGCCCCGCGCTCGCGACGATGGCGACGGAGCTCCGCACGGACGACGCGACCATCGGCCTCTCGCAGACCCTGTTCTTCACGATCGCCGCGCTGTTCTCGCTGTTCCTGCCCCGCCTGTCCGACATCGTCGGCCGCAAGCGGGTCCTGGTCGGCATGCTCCTCGTGATGCTCGTCGGCAGCGTCGTCGCGGCCCTCGCCGTCAACGTGCCGATGCTGTTCGTCGGCCGCATGGTCCAGGGCGTCACCGGCCCGGTCGTGCCGATCGGCCTGCTCGTCCTGCGCAACGAGATCGCCGACCCGAAGCGGTACGGCGCCGCCCTCGGCCTGCTCACCGCGGTGAACGGCGGCATCGCCGGCGTCGACGCCCTGGCCGGTGGGGGGATCGCCACGCACTTCGGCTTCCGCGGGATCTTCTGGGTCATCGCGGTCGTCACGGTCGTCGCCGCCGCCATGGTCGCGGTGTGGGGCGTCGAGTCGAAGCCGTCCGCCGGCACCCGGATGGACTGGTGGGGCGTGCTGCCCCTGGTCGTCAGTGTCGGCGCGCTGCTCACGGCGTTCAACGAGGCCGGCAAGCTCGGCGCCGCGGACTGGGCGCTCGTCGTCGGCGGGATCGTCGTCGCCGTCGTCGCGTTCGCGGTCTTCTGGGCCGTCGAGTCGCGCGTCCGGGAGCCGCTCGTCGAGACGCGGTTCCTCAGGCGTCGCGGCACGTGGGCGCTCCTCGCCACGACGCTGCTCACCATGACCGGTGTCTTCGCGGTCGTGAACGGTCTCGTCACGAGCCTCGCGCAGAACCCGGAGGTCGGCTTCGGGATGGAGCCGGACCTCGCGTCACTCGCGTTCCTCACCCCGTACGCGCTGGTCGGCTGGATCGTCGGTCCCTTCGCCGGCCGCCTCGCCCCGACGCTCGGCTACCGTGCCGTGCTCCGCTTCGGCCTGGTCGGCAGCATCGTCGCGACGCTCGTGATGGCGATCGTCGGCGTGCACTCGCTCCCCGTGCTCGTCGCCGCGACCGTGCTGATCGGCATCACCTACGCCGGCATCGCGAACATCATCCTGAACGGGCTCGGCATCGTGCTCTCGCCGGCGTCGAACCCCGGCTTCCTGCCCGGTCTCAACGCGGGGGCGTTCAACCTCGGCGCGGGCATCAGCTTCGCGGTCCTGCCGGCCCTGCAGATCGCACTCGGCACCGGCGGGTCCGCGGGCACCGCGGGCTACTCCGGTGGCATGCTCCTCGGTGCCGTGGTCACCTGCGCGGCACTCGCCACGTCCTTCCTCATCCCGCGCCCGGCCTCGGCCGAGACAGGAGCATCCGCATGACCGGCATCGTCGTCGTGGGCAGCCTCAACGCGGACCTGGTGGTCCGCACGGAGCGCTTCCCGCAGCCCGGTGAGACCCTGCACGGGTCCGACCTCGCGATCCTGCCGGGGGGCAAGTCTGCCAACCAGGCTGTCGCGGCCGGGAGGCTCGGGGGCACCGTCCGCATGATCGGTGCGGTCGGCGACGACGGCAACGGCACGCTGCTGCGTGAGTCCGTCGCATCGGCCGGCGTCGACACCACGCACGTGGCGGTCCGGCAGGGCGTCGCCACCGGCACGGCCGTCATCACGGTCGACGCCGCGGGCGAGAACACCATCGTGGTCTCCGGCGGCGCGAACGCCACGCTGACGCCGGAGGACCTGCCCGCCGACGCGTTCGACGGCACCGGGGTGCTCGGCCTCTGCCTCGAGGTCTCCCTCGACGTCGTGCTCGCGGCCGCCCGTGCCGGACACGCGGCGGGCGCGACGGTGCTGACGAACCTGTCCCCGTTCGGCGCCGTGCCGCAGGAGCTCCTCGACCTGACCGACGTGCTGCTCGTGAACGAGCACGAGGCCGCCGCGCTCGGCGACCACGGCGTCGCGCGGTCGATCGTCACCCGGGGCGGCGCGGGCTGCGTCGTGCACGACGGGGACGCCGAGCCGGTCGAGGTCGCGGCCGTCCGGGTCGACCCGGTCGACACCACGGGCTGCGGCGACGCGTTCACCGGTGCGGTGGCGCTCCGGCTCGACGCGGGGGACTCCCTCGTTGAGGCTGCGCGGTTCGCCGTGGGCGTCGGGGCGTACGCCGCGACGAAGCCGGGCGCCCAGGCGTCCTACCCGACCACGTCGGAGCTGGAGTCCTTCCTGCGGTCCTGACCCTCCCTGCGGACTCGGCCGTCACACCGCTCCGCAGGCTCCGCGGTGCGCCGGAACCGGCCCGGAGGGGCCCTGCCTCCCGGCCGCTAGCGTTGGCACATGCGCGTGGGAGTCCTCGACATCGGGTCCAACACCGGCCACCTGCTCGTGGTGGACGCGCACGGCGGTGCCGCGCCGTTGCCCGCGTCGTCCTACAAGCAGCCGCTGCGGCTCGCCGAGCACCTCGACGAGGCCGGCGCGGTGACGCCCGAGGGCATCGACGCCCTCACCGCCTTCGTCGCCGAGTCCGTCCGGGTCGCGGAGGACCGCGGCTGCGAGGACATGCTCGCGTTCGCGACCTCCGCCGTGCGGGACGCGGTCAACTCCGACGCGGTGCTCGCCCACGTCGAGCGCGAGACCGGTGTCGAGCTCGCCGTGCTGTCCGGCGGCGACGAGGCGCGCCTGACGTTCCTGGCCGTCCGCCGCTGGTTCGGCTGGTCGGCGGGACGACTCGCGGTCTTCGACATCGGTGGCGGCTCGCTCGAGATCGCCGGTGGCGCGGACGAGGCGCCGGACGTCGCGTGGTCGATGCCGATCGGTGCCGCTCGGCTCGCGCGCACGTACTTCGTCGACGGCACGCCCAGCGAGGACGACGTGCGCCGCATCCGGCACGAGATCCGCGTCGCCATCGCGCGGGACGCCGGGCTGCTGCTCCGCTCGGGGCGGCCCGACCGTGCCGTCGCGACCTCGAAGACGTTCCGCTCGATCGCGCGGATCTGCGGTGCCGCACCGTCGGGGGACGGGCCGCTCGTCCCGCGGTCGCTCGACGGCGCCGAACTGCGCCGGCTGCTGCCGTCGCTCCTGACGAGGTCGGTCGCGGAACTCGCGGCGCTGCCGGGCGTCTCGCCGAGCCGGGCGCACCAGGTGGTGCCCGGCGCGCTCGTGGCCGAGGCGTGCCTCGACATCTTCGACCTGCCGGCGCTCGAGATCTGCCCGTGGGCACTGCGCGAGGGCGTCATCCTCGAGCGGCTCGACCAGCTGTCGGTGCTCGGCTGACGATGCCGCGGCACGCGACGGAGGGGCCCGTCGACGCACCGGGCGACGCCGAGGGACCGTGGACGCGCATCGGGCTCTGGAGTGCACGCGTGGGCGTGGTCCTGGCCGTCGTGGTGATCGTCCTCGCCGTCGTCACCCGCCCGTCCTGGTCCTCCCAGGGTTTCGACGCGGACGGGTACCCCCTGGCGGTGCTGCCGGACGTCGCACTGGTCTGCGCGCTCGTGCTCGGCGTCGGCTGGCCGTGGTTCTCCGGAATCGCGGCCTCGACGCGCTCGGTGCACCGCGACGGCGACGAGCTCGTCGCCGTCACGGTGTACGGGCGGCGTCGCGTGCGGTCCGCAGGGGCGAGGCTCGTCCGCTTCCGGATGCTGACGAACGTCGGCACTGTGCACGGAGCGCTCCTGGTCGACCGACGGCTCCGGCCCCTCGTCGTGCTCGACCCGATCGGTGCCGGCGGGGCGAGCAGGCTGCAGGCGCTCCTCGGGGACGGGAGCGGAGCGATCGGTCGAGTGGTGCTCGAGCACGTGCTCGGGTTCGTCTGGCTCCTCGCCACCGTCGTCGTCGTCGTGACACTCGTGACGGCGCTCCTCGTGCTGTTCAGTGCACCCTGAACACGCAACCGGCCCGGTGTCCCGACGACCGATCAGCGCTGCCGGGCGGTCCGGGGCGGCGCGAGCAGCCACGGGCGGATGAGCCCGGTCACGAAGGGCAGTACCCAGAACGTCATGATCGGCGTCAGCACGAGCGTCGTGACCAGCACGCGCGGCAGCACGGCGAGGGTGCCGAACGCCGGGACGAGCCAGCCGACCAGGAACGTGAAGGCCAGGTTCACCGGGAAGAACCCGAGCCAGATGCTCACGGCCTGCTTCCACCGCGGCGGTGCACTCGACGCCGGGGCGTCCTGCGGGGCGTCGAACCACCCCTCGATGCCGGTGCGCTTCTCGACCCGGGACTCCACGACGAGGTCGCGGCCCAGGTCGAGCCAGCGGAGCCGGTCGTCGGAGTTCTCCCACGTCGCCAACTGCTCGTGGTCGGCGAACCGGTAGAGCACATGCCACTCGCGGCTGGTGGCGTGCGAGCGGACCCACCCGGAGCCGAGGAAGCCCGGGTAGCGGTTCGCCAGGTTGACGCCGGACTGCACCCAGGCGGTGGCGTCGGGGATGCGGTCGGGATCGACGAGACGGGTGATGGACACGGTGACGGGCGGGCCGGCGGTCACGGATGACGACTGCAGGCTCCCTGGCTCTTGTGGAGTCATGCGGACAGTCTCGCGGAGTCGTGTTTCCGGTGCGTGACGGGGCAGTAGGTTCGGCGCATGAGCGACGTCAGCGGTGCAGCACGGGACACCGAGCGTGGTCGGCACGAGACCCCGACCGAGCGGTGGGACCGCAACTGGTCGGACATCCAGCAGGAACTCCGGATCGTGCAGACGGGGACGCAGATCCTCGCCGGGTTCCTGCTGACGCTGCCGTTCCAGCAACGGTTCACGATGCTCAGCCCGGGCGAGGAAGTCGTCTACCTCGTGCTGGTCGTGCTCGCGGTCGTCATCACCGTCGTCGCGCTGTCCGCGGTGTCCGCACACCGACTGGTGTTCCGGCAGCGACAGAAGCACGACCTGGTCCGGGCCGGGAACGTGCTGCTCATCACGGCCCTCGCGGCGAGCGCCCTGCTGTTCTCCGGCACCGTGCTGTTCGTGTTCGACGTGGTGATCGGGGACGTCGGCGGGGTGGTGGGCGGGGTCGTCGTCTTCCTCGGGACCGCGGCGCTGTGGGTGTCGATCCCGCTCGCGCTGCGGCGGACGGGTCGCGACGGCTAGCTGGCCTGCTTCTTCGCCGGCGCCTTCTTCGCAGGGGCCTTCTTCGCGGGGGCCTTCTTCGCCGGCGCCTTCTTCGCGGGGGCCTTCTTCGCCGGTGCCTTCTTCGTGGTCGTGGACTGCTCCTCCGACGCAGCGTCGTCCTCCGCAGCCCGGCCGGACGACGACCGCGAACCAGACGACGACCGTGAACCAGACGACGACCGTGAGCCGGACGATGACCGCGACCCGGTGCCTCCCGACCGCGACGACCGGTTCTTGTCGACGGACGCCCGCAGGGCGGCCATCAGGTCGATGACGTCCCCGCCCTCGCCGTCGTCCTCGTCCTCCGCCTGCTCGCCGAAGGTGTCGGCGGTGTCGACGTCGTCGCCCGCCTCGAGCTTCGCGTCGATGAGCTGCTGCAGCTCCTCCTGGTACGCGTCGGTGTACCGGTCCGGGTCGAAGTCGGTCGACATGCTCTCGACGAGCGACGACGACATCTTCAGCTCGTTCGCGCTGACCTTCACCGAGGCGTCCAGGCCCGTGAAGTCGGCGGCCCGGACCTCGTCGCCCCACAGCAGCCCCTGCAGCAGGATGACGTCGTCGTTCACCCGCAGGACGCCGAGCCGGGTCTTCTGCCGGAGCGTGAACTGCACGATCGCGAGCCGGTCGGTCTTCGCGAGGGTCTCGCGGAGCAGCACGTACGCCTTGGGGGAGCGGGAGTCCGGCTCGAGGTAGTACGACTTCTCGAACATCATCGGGTCGACCTGCTCGACGGGCACGAACTCGAGGACCTCGATCTCGTGCGACTGCTCCTCGGGCAGCTGCTTGAAGTCGTCGGCGGTGAGCACCACGGTCTTGTCACCGTCGTCGTAGGCGCGCTGGATGTCGGCGTACTCGACCTCGTGGCCGAACTCGCAGACGCGCTTGTACTTGATGCGGCCCTTGTCCTCGTCGTGGACCTGGTGCAGGGAGACGTCGTGGGTCTCGGTCGCCGCGTACACCTTGATGGGCACGTTGACGAGCCCGAACGCGATGGAGCCCTTCCAGATCGACCTCATGGGGCCATGATGCCCGCGCGCACCCGAGAACGCCCGCCAGGACGCGCGAGCACCATGGGCCCATGAGCCAGCTCGACAAGCAGGACCCGCGCGACCAGTACGCCCGTCCGCCGTTCCCGGCGCAGACCCAGCAGGGGTCCGGCCTGGCGAGCGCGATGGACCCCGTGCCCGACCACGGCGAGACGAGCTACGTCGGCACGGGCCGGATGCGCGGCTACCGGGTGCTCGTGACCGGGGCGGACTCGGGCATCGGCCGCGCTGCCGCCGTCGCGATGGCGAAGGAGGGCGCCGACGTCGCCCTGAACGCCCTGCCCGAGGAGCGCGAGGACCTCGAACAGGTCCGCGACGTCGTCGGCGACCTCGGCCGCAAGGCGGTGCTGCTCCCCGGCGACCTGACCGACGAGGACTTCTGCGCGGCGCTGGTCCGGGACGCCGTCAGCGAGCTCGGCGGCCTCGACGCCCTGGTGCTCGTCGCCGGACACCAGCAGGTGCACGAGGACGTCACGCAGCAGTCGACGGAGGACTTCGACCGGACGATGAAGGTGAACCTCTACTCGCTGTTCTGGCTCGTCCGCGCGGCCGTCCCGCACATGGCACCCGGCAGTGCGATCGTGACGACGAGCTCGGTGTCGGCGTACCAGCCGCAGGACCGCATGATCGACTACGCGGCGACGAAGTCCGCGATCATCACGTACACGAACGGCCTCGCCCGACAGCTCGCCGCGAAGGGCATCCGCGCGAACACGGTCGTGCCCGGCCCGGTCTGGACGCCGCTGCAGCCGATCAGCTACCCCGGCGACGAGATCGCGGCGTACGGCCAGGACACCCCGCTCGGGCGTCCCGCGCAGCCCGTGGAGCTCGGCAGCGCCTACGTGTACCTGGCCGGCCCGGAGTCGTCGTACACGTCCGGCAGCACCCTGACCGTGGCGGGAGCGACCGGGGTCGCGCTGTGAGCCCGGTGGCCCGGAAGACGACGGTCCTGGTCGGTGACCGGCGGATCGCGCTGACGAACACCGACAAGGTGCTCTGGCCGGAGACCGGTACGACCAAGGGGCAGGTCATCGCGTACTACGAGCGCGTCGCGCCGTGGATGATCCCGCACGTCAAGGACCGTCCGGTGACCCGGAAGCGCTGGGCGAACGGGGTCGACGGCAAGGTCTTCTTCGAGAAGAACCTGCCGGACTCCGCGCCCGACTGGGTCCGCCACCACACCATCGCGCACAAGGAGCACGACACCGAGTACCCGATCGTCGACGACCTGCCGACCCTGGTCTGGATGGCGCAGCAGGCCGCCCTCGAGCTGCACGTCCCGCAGTGGCGCTTCGGGCCCCGTGGTGGTCAGCAGCCACCCGACCGGCTGGTGCTCGATCTCGACCCCGGCGAGGGCGTCGGGCTGTCCGAGTGCGTGGAGGTGGCGCTCGCCGCACGCGAGATCCTGCACGGCATGGGGCTCGACCCGTACCCGGTGACGTCCGGGTCGAAGGGCATCCACCTGTACGCGGCGCTCGACGGCGGGGCGTCGACGGCGCAGGTCTCCGACGTGGCCCACGAGCTGGCGAAGGCGCTCGAGCAGGACCTCCCCGACCTGGTGCTGTCGTCGATGAGCCGGGCGGAGCGGACGGGCAAGGTCTTCGTCGACTGGTCGCAGAACAACGGCAACAAGACGACCATCGCCCCGTACTCGCTGCGCGGCCGTGACCGGCCGACGGTCGCGGCACCGCGGACGTGGGACGAGCTCGGCGAGCGCGGGCTCGCGCAGCTCACCATGGACGAGGTGCTGGACCGCCTGGAGGCGCACGGCGACCTCCTGCACCCGGTCGCGTCCGCCTCGTTGTCGGTCGGGAGGCCCGACTCCGGTCACTGGGACAGCGACCGGACCCAGCGTGCGAACGACGCGGAGCAGCCTGCCCGCGACCGGCTCACGGCCTACCGCGCGAAGCGCGACGCGTCCCGCACCCCGGAACCGGTGCCCGTGGACGCACCGACGGTGCGGGAGGACGGCACCCCGACGTTCGTCATCCAGGAGCACCACGCGACGCGGGACCACTACGACTTCCGCCTCGAGCACGACGGCGTGCTCGTGAGCTGGGCGCTGCCGAAGGGTGAGCCGACCGACCCGGGGAAGAACCACCTGGCCGTGCAGACCGAGGACCACCCGCTCGAGTACGGCTCCTTCGAGGGCACCATCCCGCACGGCGAGTACGGCGGCGGCACGGTGACCCTGTGGGACGACGGCACGTACGAGCTCGAGAAGTGGCGCGAGGGCGAGGAGGTCATCGTCACGCTGCACGGCCGGACGAACGGCGTACGACGTCTGGCGCTCCTGCACACCCGCGGGCGCGGGAAGGGCCGCCAGGGCGACGAGCAGAACTGGCTGATCCACCGCACCAAGGAGCAGCCCGACCGCCTGGCGGACGGCGGCGCCACGACGGGGGCGGAGCGTGCCTCCCGTCCGCCGGCAGGTGCACGCGACGGCCGGCAGCGGATCGACGCGGCCGCGACCTCCGACACCGCACCGGCGGACCGTCGCACCATGCAGGCGACGCTCGCGAAGGGCGAGCCCCGGCTCGACCCGGCGCACTGGGCGTTCGAGATGAAGTGGGACGGCGTGCGCGCCCTCGCCACCGTCCGCGACGGTCGGGTGACCCTGCGGAGCCGGAACGACCACGACCTCACCGCGCAGTACCCGGAGCTCCAGGAGCTCGGTGAGCGGGCGGGCGTCGACGGGGTGTACGACGGCGAGGTCGTCGCGCTCGACGGACGCGGCTGTCCCTCGTTCCAGCTGCTGCAGGACCGGATGGGGCTGACGAAGCCGCGGGAGGTCGAGGCGGCACGGGCGCGGACACCCGTGCGGCTGCTGCTCTTCGACGTCCTCGAGGCCGACGGGCACGACCTGACCCGGCTCGGCTACGACGCCCGGCGCCGGGCGTTGGAGACGGTCGTCGACCCCGGCGGGGCCGTCGACGTCCCGCCCGCCGTCGACGGCGACCTCGACCGTGCGGTGTCGGACTCGCGCGACCAGGGCCTCGAGGGCGTGGTCGCGAAGAAGCGGTCGTCCCGCTACGCCGAGGGACGCCGCTCCGAGGCGTGGCTGAAGATCAAGCACCACGCCGCCCAGGAGGTCGTCGTCGGCGGCTGGCGTCCCGGCAACGGGAGGCGCGCCGGCGGGATCGGGTCGCTCCTGCTCGGCGTCCCCGGTCCGGACGGTCTCGAGTACGTCGGTCGGGTCGGCACCGGGTTCCGCGACCGTGACCTCGACGAGATCGCCGAGGTGCTCGGGAAGGCCGGACGTGCGACCTCCCCGTTCGTGGACGTCCCACGTCCCGACGCCCGGGACGCGCACTGGGTGCGTCCGGTGCGCGTCGGTGAGGTCGAGTTCGCCGAGTGGACGGCGGACGGCCGGCTGCGGCAGCCGTCGTGGCGGGGCTGGCGGCCGGACAAGGACCCCGAGGACGTCGTCCGCGAGGGCTGAGCGGACGACCGTCGAGCGGCGTCCGGGGGTCCGCCCGGGAAGGCGGCCCGCACGCCGGATCAGGGAGCGCACGGGCCGCCGTCGGGGCGCCGTGACCGGTGTGTTCAGGGTGACCGGTCGCGGCGCGTCCTGGGCCCGGCACGACGGTGTGCCCGGGTGTCCCGCGAGCCGTTGCAGCTCCGGGACCCACTGGTGTGACGGGTCGGGGAGCCGGATCGTCACATCCGGCGACCGATTTTCTTCCCGCCGGGTCCGTCGGCGACACGACGGACCGCCCGGGAGCGGGTGCTCCCGGGCGGTCCGAGGTGGTCCGCCGTGCTGCGCTCAGGCGGCGGGCGCGGGCCCGTCCGCCGGAGCGCCGCCGTCGGCTGCGGGCAGGTCCTCGTCGACGAGTTCCTCCTGCTCGGGGAGGTCCACCTCGGCCGCTGCGGCCTTGGCCTCGTCGATGGACTCCTGCGAACGCCGGAGGAGGTCGTCGTCTGCTGCGTGATCCGTCATGCCGGCGACGTTACGCGGGCGCCCCTGTGTCGGAGTCGTGCCGGCGTCGGGGCAGGACCGACCGCGGCGGGACGGTCGGCTCGAAGTCGACGGCGGAGGTCGGTGCGGGTGTCGTCGGCATGGCGGGCGCCGCCGGCTGCCCGAAGGCATCGGCCGCGTCGAGCACGGCCCGCGTCGCAGCCGCGGCCGTGCGGAGTGCATCGACGAGGGGCATCGCCCGGTGTGCCGCCGTCCGGACCTCGACGCCCCACGGCTCGTCGAAGCCGAGGTCCCGCACGACGCGGACCAGGCCGGGGAGGTCCCACGCACCGGCTCCGGGCAGGTGCCGGGCGCTCCGCGACTCCTCCGCCAGGGTCAGACCGGACGGGGTGTGCAGCAGGCCGTCGCTCAGCTCCACAGCGGCGAGCACGGCGGGGGAGACGCCCTGGGCGACGGACGCGAGCGTCGAGCCGCCCCGCAGCGTGTGCATGGCGTCGAGGAGCAGGCCGCCGTTCGGGTGCCCGGCCGCCGCGACGAACCGCGACGCCCGTTCGATGGTCGGGAGGTTCGACCACGGCTCCGGCTCGAGCACGAGCTGCGCGCCGACCTGCCCGGCCTGCGTGGCGAGCTCGATCCAGTCCGCGGTCATCGACGCCGGCGAGGTCGGGACGACGCCCGGGTCGGCGCGCACCACGACCTGCCACGCGCTCAGGGTCGCCGCGGCCTCGAGCACGACCCCGCGGTCGGCGTCGTCGTCGGTCGTCCGGCCGTCGTGCGACCACCAGCGGTCGAGGGGACCGAGCTGGACCCAGACGATCCCCGCCCGGTCGAGCACGCGGCGCAGTGCCGCGAACCCGGTGGTCGCCCGCACCTCGTGGAGGTCGTCGAGCGACAGGGACAGCCCGGCGAACCCGGCGTCCCCGACGGCTCGGACCCGGTCGGCGATCGGTTCGTCGCCCGCCCAGGTCCAGGACGTCGCGAGCAGGTCGTGTTCGTGCACGGCGCACCTCCTCGGTCCGGACACCGGGGGTGACTGCGACGCGCTCGGCGTCGGTCGTGCCCCTCGTGTCCCGTCGGTGTGACGCCGGTGGTCCGCCGACGTCGACCACCGTTGTACGCCCCCGGGCTGCGGACCCTCACAGCGGGTCGTGCGGCTCCGGCACCGGTCCGGTCCGGGTCAGGTGATCCGCGTCCGCACGCTCCCGACGCCCGCGATGCTCCCGGTGAGGGCGTCCCCGCGCTGCAGCGTCCCGACCCCGTCCGGGGTGCCCGTGAACAGCAGGTCCCCGGGTGCGAGCGCGACGGAGCGGGACAGCACCGCGATGGTCTCCGCCACCGACCAGATCTGGTCGGCGAGGTCCCCGGACTGCCGGAGCGCGCCGGCCCCGTCCGCGCCGATCCCGTCCGCGTCGGTCCCGTCCGCGTCGGTCCCCTCCGCGCCGTTCGCGACCCGGAGCTCCACGACCCCGACGGTGGGATCGATCCCCGCCGCGGGCACGAGCGTCCCCACCGGCGCCGAGGCGTCGAAGCCCTTCGCCAGGTCCCACGGTCGGCCGAGCCGCTTCGCCTGGGCCTGCAGGTCACGACGGGTCAGGTCGAGCCCGACCGCGTAGCCCCAGACGAGGTCGAGGGCATCCGCGACGGCGACGTCCGAACCGCCGCGGCCGAGGGCGACGACGAGCTCGACCTCGTGTTCGAGTCGCTCGGTGCCGGGCGGGTACGGCGTGTCCGCGTCGTCCGTGACCAGGGCGCTCGCCGGCTTCGTGAAGAAGAACGGCGGCTCGCGGTCCGGGTCGTGCCCCATCTCGCGGGCGTGCGCGGCGTAGTTGCGGCCGACGCAGTACACGCGGCGGACGGGGAAGCGCCCACCGGTCGAGGTCGGCAGCGTGACGAGGTCCGGGGCGGCGATGACGAGGTCCTGCACACGCCCAGCCTGGCACGGTCAGCTCTCCGCCAGGGATGCCTCCTCGCGCAGGTCGTACACCAGGTGCGCCCGGGCACGGTCCTGGCGTTCCCGCCACTCCTGCCGGAGGTCCGCCAAGAACTCGGGTCGACCATCCTCGAGCATGAGCGGTCCGTAGTGCGGGTCGGCGAGCAGGTGCTCGAAGGCGCGCTCCACCATCTGCAGGCGTCGTTTGAACAGACGATCTGACTCGTCGGTGATCATCTGGTTCGTCCTCCTGCTCCTTCGTCGTCCGTCGGCCCGTCGCTCCGTCGACGCTCTCGTTCGTCACGCTGGATCTCGGCCAGGACCCACTCGTCGTCGGCGGTCACCCACGACCGGGTCGTGAGTGCATGGGTCATGAACGCAGCAGCGTCGTGATCGTGCGGGTCTCCGGAGTTCGCCCGTTCGACCACCCAGGACCAACGCTGCCACCACAGGTCCCGGTGCACCGAGAACTCCGTGTTTCGCCGCATCCGCCGCCCCTCGAGCACGGTCACGACCACGCTCGCGGCGGCGACCGCCGCCCCCGCCAGCGCGACCAGCGCGCTCACCCACCCGACGTCCATGCGGCCAGCCTCACGCCACAGGACCGGCCACGCGTCGGGCGTGACCGGTCCTGTGGAGGGTGTGCCGTGCCTCCCGACTGTGCAGGAGGGACGGGACGGATGTCAGTTGCCGGGAGCCGCGCCCTCGGTCTCGCCCTCGCCCGGGTCGCCACCGGTCCCACCCGACGTCGGCTCGTCCTGCGGCCAGCCCCGGAACTCCCACCCGGACAGCGACGGGTGGTCCTCGCCGCGCGTGTAGGCGAAGGTCCGCGCGGCCTCGCGGGCCTCGGTCAGCTTCGTCAGCAGGTGGGCGTGCGCGTCGGCGTCGACACGGGTCAGTGCGTCGTGCGCGAGCGCGAAGCGGTCCATGTCGTTCCGCATGAGCATGTCGAACGGCGACGTCGTGGTGCCCTGCTCGAGGAAGCCGTGCACGTGCAGGTCGTCGTGCCCGTGCCGGCGGTACGTGAGGTTGTGCACGAGCGACGGGTAGCCGTGGAAGGCGAAGACGGCCGGCGTCCCGGGCACGAACACCTCGTCGTAGCGCTCGTCGCTGACCGGGTGCTCGTGCTTCCGCGGGTCGCCGAGCGACAGCAGGTCCACGACGTTGACGAAGCGGACACCGACCTCGGGCGCGTGCTTCCGGATGATGTCCGCGGCGGCCACGGCCTCCACCGTCGGCACGTCCCCGGCGCTCGCGAGCACCACGTCGGCGTGACCCACCGTCTGCTCGGTGCCGGCCCAGTCCCAGACGCCGAGGCCCGCCGCGGCGTGCGCGACGGCGTCGTCGAGCGACAGGAACACCGGCTCCGGGTGCTTCCCGGCGACGATCACCTCGATGCGGTCGGTCGTCTCGAACGCGTGTGCCGCGACGGCGAGCAGGGTGTTCGCGTCCGCCGGCAGCTTGATGCGGACGAGGTCCTGCTGCTTCGAGGCGACGACGTCGAGGAACCCGGGGTCCTGGTGCGAGAACCCGTTGTGGTCCTGCCGCCACACGTGCGACGACAGCAGGATCGACAGGTTCGACACCGGGGCACGCCAGTCGATGTCGGTCGACGACTCGAGCCACTTCGCGTACTGCCCGACCATCGAGTCGATGATGTGCGCGAACGCCTCGTACGTGTTGAGGAGTCCGTGCCGGCCGGTCAGGACGTAGCCCTCGAGCATCCCCTCGAGCAGGTGCTCCGAGAGCACCTCGATGACCCGGCCGCGCGCACCGAGGTGCTCGTCGCCCGGTGCGCGGCGGGCACGCCAGACCCGCGACGTCACGTCGAAGACCGCGTCGAGCTTGTTCGAGATGGTCTCGTCCGGGCCGAACAGGCGGAAGGCCGAGGGGTTCCGCGAGGTGAGCTCCGCGAGCCAGGGCCCGAGCGTGGCGGTCGCGCTGGCGTCCTCGCCGACCGGGACGGCGAACGGCTCGAGCGACGGCCGGTCGAGTGCGGTCCGGATGCGACCACCGTTGGCGTGCGGGGTGGCACTCATCCGGTGCTCGCCCTGCGGCCGGATCGTCGTGAGGATGCCGGTCGGCTGTCCGTCGGCGTCGAAGAGTTCGTCCGGACGGTAGGACCGCATCCACTCCTCGAGCTGCTCACGGTGCCCGGCGTCCTCGCGCACGGCGGGCAGGGGGACCTGGTGCGCGCGGAAGGTGCCCTCGACGCGCTCGCCGTCGACCTCCTGCGGACCGGTCCAGCCCTTCGGGGTGCGGAGCACGATCATCGGCCAGCGCGGCCGGAGGTCGGCGGCACCGGCGGGCTGCCCGGCGGCGGCGCGCTCGGCCTGTGCCCGCGCGGCGGCCTGGATGTCGTCGATCGTGGCGAGGGCCCGGCGCAGCGCGCCGTCGAAGAGCGCGTGCACGGCGAACGGGTCGTGGTCGACGCGGGCGGAGTCGACCACGATCGGCTCGTACCCGAGCCCGCGGAAGTACGCCGTGAGGTCCTCGTCGGGGATGCGCGCGAGGATCGTCGGGTTGGCGATCTTCCACCCGTTGAGGTTGAGGATCGGCAGGACCGCTCCGTCGGAGACGGGGTCGAGGAACGTGTGCGCCTGCCAGGAGCCGGACAGCGGGCCGGTCTCGGCCTCGCCGTCGCCGACGACGCAGGCCACGACGAGGTCGGGGTTGTCGAGCGCGGCGCCGTACGCGTGGGCGAGCGAGTAGCCGAGCTCGCCGCCCTCGTTGATGGAGCCGGGCGTCTCGGGGGCCGCGTGCGACGGGATGCCGCCGGGGAACGAGAACTGCCGGAAGAACTTCCGCAGGCCCTCGGGGTCGGGGGTGATGTCGGGGTACAGCTCTGTCCAGGTGCCCTCGAGCCACGCGTTGGCGTTCATCGCGGGACCGCCGTGTCCGGGGCCGCACACGTAGAGCAGGTCGCGGTCCGTCTCGGCGATGAGCGCGTTGCAGTGCGCGTAGACGAGGTTGAGCGCGGGGGAGGTGCCCCAGTGCCCGAGCAGGCGGGGCTTCACGTCGTCCGGGTCGATCGGGCGCGTGAGCAGGGGGTTGTCGAGGAGGTAGATCTGCCCGACGGTGAGGTAGTTCGCGGCGCGCCACCAGGCGTCGATCGCCCGGATCCGGTCCGTGCTCGGGATGTGTGCGGGGGCCATGCCCCCACGGTACGGAGTGGGGGACAGCACTTCCCCAGGAACGATCCCAAACCGATCGGGCGAGGGTGCCGAACCACTGTCACAAGCCGGGAAACACCCGGAGCGCTCACCAGCCGCAGGTAGCTGGTTCTCCACCCC